>SCQM01000148.1 GCA_004298555.1 Actinomycetota bacterium | reverse complement strand
TCCCGATTCGTCGGTGCCAGGCCCGTTGGCCACGGTGGCGTGATGGGAGCGATGCCAGGTAATCCCAACCAAGCGGATGGGCCAGAAGCCCCGTCCGTAAGGGCGGGGAGGTTCACAGGAGACAGCCGAAGGCGAACGCCACGATAAATCGACGATCTCGTTGTTCGAGTGCATACATAGTCATCATGAACGAAACCGCACAGACTCCGTAAATGGTGATCGCCATCTGTCTATCATATAGAGACTGTTATCCAGTCTTTCAGTCTCCTGGGGGAGAATCTGTAATGCTGGGCTGCGCCTGAGCTCTTGCCTCAACCTATCCTGGTCATCTGCCTGTGGCGGACTGACCGATACGATCTGCCGAATAATCCGAAAAAGATGCAGCGGCATATTTCAATAATTGCGAAATGCTATGCTAATTGTATGACACAGATTGTTACACGTGTGCACCAAAGTTTGGCAGAGGAAGTCGATGAACTGGTAGCGGATGGCGTAGTCCAAAGCCGCTCTGACGCAGTCAGGATTGGACTTGAGTGGTTAGTGGAGCGCCACCGCCGGGAACGCATTGGCTCTGCTATCGTTGCGGGTTACCGTCGTCAACCTCAAACAGAGGAAGAGCTTGCAGGAATCGAAGAAGCTACTCGCGCAATGATCGAAGAGGAATCGTGGTAGTCGTTCCCCTTCAGGGCGACATCTGGTGGGCGGAAACAGAGGATAAACGCAGGCCGGTTCTTGTGGTGACCCGCTCCGAAGCCATTCCAGTGCTAACGGGGATCGTGGTAGCGCCAGTGACACGAACGATTCGAGATATACCCAGCGAGATACGTCTTGGAGCTGAAGAAAACCTCGAAGTGGAATGCGCAGCCTCGTTTGACAATCTCCAGCGGGTACTTCGCTCCGCCCTGACGAAGAAAATCGGGAATTTGGGTCTTCGCAGGAATGAACTCTGCCGGGCAATTCGGGCCATGACTGACTGCTGAACCCAATCCCTTTCAACACTGCCGAGGGATCCTGCAAGAATCGAACTTCCATACCGGCTGTTACTGTTATCCAATCCATGCTCGCCACAGCGACGCTGCCCAGTCGACCAAATCGTCGTCAATGTCGATCCATGTGGATCCTTCAGGGGGAGTCCGCCCAACTGAGCGGAGGAATACGACCTGTCTTCAGGTTCCACCGCACAGCAGTCTTGTCTGATCGGGTGGAGCTAGTTGCAAGCGAAGCGGATTTGGAAAATCAACTAATCGGCCAGCTTCAAAGCGCAGTCTCAGCTTGTTGCCACTCTGTCCATCCTCGGAAGTTATATCGGCGTCTTCAGCCAGCGCGGCAGGGATGCCAAGAGTGTCCAGTGCGCACCAGCAGTAGAGTTGGATGTCCGCCAACGTAATTTGGTGAAATGTTGGAACTATTGACAGACCACCTGCACCCGTTATCCGATCGTCGTCGATGGTCACACTCCCTATTGCCAACATAACTTTAATCAGCGATCGGCATTGTGCCTCCGGGAGATCCAGAATTTCGGCTAATTGCGAGACTGAAGGAGCCTGACCCTGGCGCAGCAAGTGGAATGCAGCCCTGTTTAAGGCATTTTGATCAGGCGGTAATTCTGCAATGTATCGTTCCCAAGCGGTCTTGATCTCATTCATTTCGTTCAAAATCACGCGATTTAGCACTTGTTTGGCTTTCCATAACATCTGCCTTGGATTATAACCACCCGGTAGTCAGCAATGATGTACTTAGAGCCAAATGATCGGAACCCATATTTCACTATTGCGGGGGAGTGGTCAAGGGTTTTGCCTAAAGGCTGCTCATTCAATCGTATGGGCGGTGCTGGGAAACGGCATTCTCAGGAACTCGGTCGCGCATCTTCTTGAATAATTCGGTTTTAGGGTTTTTGAAGCTATTAGATTAATGCCAGCTTACGCTGGTACCTGAGATATTTTCCTGGATGACCAGGTAATGCAAGCTTCAAAAAAACTGGCTGATCGCAAATCTGTTGGCGGATGGTTCACACCCAAGACCATTTGAGTGAATTAACACAGATCCTGTACCTGCTTATAGGAGCTGGGATCTGTGTGGGGTACTCCAGAGGCGATGGATTTTGCCCGGGAACGCTCGCAAGACGCTCGCTGCTTTTTCGTGGTGCGATTGGTCCATGCCCTCCCAGTCGAAGATAATGGTAGCTTTGCTAGCCCGCTCCTGATTCTCACCGGAATCGGGTAATTTCTATGCGGAATCATTCTGATTTTCTCTTACCAAAGACGAACGAGCGTCTACGGATGACGCGGGCCTCATAAGTATTACGCTGAGTTTTGTGTCTACATCTTGCCGCCATTGGAGGTGAGATGTAGTTCTATTTCAGATCAAAATCCGACAGGGGAGCGCTAGTGCATTCATTTAGAGGAGATTTCACCATGGTGCTCTTGGCGGGCAGTTTGTTCGTAGCGGGCCGAACAATGACAGTCGACGGAGATAGGCACGGTCCGATAGTAGCAGGTCAAAAGTGATATATGGTTTTTTAGAATTTGAAATTTGCTGGAAAATGCACACAAGTACATATCGATACGGCAAAGGCTTTCAAACGATTGGCGAACTAAGATGAGGCAATTTAGATTCGGTGTCCAGGCTTCGAGTCCCACTCAGACTGGATTGGAATGGCAGGAGATTGCCAGGAAGGCTGAATCGCTGGGTTTTAGCACTCTTTTTGTTCCTGATCATCTTGATGACGGCCAATTCTCACCCATTGTTGCGATGACGGCGGCAGCCATGGCGACAAGGACACTCCGAGTGGGTTCTCTAGTGTTCGACAACGACTACCGCCATCCCGTGTTACTTGCGCGCGAAATGGCAACACTGGACCTGATCAGCGAGGGAAGGCTTGAGGTTGGTATGGGTGCGGGCTGGAGGCGCAGCGATTATGAGCAATCGGGAATTCATTACGACCCGCCAGGGGTTCGCATTTCCAGGCTTTCCGAAGCTGTGGAGATCATGGTATCTCTGTGGAGGGAGGGCACTGCGACGTTGGAGGGTCAACATTATTCGGTCAACGGTGCCGTTGGCCTGCCGAAGCCATATGCTCCCCAAGGACCACCTCTTATCATCGGAGGCGGTGGACGCAAGATCCTTGATTTGGCCGCGCGATATGCTCAGATAGTAGGAATCAACCCCTCCTTGTCTGCTGGTGTAATCGGCACCGAAGTTGCTAGAACGGTTGGGCCTGAAAACTTCCTGGAAAGGGTTGCCTGGGTAAAGGAGTCCGCTGGGAACAGGTTCGAGGAAATTGAGCTTCAGTGTCTTACTTTGGTGGCGCAAGCGAGAGACAATGGATATTCTTGGCTCAGTGAAGTTGCCCCAGCTTTTGGCGTTACTGCCGACCAGGCTATGGCAAGTCCGATAGTGTTGGTAGGCACGGTAAGCGAGATTATCGAAACCCTGGAGTTACGTAGACAACAATTTGGGTTCTCATACTGGGTTATCCATCAGCAGGAAATGGAAGCCTTCGCCCCCGTGGTGGCTGCTCTAAATGGAAAATGAGGCAAACAAGCCAGTGCGAATAGGAATTTTTGGTGGGACGTTCGACCCGATACATGTAGGGCACCTGGCTGCGGCCGTTAATGCCAAGGCTGGTGCGAACCTGGACAAGGTGCTAATGGTGGTGGCGAATATTCCATGGCAAAAGGAAGGCTTGCGTACGGTACACCCCGCTGAGGAGCGCCTCGCGTTGGTGGAGGCCGCTGTCTCGGGGGTTGAAGGACTAGAGGCATGCGATCTTGAAATTCAACGCGGCGGTAAATCCTACACCATCGATACAGTTATTGATATAAAGAAAAAGTACCCCAACGATGAGCTTTTTTTAATCATAGGTGCTGATGTTGCCACTGAATTGGATACCTGGGACCGTGTCGATGATCTAGCCGATATGGTTACCCTTGTTATCGTTAATCGGCCAGGTTCGGCGAGCCCTAAGAATCTGGGCAGGATGTGGAACTTTCTAGAGGTGGAGGTTCCTTCGCTGGACATCTCGTCCACAGATTTGCGGGCGCGGGCTATCGAGGGAAGGCCTCTGGATTACCTGATTCCAGCTTCGGCAATTCAGTACATTAGGGAGCACAAGCTTTACGGCCAAGATGAGCAGTGACCGCAAATATTGGTCAAAGTTGCTTGTAATTACAAGCAAAGGTTTCTAGTATCGTAGGTAGATGTTAGAACTCTTCTTTCTCGGGAAACGGATTTGACTGATTACTTCATGTCTCCTGCTCCGAAGTTGATTCGGTGTGTCCCGAAAAATTCTTTTCTCACAGCGCAAGGCTGTGGGTGCATAGTCCGGCGATTCAGGTATTTACAGAATGCGTAGGACATTGCCCGGTCTGGTGCGCGTGCCGGCAAATCACAAACTGTTGCATTGGCCACCATCTTTAAAAGTCATGCAAAGCGACCCAAGGAAGGAGCACTAAAAATTTGAACGAAACCGATGTGTTGAGGAAAGTTCCTGCAGTTTATCCCGCTAGCGGTTCTCGAGGATTGGCGATCTTGGCGGCGCGTGCTGCCTTTGAAAAGAAAGCCACAGATCCCAAGGTAATGGAGCTAGGTGAGTTGTTGGGTATTACTGATTATTTCGTAGTTTGTTCCGCATCGAATGACCGCCAAGTTAGGACCATTGTCGAGGAGGTCGAGAGATCCCTAAAAGCAGCCGCGGGGGTTCAGCCGCGGGCGATTGAAGGTCTTGGTGATGCGTCCTGGGTATTGATGGACTATGGCGAAATTGTTGTCCACGTAATGAGTGAAGAGGCCAGGGCGTTTTACGCAATCGAAAGGCTATGGTCAGATGCTCTCTTGATCGACTGGGGCAACGTAGCCTAGTCAAACATGGGAGCTGCGTCTCGATGTTTTTTTAGCTCATAAAAGTTTGGGCTTTTGGCTACAGTCACGAACGCGTCCCATAGCAAAGCCGCATCTTCTCCGCGGGGGGCGGGATTCAAAATTGGACCGGATATGGTAACTGGATGCGGCAGTTCCTCTAGGACGAGAAGCGGCACTCCAGTGTCTTCGGTCCCGTAAAGGGCCATTGCCTCGCGCATCGATTCACGGATTGGAAGATCCAGTTCCTCGTTATTTTCGTTGTAATGCAGTTCTGCGGGCCATTTTGCGGCGGAAAGGGCTTCCGCAATCGACGATTTTGCACCAAGCCCCTGGTTGTGAAATTGTTGGCCCAAGACTGTATAGAAACGGCCAACAGAATCTATGTCAGCGATCTTTTCTGCTTTTGCAGCCTCAATTACACGCAGCGCCCTAAGACCCAAGCGCATTCCGGGTCTATACTGGGCTGGTACATCAAATCCGGCGTTTTTGATTTCAAGAGAAAAAGGTTTCCAGGCGATGTCAAGATCGCGATATTGTTGAACCTCTACCAGCCATCTGGAAGTCATCCAGGTCCAGGGACACGAAGGATCAAAATAAAAGCTAATTCGCATCGCAAAGCCTTTCATAAAATGTCCACATATCTTGATAGCAAATGCTAGGGGCAGCGAATGCAGAACGAGGCGTCGAGCAAAGGAAGTTATGACTGAAAATCGCGACCTGTTATTTTTTGAATCATGCCATACGTCTTGGTGTTTTGATATTGGCAAGTTGAAGTTCAAACGCATACCACGGCCGCAAACACGCCAGGCATCCGCTACCGATTTCGCCGCTGCCCAATGGGAAGAATATTTTGACTTGATTTTCGATAGCGGGAGTGATGAATTCACTGTAGTTTTGAACAGGTCTGAAACGAAGCTGCTGCGCTCCTGGCGCCATTCGGAAAACTGCGCTCACTGTTTTGGCGGAGCCTCTTCCTATGAGACTGAGGAGATTTCGCTAGGGCAGCTTAGGGATCTTCTGGATAGCCAGGACTGATTCTTTCAGCAGTCCTTCGTCGAGCTGGTGAACAGCCGCAAAAGTTTATCCATGAAGTGCGGATGCCTCACCCGCTGATGGGCACAAATGACTGCTTTTGGAGGTCTTTCGTCCCGCATTCATTGAGGTTTCTTCTTGCAGGCACGTTCCAATTGCAGCGGGCGGTCATCTCAACTGTAATTAGCGGTCTCTCATCTGTCATCTCGGTCAAGTTTGGCGCCCTTGGCCGATGTGTTGACGAATGCAGCTTTGCGTAGCGGGACCTCTTTGATGGCCAGAGAGAGTAGGAAAGCCACCATGGCGACTGGAACTGCCACCAGAAACACGGTATGAAGCGAGTGCGAGAATGCCTCGACGAAGCCATGTCTGATAAGGATGGGAAGATGGCTAAGTGCCGATGGGCTGGTTGCTATATTGCCACCTTTGATGGTTTTCAGGACCGATACTGGCAGGTATTTTGGCAAGTTCTTCGTCAACTGGGCATTGAAAATCGCACCGAAAACTGCCACTCCAAAGGATCCTCCAATGGACCGGAAAAAAGTCGCTGTGGAAGTGGCAGTCCCCAGGTATTCGTATGGGACGGCATTTTGGACAACAATAACCAACACCTGCATTACTCCACCGATGCCTAGTCCAAGAATGAACATGAAAACTGATGCTTCAAGCAGAGTAGTGTCAGCCGTCATCAAAGAAAGGAGATATAAGGCTACGACGACCAGCGCAGTGCCGACAACTGGAAATATCTTGTATCTGCCGCTCTTGCTGATGAGCTGCCCGCTAATGATCGATGCTCCCACCAGTCCCACCATTAATGGCAGGAGCTGAAGTCCCGACGCAGTTGCTGAGGATTCAAAGACAGTCTGAAGAAATGTCGGCAGATAAATGATTGCACCGAACATCGAGAAACCAACAATAAAACCCAGTATCGATGTCACGGTGAATATTGGGTTCCGGAACAGGTTAAGGGAAATAAGTGGTTCGCTGGCCCTCCGTTCGACGAGAATGAAGATCACTATCAACACTCCTGCCGTGGCCGCGACAGTGATAATCGTCGGTGAAAGCCAGCGATATGTTGTACCTCCCCATGTGGTGACCAGGATGAGACCGGTAACCGCCGCACCCATAAGAACTGTGCCAAGGTAATCGATGCTGTGGGATTTGGTTGATTTAGGTAAATGAAGTACTGCTGCGATTGCCATAAGTGCCAGTACTCCGATTGGAAGATTGATATAGAAAACCCATCTCCATGTCAAATTGTCTGTGAAAAATCCACCGAGAAGAGGACCTGCTACAGAGGACAGGCCAAACACGGCACCAAAGTATCCCTGATACTTCCCTCTTTCCCGTGGTGAGACGACATCGCCAATGATGGACTGAGACCCGACAATCAAACCGCCGCCGCCGATCCCCTGAAGAGCCCGGAACGCTATCAACTGGATCATGCTTTGGGAGAGTCCTGACAAAGCCGAACCTATTAGAAAGATCACAATTGAGATTTGAAACAGCTTTTTCCGCCCGTAAAGATCTCCGAGCTTGCCCCAAAGAGGTGTTGAAACTGTGGAAGTGATCAGATATGCGGTCACTACCCAAGACAGATGATTCAATCCTCCCAGGTCCGCGGCGATGGTGGGGAGAGCGGTCGCGACAATAGTTTGGTCGAGTGCCGATAGGAGCATGGCCAACATTAGGGCCCCGATGATAAGCCCTACATTCGACTGGCGTTCTACCGGGATTGCAGAAGCATCACTTGTGCGAACTGGATCGGATGGGTTTGAACTCATAATTGCATACTTGCCTTTTCTCAACTGCTACCCAACTGCGCGCTGAACGAAATTATGAAAATTGTCTCTTTATACTAGGGGACGGCCTTTGGCGCTTTTTCAAAACGAGAAGGTAAAATCCTAGCTTCTGTTGTGCGATGCTTGCTACAGAACTATGGGCTAGATCCCGGATTTTGCTCCCATTGAGACGTTCAGACTCGTCTGCGTGCGATTATTCCAACTATCCCCGACTTGGCAGTTTCCATGGAAACAGATTCTTCGCGGAATTGGTCTTTCTTGGACGAATCGCTCAGTGCGGGCTGTCGGGGCAAGGTCTGGGACAAAAATCGTAATTGTCGAAGATTTGAAAGTTGCAACTAGCCGACAGATACCGCAGAGATTTTCGTCGTCAGATGAGCCGGCAGCGTGTCGTAGCGGTTGTGCTCTGCGGCGAAGCGGCCGCGAGCTCCGGTGATGGCTCGAAGATCTATGGCATAGCGAAGTATCTCCGCGGTTGGCACCAGCGCAATGATTTTTTGCCGGTCACCCGGCAATGATTCGGTTCCCTGTACCTTGCCTCGCCGGGAATTTAGATCGCCGAGAACGTCTCCTTGAATCGAAGACGGCACAATGACGGTAAGGCGCGAGATCGGTTCAAGCACTACTGGATCCCCTTTTGCCACGGCCTCCTTGAATGCGAGCGCGCCAGCCATTTTGAAGCTCATCTCCGAAGAGTCAACTGAATGAAACTTTCCGTCATAGCAGGTAACACGCACGTCGACGACTGGATATCCTTTGGGGCCACCTTGAGCCATTGCCTCAATTACCCCCTTTTCTACGGCAGGCAGGTATTGCTTAGGTATAGCCCCACCAAAGACGGCATCCACGAATTCGAATCCAGCACCCCGTGGGAGCGGCTCCACTTTCAAGTCGGCGATGCCAAATTGCCCGTGGCCGCCTGACTGTTTCTTGTACTTGCCTTCTGCCTGGGTAGCTTTTGTAATAGTTTCACGGTAGGGAACGAGTACGTCTTCCTGTTCGACCTCAACACCAAACTTTCTTTGCAGGCGTTCGCAAGTTACCATCAGGTGCATTTCTCCTGTTCCTGACAGGAGCGTCTGGTGGGTTTCTTCGACGCGTTCGACTTTAAGCGCAGGGTCTTCGTCCTGCAAACGGTGGATTCCGGTCATGAGCTTGTCCTCATCGCCCTTGGAGCGGGGCCTGATCGCCATCGAAAGGACAGCAGGTTCAGGTTCGGGCATTGCTAAAGCCACACTTGTTCCTTTTGAAGCGAGAGTGTCACCAGTAGAGGTGCTCGAGAGCTTGGGTACAGCGATTATGTCACCCGCCAGTGCTTCTGAGATGGGCGCAGCTTCCTTGCCGCGAAGCAGCTGAAGCGTGTGCAGACGCTCCTCCGAGTGTGTGCGGGAGTTAATGAGAACAGAATCCGGGTGCAGCGTCCCAGAAACCAGGCGCAGGAGGGAAATCTTGCCTACATAGGGATCGGAGATAGTCTTAAAAACGCTGGCAATGGCAGGACCTTCCGGGTTGCAGTTGATTTGTTTTTCGCCACTGGGGTCAGTGGCGTTGCTCCATGGCCGCCCGGCTGGTGACGGGGCAAGTTCGGCAAGGAGAGCAGCTATGCGGTCAACTCCCACTCCCGTCGACGCAGATACGCAGACTACTGGAAACACAGTCCCTTCAGCCACCCCTTTGGCCAATGCTGCTTCAAGTTCTTCCGAAGAGGGAGTCTCTCCGTCAAGATAGCGCTCCATGAGCGCGTCATCGCCGACAACAATTCCTTCAACGAGCTGTTCGCGCACCCTATGTTCGAATTCAGATATTGCCTCAGGTATTGGTCCCTCGGTCGGCTTTCCGTTTTCATATACGATGGCAGTGTCAGTAAGCAAGTCTGCTATTCCATGGAAGTTGCTTTCCTCGCCAATTGGGAGTTCGAGCGGAGCGATTCCTGCCCCAAAGTGCTCTACAAGCTCACTGAGAACCCGGTCGAAGCTTGCACGGTCTCTGTCCAGCTTGTTGACTATCACAAGCCGTGGAAGGGAAAGTTCCGAGGCCAGTTCCCATGCAGCGATAGTCTGGGCCTCAATCCCCTCGACTGCGCTCACCACTATGGCAACAAGGTCCGCGGCGAAGCACCCCGCCTTTAGTTCGTCGATGAAGTCTGCGTATCCAGGAGCATCAATGAGATTTACTTTTATTGGACCGATTTCGAAAGGTGCAAGAGAGAGTGAGAGTGACATATGGCGGCGTATCTCTTCAGGTTCGAAATCACAAACACTTGTCCCGTCATCAACTTTTCCTTTACGCGTGACGGCGCCGGTAGCTGCAAGGAGTGCTTCCGCCAGAGAGGTCTTACCGGTCGTGTTGTGACCTGCTAGGACTACGTTGCGGATGTTGGAAGGTGCGTGACCCGGCATATTGCTTTCTCCCTTGTTATGAAGCCCGATACTGGTGCATGTTCGAAAATGATGTTGCCGCTGCTGATCCACATCCACATTGGATGCTGCAGTCATCTCGCTGTATTAGATGCTTCCCTTCGGAGCAGCACCAAGCGGAGTCACTTTC
>SCQM01000147.1 GCA_004298555.1 Actinomycetota bacterium | reverse complement strand
TGCGAGAGCATTTTCCGATCCCTCCCGAGTTTCTTTTTCATGGAGGTCTTGCATCATTTGCGGCAGTCTATTTACGTATCGCTGTGGCAGTGGTGGAAGCTTGAGGCGTACTGAAACTGCCTTGGACGGCATTATCCGAGCTAGCTCAAATATTAGAAGCCGGTTGAGAGTCTTTTGGATTGAAGACTGTTTATTTGTATTCGGTCCCAGGCCGAGCATTACTGACAGCTCCTGGAGATCAATTGAAAATCCGTATTGTTCATTTTCCAGCATTTCGGTTAGACGTCTAGCCAAAAATACTGTTGATGGTCCCAAGAAAGGGAGCCAGAACTTTTCGACGTAACTTGAACGGGCATCGTGTCCTAGCGATTCTATGTTTACGTCTCTCCAACTCGTGAAGCGGACTTGCGACTGAAATTCCCAAAATTGGTGTTTTTTAGCCGAGGCGAGAAAGTTTTGGTCAGATGAATCCTGAGATTCGTTCTCCGAACCGTCGCTAAAGTCGCTACCACTAACCAACATAATGTATCCCCCTATTTGTAATCAGGTGTGCTTCGGAGAAGCAGTGATTAGTGTGTCAAATTCTCTGGGATTTGTAAAGGAGAAATTTAAATGGTGACTGTCAGTAATCGACAATCCGCTGACCTAATGGATTGTATTTTGATATTTAGTCGAAGAGTGGTAATTGACAATAGGGCCGGAAAATTCGTTGACCGGAAGCTGCCCGCTATTAGCGCGGGCACTTTGCCCACGAATGCCAGGTGAGCGTCGCCCAGGGTCCTCGCAGACGGACACAGGATCGCATATTGCCATGCGTTGATGGATGGAATGAACCCTGGAGAAGCACCACCTAGATCTGTTTCGAATGTGGCACGAAAGCCAAAGGTCGCGTACTAACTCAATGACAGGGTGGGAAGTGCGGGTATGAATCCTCTAAGCCTTCATTACCGCAACCGCCCTTGACTTAAGGTTATGAAAATGTATTGAAGTGAATCTGCGATGATTGTTCCCTTCGTGGTCTTTTCGCTGAGGACGATTTGGTGTCGGATGTGGGAAATCCTATTGCCACAGCTCCGATGGGATGGAAGGTGTCGGGAATGCGAAAAGCGTTCTTAATGAGGTCCACATTCCTGAAGAGACCAAAGAACAGGGCGCCGAGGTTTTCATTCACGACTGAATTAAGCATCAGCATCGTCGCAAATGCTGTGTCAATGAACCAGAAAGGGATCGGCCAATCTCGCTCAGTTACGAGATTGGCATAGCTCTTGTCTTTTTCTGAATAGCGGCTTAGGTAGGCGTCAGGGTTGGCTAACGGCAGGACTACCACTGGGGCGTTCCATAAACCCTGGTGTGAAGTGGTCTTTTCCTTCCAGTCCTCTGTTATTGCCAATTCCCAAAATTTGTCCAGTGCCGGTCTTTGATTTAGTACGAGAAAGTCGAATCCCTGGGTAAACCCTGCTGAGGGGCCTCGTGTAGCCGCCTCAAGGATGCGTTTGAGCACGGGGTCTGGAACGGGTTGTCTACTAAAATGGCGATACATCCGTCTTTTCGCCAAAAGTTCGTAGTACTCCATGTCTAGAAACTAAGGCTTTTTATGAACTCTTGGACCGTCGATCAGAGAAATGGGCTAAAGGTAAAGGATGCCATTTCGTGATTTCAGGGGATTGTCAATGATTTTAGGAAATGTTTGGTGGGCATGGAATGTTGACCAATATGGTAGGATTTTATAAAGGGAATTTTCAGATAGCTGGAGCGTAACCCATGGCAAGTTTTAGAGAGATATTGCTTAAGACAAAATCTCAAATTGAAGAAATAGACACGGTAGGCGCATCGAAGCTCGAAAAGGGCTGGCTGTTCTTGGACGTACGCGAAGCTGACGAATACGAACAGGGCACCATCGAGAATGCGATGTTCCTTCCGAGAGGTAACCTCGAAGTACAGGTGGAAGGCCGCATTCCAGATAAGAAGCAAAAGATCGTAGTATTCTGCGCAGGTGGTGTCAGGTCTGCTCTGGCAGCAAAGTCACTTCAAGAGCTTGGGTACCAGCACGTGATGTCTATGGCCGGAGGCTTCAACAAATGGAAAGACGACGGCTTAAAGTGGGTGACTCCGAAAACTTTGACTCCGGAGCAGAGGAACCGCTATCAGCGTCACCTTTTGCTTCCCGAAGTCGGTGAAGCGGGACAGCAGAAGCTCCTCGACAAGCACGTCTTGCTTCTTGGTGCCGGTGGTTTGGGTTCTCCTGCGGCATTGTATCTCGCAGCAGCAGGAGTTGGACATATTGGAATTATCGACATGGACGAGGTTGATGCGTCCAATCTTCAGCGACAGATTCTTCACAACGTTGAGCGGATCGGACAGCGGAAGGTCGATTCTGCCAAGAAGACCATTTCACTTCTAAACCCCGACGTTGAAGTCACAACCTATGATGTGAGGCTTGGGGCGGACAATGTCCTAGATATTATCGACGGATACGATGTGATTGTCGACGGCATGGACAATTTCCCGACTCGGTACCTTGTTAATGATGCCGCTCTTCTGAAGAGAATTCCAGTGGTGCATGGCTCCATCTTCAGGTTTGAGGGCCAGGTGACTGTCTTCAATCCCTATGTAGGACCGTGCTACCGTTGTTTCGTTCCCGAGCCTCCTCCCGCAGAGTTGGCACCTTCATGCTCAGAAGCTGGGGTGCTGGGAGTACTCCCAGGAATCATTGGTTCGATTCAGGCCATGGAAACGATAAAGCTTTTGCTTGATCTGGGCGATCCGTTGGTTGGAAGGCTGTTGGCTTATGATGCACTTGAAGAGACCTTTAGAACCTTCAAGATGAGAAGAGATCCGACCTGCCCTGCGTGTGGTCCCGACGTCGATGAAATTGTTATCGCGGAGTATGACCATTTGTGCATGCCGCATGCAAAGGTGCTCGTTAACGCATGAAGTCATGCCCTGGGTAACAGGCGTTGATAAATGATCGAAGGGTCCGGTTCCAAATGGGAATCAGGACCCTTTTCGATTATTGTCTTTCATTATGCCGAAAATAAACCACCAGACTGACTCAGGAATCGAGATCTGGCCTATCTATGGACCGGAAAATCTCGATAGTTGGGACCCTAAGGAAAAGTTGGGCACCCCAGGCGACACGCCGTTTACCCGCGGTATCTACCAGGACATGTATAGATCGCGTCTATGGACTATGCGTCAGTATGCGGGTTTCGGAACCGCCGAGGCCACAAACCAGCGATTCAAATTCCTGCTCAAAGCTGGTCAGACCGGGCTTAGCTGCGCCTTTGACTTGCCTACTCAGATGGGCTACGACTCCGACCATCCCCGAGCCGAGGGTGAGGTAGGTAAAGTGGGCGTGGCAATCGATTCCATAGAGGACATGAAGATGCTTTTCAAGGATATTTCCTTGAATTCAGTGACAACCTCTATGACTATAAATTCGACAGCTTCAATCTTGCTTCTTCTTTATCAGTTGGTAGCTGAGGAAGATGGAGTGGCGCCATCCGAGCTGCGTGGAACGATTCAAAACGATATTTTGAAAGAATACGTGGCCCGCGGAACTTATATCTATCCACCCAGGCCTTCGATGAGACTCATAACCGACACTTTCAGTTATTGCCACGAAAATCTTCCCAACTGGAACACGATTTCAATATCTGGCTACCACATTCGAGAGGCTGGATCCACCGCAGTGCAAGAGATCGCATTCACTATTGCCAACGGTATCGCATATGTGCAGGCAGCAATAGATGCTGGTCTCGACGTTGATGATTTTGCGCCCCGGCTCTCCTTTTTCTGGAATGCACACAACAACCTTTTTGAAGAGGTTGCCAAGTTCCGTGCCTCGAGACGTATTTGGGCCAAAGTTATGTCAGAGAGATTTGGGGCAAAGGACAAGAGGTCTCTCCTTCTCCGCTTTCATACCCAGACCGGCGGCTCGACTCTTACGGCACAGCAACCTGAGATAAACATCGTACGGGTGGCAATACAGGCTCTTGCTGCCGTTATGGGTGGGACACAGTCGTTGCACACCAATGGTTTTGACGAGGCCTTAGGTCTTCCTACAACGAAGGCTGCGAAGATAGCGCTTAGAACCCAGCAGATCATCGGATACGAGTCCGGCGTAGTCGACACGCCCGATCCTCTTGGCGGCTCTTATTTTGTCGAGACCCTTACGGATCAGATCGAATCGATGGCCTGGGACTATCTGGAAAAGATTGATGCCTTGGGCGGTGCGGTAAATGCTATCGAATCCGGTTTCATGCAAGATGAGATTGAACAGTCCGCTTACGTATATGCGAAGGCTGTTGACTCTGGATCGAAGATAATTGTTGGGGTCAATGAGTTTACTGACGAAGTTCCCGAGTCACCCGAGGTGTTTCCGATCGATCCCGTGCTGCAGGCGCATCAGGTTGCGAGTTTGCGAACTCTTCGGGAGACCAGAGACGGAGGGGCAGTTAGCGATGCGCTGGCGGATCTAGAGAAGAGCGCACGCAAAGGCGGGAACCTCCTTTACCCCATGAAAGAGGCATTGCGAAGGCGAGCTACGCTGGGAGAAGTATCCGACACACTGCGTAGAGTTTTCGGCGCATATCAACCGCGAGGCTGAGCCCAGTGAAATTTGTAATAATTGGAGGTGGACCGGCTGGCGTTCAGGCCGCGACCCATGGCGCCCGGCTGGGTGCCGATGTCACACTAATTGAGAGGGACATCCTGGGCGGAGCGGCGAATCTCTGGGATTGCGTGCCCTCAAAAGCAATGATTGCTACTGGCGCAGTGATAAAGAAGTTGGAGAGGGCTGACCGGATTGGCCTTCCAGTACACAAGTTGGCACCTGATCTTGACGAGCTCAGGTTGCGTGTCAGCTCGATCACGGAAAAGTTGGCGAAGTCGTACGATCAGCTCCTTGGGTCCCAGGGAGTAAGGGTTGTCAAGGGCACCGGAAAGATGATCTCTCCGCACGACGTATTGGCAACTTTTGCCGACGGGCACGAAGAGGTTATTGGGGCCGATGCAATTTTAGTTGCTACGGGTTCGCGTCCCAGGATTCCGGAATGGGCCTCAGTGGACGGAATCAATATTCTGACCACCCGGCATGCATATCCTCCCAGAGAGATTCCTGAGCACCTGGTTGTCATCGGTTCAGGAGTTACGGGTGTGGAATTTGTGCACATGTTCAGATCTTTTGGATCGAAGGTTTCGTTGGTTGTCTCGCGGCAGCAGGTTCTTCCCGCGAAAGATCCGGAGGTTGCCGCTGCACTGGAAGTGGATTTCTTGGAATCAGGCGTGCTTTTGTACAAAGGGGCACGTGCTGTAGGTATCGACAGAACCGAGAACGGAGTGAGGGTTCTGTGTGACGATCAGAGAACGATCGAAGGTTCTCATGCCCTTCTGGCAATCGGTTCTATCCCAAATTCAGAAAATTTGGGCCTGGAAAATGCGGGGGTATTTGCGGACCGGTCGGGTTACGTCCCGATTGACCACCACTGCGTTTCGAATGTTCCCCATATCTATGCAGCTGGCGACCTGTCGGGAAAGCTCCAGCTTGCTTCGGTAGCGTCAATGCAGGGAAAGAAGGTCGCCGAACATGTAATGGGGCTGGACGGTCGTCAACATCGACACCTTGACTACGAGAAAGCGGCTTCGGCAATCTTTACGGAGCCGGAAATAGCCGATGTGGGGCTTGCCGAAGCAGAGGCATTTGCACAAGGCCGGAAGATTAGAGTGACGAAGGTTCCGTTTGCATCAAATCCAAGGGCCCTCATCGACGGCGATGCTAGAGGATTTGTTAAGATCCTGTCTGATCCGGCGACCGGAGTTGTTCTGGGCGGATCAATTGTCGGTGCACACGCTGCTGAGCTCATATCAGTAATTGCTGTTGCAGTTACTGCGCGCCTCAGGGTGACGGATATTGTCGAGTCAGTTCTGGTGCACCCGGCGCTCGCAGAGGTATTGGCCGAGGCTGCAGACTAGCTCGGGCCGCTTGAGGCTCTTTCTAGGAGATAGCTGCGGATTTCCGGTCGCATGGCTGCATCAATCACGGTTTGTGCCATGGCTGCAGCTCCATCCAAGACAGCTTTATCTGCAGTCTGCGTGATACATGCGGCGGTGAACTCGGGTTGATGATTTACCGCTGGATAGGAGTTGATGCCCAGCATAGGGTGGATCGAGGGTATTTTCAGAGATACGTTAGCCATGTCTGTGGAGGCTTTCAATCTGCCTCTGGTTTCGTTTGTAAAGGTGCGGCCAAGACTTAGGGCATTGGCGACATATAGTGCAGCCAGACGTTCATCCGTAATGAACTCTGAATATGTCTTGCTTGCCTGGGTGATTTCTACCTTCGCGCCCGTGGCAACAGCGCCAGCTTCGAAACAGGACCTTATCTTCGGTTCAAGCAGTTCAAGTTGGGCCAGTGTGTCAGCGCGGATGATCCACCTGCCTCTCGTGTCTGACGGGATCACATTAGGTGCATCCCCGCCTTTGGTCACGATACCATGGACCATTTCGTAAGGGTAGAGGTGTTGCCGCAAAAGGCCTATAGCTACCTGCGCAATCGTCATGGCATCCTGGGAATTGATTCCAGCTTGAGGGAAGCCCGCCGCATGCGCACTTTTGCCCACGTACTGGACGTTGAGATGCTTGCCGGCGAAGCAGTCCATCCGATCGGCTTCTACAGCGGACGGATGGACCATCATTGATGCATGAATCCCGTTGAAAAGTCCTATGTCTATCATTTCGATCTTTCCGCCTCCCCCTTCTTCAGCCGGGGTCCCCATGATCTTGAGAGTAATATTCAGGTCATCGACAAGTGGGGCAAGAGCTTTGGCGGCTCCGATTGCGGCAGCGGCGATTATGTTGTGGCCGCATGCATGGCCAATTTCGGGCAGGGCGTCGTATTCTGCGCAAATCGACAGTACAAGCGGGCCTGTGCCTGCAGAAGCCACAAATGCAGTTTCAAGGCCGCCTGGACTGGCAATCACGGAATAGCCGAAGCTTTTAAGTTCCTCCGAAAGCCACTCGCAGGCGTTAAATTCTAAATACCCCAACTCGGGAGTAGAGTGAATTTTGTGGCTTAGCTCGATGAGTCTCTCAGAAAAGTCATGCACCTCACGGAATGCCCTCGCCTTTGATACCTGCAATTGATCGCTCATCAAAGATTCGCTCCTTTTGCCGTGCACCTGAGTATGTTTAGTACAAGCTAGCCCGGTGGTGGCTTGGCGGGGTCTCACTCGGATTTCGAGTTGGCTAAGCCTGCGCCGCGGATGCTACCCGATCACGGCCACTATGTCCCCGCTGCCGACCGAGTCTCCCGGCTTCACCCTAATTTCTTTGACCGTTCCAGTCTTTTCAGCATTGATAGCATTTTCCATTTTCATTGCTTCGAGTATGCAAACAGTTTGGCCAGCTTCAATGCTTTGCCCTACTTCAACGAGTACCTTGACGATGGTCCCCTGCATCGGAACAGCTATGGTGCCTGAGCCGCCACCGATCTGGCTGTGAATCTTTGCCCTGGGCCTCTTGCCATTGCTAGCTGTAGTTCTACCTGCAGGATCGTCTAGATCTTTTTCTGGCAACCAAAGTTTTACCTTGTATCGTTTGCCGTTTATCTCGGCGTCAACTTCGCGGAGAACCGTTTCCTCGCCGCTTGATTCATTTGGAGCCAGCGGTGGTACAGAGAGGTTTTCAAGCCCAGCCTTTTCTTCAACCCATTTGGTGGAGTGGCGGGCTTCGGCAAAGTCATTGTGGGCCAGGATCGTCTGCAGAGCTGGAATGGTCGTGTGCACTCCCTCAATGACAGTTTCATCGAGTGCTCTTCTCATTCTCGCAATTGCCTTTGCCCTGTCGGGTGCCCAGACAATCAGCTTTGCGATCAGATTGTCGTAGAACTGCGAGACGGTGTCACCAGACTCATATCCAGCGTCTAGCCGGACACCAAAGCCGTCGGGCTTGAGGAATTTTGAAATGGTTCCGGGCGATGGAAGAAATTTGCCTTTGTCAGGATTCTCTGCATTTATTCGGACCTCCATTGCGTGCCCGGAACGCCTAATGTCATCTTGTGCAAACGGCAGTGCTTCTCCCGCTGCAATCCTTATCTGCAGCTCAACCAGGTCCAGGCCTGTCGTAAGTTCTGTGACCGGGTGTTCCACCTGCAGCCTGGTGTTCATCTCCAGGAAATAGAACTCATTGTCCTGATAGAGGAATTCCACAGTGCCGGCATTGACATATCCGCAGGCTTTTGCTACTTTAACTGCCGCTGCACCCATAGCCTGGCGCACATCATCTGGAAACTCTGGCGCTGGAGACTCTTCAATCAGTTTTTGATGGCGTCTTTGGCTGGAACAATCTCGTTCCCCTAGCCAAACGGTGTTGCCATAGGTGTCGGCAAAGATTTGCATCTCCACATGCCGTGGCCAGGTTAGGTAGCGTTCTATGTAGCTTTCTGACCGCCCAAAAGATTTTTCTGCCTCTCTCTGAGCCGATTCCAGCGCCTCAGCGGCTGATTCAGGGTTGTAAACAACACGCATACCCCTTCCACCGCCGCCGTAAGCTGCCTTGATTGCCACCGGCCAACCGTGCTGATTGCCAAAAGCAATGACTTCAGAGGGGTCTTGAATCACCTCTATGGTTCCAGGCACACCCTCGACACCTGCTTTTTTGGCTGCGATTCTCGAGCTTATCTTGTCACCCATAATTTCAATCGCTTCAGGCGGGGGACCGATAAATGCGACTCCCGAGGAGGTCACTGACCGTGCAAAATCTGTATTTTCCGAAAAGAACCCATAACCAGGGTGGAGGGCATCAACTTTTGCCTTTGAAATGATATCCAAAATGGTTGGCGTGTCAAGGTAGCTTTCGGTCACGGTCTGCCCGCCAAGGGCATAGGCCTCATCTGCCAAGCGAACGTGCAGAGCATCGCGGTCAAGCTCAGAATATATAGCTACCGTTTTGATGCCCATTTCCCGCGCCGTTCGTATGATACGAACGGCGATTTCGCCGCGATTGGCGACCAACAGCTTTTTAAACATCTGTCCTCACTTTACCTCCGCCTTGCATATGTCTAAGGTTATATAGTTATGGGCGAAATAAAAATTCCGATTCCAACTCAGCCAGATAATATCTGGATTCTCCGTCATCTGGTTGATATCGACTCCACGAACAGCTATGTATCTGAACTTGCAAAAAAGGGTCTTCCAGAGGGTCAAGTTATACTAGCAGATCATCAAAGTGCTGGCCGTGGCCGTTTAGATCGGGATTGGGTCGACAGCCCTGGCAGCTCGGTGCTGATGTCAATACTTTTGCGTCCTAATTTTCCTCCACAGTTTTTCTATTTGATAACTTCGGCCTTGTCTCTGGCGGCTTCTCAAATCCTGGAATCGAAATTCTCGATACCATGCAAGCTTAAATGGCCGAATGACGTGATGGTTGCCGATAAGAAAATTGGCGGTATTTTGGCTGAGGCAGCCTATACCGGTGTCGAGAATAGCTGGGTCGTAGCCGGAATAGGTCTTAACTGCCTGCAGAGCGGGGATGAGTTGGCGGTTATTAGTCAGGGAGCTACGTCGATTCTGGCTGAATCCGGGATCAGATTGGATGAGCAGGAGCGAATAGATTTGGCGACGCAAATTGTTGCCCGGTTCGCAACCTTCTATGTTTCTTTGGGGGATCCGGATGAAAGAACCGGCCTCGCAGATCTTTACAGAAGTGCATGCGATACTATCGGCAAACTTGTGAGGGTGGAAATGCCAGGCGAAACGCTGACCGGTATCGCGTCAGGCATCTCAGAAGAGGGCAATCTGCTCATCGAAACGGATACCGGCATGAGGGCGGTTCCCGCTGGAGACATTATACATTTGCGTAAAAGCTTTTAGATAACT
>SCQM01000146.1 GCA_004298555.1 Actinomycetota bacterium | reverse complement strand
AATGGGCCAGTGCACACCTGCTTAATGAATTAGTCCGCCCATTCCCCGTGTGAACCTCCGTGTGAACCTCGAAATAATCGTCAAAAAGCCGTGGACCCCGGCCCAAGGTTGATTTCGCGAAAACCAAAATGTATCAAGGCGACTGCTGCGAAAATCGCCAGCGTCCAGTCGGCTTACGACTCTTTCCTAGTTGGCACAGCAATATTTATTAATCAAATACACTTCCTAAGCTACAGGTACGCCTCCCGAAAAAAAGGTTCCAAGAATATTGCCCTTCGTGATTGGCAAAAGCAGATATGACGGATAGTCGGCGTTATGAAATACCGTCACGCGTGAAACAGATGTTCTGGGCAAAGTCCCGGTACCGATGCGCTCAAGCGGGGTCTTAGGCTGACCATCCGCCGAACTGATCTTTAATCCTAATCTTGAACCAGATTTGAATAGATTTCCAGTCGGCACTAACTTGATGTCGAATTCATAAATCTCCCCTTCAACCAGAGGCTCTGAACGCGAATGTTTGTGAACCGGCTCCCAGGGACTCGATTTTTGTGCATCAAGCTCCCGGTGCGAACCTTTGAGCCATCCCTTGGTGAGTATCCGCTCGGTGCCTCCTGCATCGACTTCCAATAGCGAAACTATCCAGTTGATGTCGGTATCGGTCGTAGCTGCATAAAGCTTAAGTGAAATGGGTCCCACCACTTCCGTGTCCTCGACGAATGCGGGTGTGACATAGGTGAGGGAGGTGCGCATCCAGGGTGAATCCTCATAGGAGTCGCTGCCCTCGTATGGCCAATGCTCATGCTCGGACAACAGGCCATCCTCATGCAAGTAGAACGGTGTGAATTTAGTCTCCGGAAATGGCCAGCTGCTCCCGTGTTTCCACTCGCCGGTATTCATGACAAAGGTGCGCACGGGCGACTCCTCCATGATCCCGGAATCGATCCCTTTGAGCCAATGATCAAACCACCTGACCGCTTCATGTTGCAGCTGACCCAACGGCCGATCCAAATAGACAGGCGGGGCAATGATCATTCTCTTTGGGACATCGAGATTTTCCCAGCTGCGAAACGCCGCAGCCAGGTGAATCCCATAAGCCGCCCAGTCTCCTCCGATATAAGCTGGAATGCGAATCTTCGAGTAGTCGACGGTACGTTCCTGCCAATATTCATCGTAGGTTGGATGAAGCGCAAGATCGACGACAAACGGGTTGATACCATTTTCAGGATCCCGCAGAATAGCAACCAGATCAGGTGCGGCCTTGATGTCGTCATTCTCAAGAAGCGCTGATATGGCAGACCTGTAGCCCTCCGCACCCATCTTTGCCTTGGAGTAGTTGAAAGGTCTGGCCTTGGAGTAAGTCAACGAAGTCTGACTCCAACCGATTGGCCATTTATATGCGAACATTCCGCCACGATAGACAAGATCCCTGTAAAGATCCGTAGTGCCCCATGGGCAGAATATCGTCTTGAGATGCGGAGGATTTAATGTAGCAACGAAAAGCTGGATCCAGGCAAGATACGAGATCCCGAACATACCAACCTCGCCATTACACCAGGGCTGAGCGGCTATCCACTCAATGACCTCGGCACAATCTCGCTGCTCCTGCGGTCCCGAAAAATGCCACTCCCCTTCTGACTTTCCAGTTCCCCTCGCGTTGCAAACAACATGGGTGTACCCTCTGCGAGCAAAGAAAACAGGATCGCCTGATTCAAGCGATCCATTGGTCCTTTCGGATGAAGTGCTAAGCCTATTCACGCCGCTGTGCGCAGCAGGCTTCATAGGTCCAGTCTGACCTTCCTGGTGATAGCAGTGGAAACTCAAGATTGCAGGGCATTCTTCCCCGGTATCGGGTCTCCAGATGTCGGCACTCAGGCTTACCCCGTCTGGCATCAGGATTTTCACATCCCTGTCGACAGTGTAACCGTACTTCCTTTCCGAGGATTTCCAATTTGGGCTGAACATGGCGCCGCGATACTCTTCGAAGCTCATTGGGCAGCTCCCCTCCTTATATTAAATCGCCTAAATACCACGTAGGCAATCGTTAAAAAATCCGATGATGCTCGGGAAAAGCCTCCTTCGCAGGTCTTCAGGGCACAGCCAGGCCAATCGGGAATTCCAGATGTATTGGCCGATGCACCGCGACAGAAGTGCGATCTGCCGCGGCATCATACCGAACCTTTGGTGCCACCGGCTAGATATGATCAGCTGGTGACCTTGCTGCGTGATGCTACATTTAGCTTCCCGACTTGGGAACTCCTCCAGGACCTGAAACCGCAGTCAGCTGGGTACCATTCCAGGTGGCCACGTACAAATCGCTCGTCACCAGTCCCCGATGGTCGGAAACACTGGTGTTGTATATTCCATCGATACCCGGAACATTCTTCAGATTCTGCATGTAATTGAGGATCTGCTTCGCATTTGCGTTCACACCGAGCTTTTGAAGAGCCCCAGCTAGGAGCTGCATCGGATCCCATGTCAACCCGTAGGCATCGCTTGGATGTCCGCCGGCCGCTGTGATCACGTCGCTGAATACCTTGTCGGCATTCTTAACAGGACCGGAAGGCAGCTGGTCAAGCGGAATATTTTGCGGTCCACAAGCAATATAGAGGTTTTTTGGCAGGAAGGCCGAAAGACTGTGCAGCTCGGCATACGGGTCATTGCCGGCAGTTGTCGTCGTCACGATGTTTCCCATGCCAAGCGAGGACATGCCCTTGACCACCGTGCCAAACGGTGCTCCCGTCGTCCACACGACGAGTGCCTGAGGATCCTTAGACTTGATCACCGAAAGCTGCGTGGCAACACTCACCGCCGTCGGATCGAAGGTCTGGCTTGTCAAGAGTTTGAATGAGGAGAAGTCAGGTTGAGCAAGTACCGACTGGAGTTGCTTCAATCCGTCGACTCCGCTTCCATCTGTCGAGGTAAGGGCTGCTATGTTTGTCAATCCCTTCGACTTCAAGTAAGTAAGGTCCGCGGTTATGAGTGAGTTCGTGGAGATATCGCTCGAAAAGACCATGCTTCCGGCAGCCGGATAGGTTCCCGGAGACAGGTCGTAAATAAATGGGCCATTTGGTGTGGCAAGAGCATCAACAGCCTGATCCACGCCGGCTAGCGAACCGTTCAGAATGAATGGGACCCCCTGGGATATCCAACTGGTTGCCAGCGAGACATTGACCGAAGGGGTGGATTGGTTATCCTCCATCACCAACTTGATTGGATGTCCGCTTATCCCTCCATGGGCATTGATATAAGCTGCCTGGGCGTTCAACGACTTTGCACCCCGGCTTCCCAGGAAAGCACCAGCTCCAGTCTCTGACAGAAGAACATGGAAGACTACTGGACTGTTCGTCTTTGCCGGGACCGTAGTCGATCCGCTGGTGGACGCATTTGAGTTGCTGCTCCCACAGGCAGCAAGAACAGTTGCAGCGGCTACTCCTAAAAGTGTCGCATGGCGCCCCTTCTTCAAACGCGCAGTTCCAGCTTTACTCAGATTGATCATTTTTCCCCCTGTGTGTTGATTTATCCACGCAACTATTACAGGAACGACTTTGCTGCAATGGATATAGCGATAATTCTTAGCACAGCCAAACACGGTATTTCTTTGCAATTGACAATTCTGTATATTGATTTATGGCAAAATTTTTCAGGCCATGGTGCGAGCCTTTAGAATTGGGCGCCGCACCGAGTCCAAAAAAGAAACCTGAATTTGGAAATTCAGGTAAGCCAGTACTTCACGCACATTTCGCATATTGGATTTCGCTTGAGCGTCAAGATTTGGCTATTGCCGGCTTCCGGCGCCCCAATCCGCTTTTACGATTGTGCTTTAGGTGTGATCAAATTCACAGTAAAAAGCCAGCAGATGGAAATTAACAAAGGTCAGCAACCGGGAAAGCAGCTGGAAGGCATTATGAGAGAAATTCGGTTTACCGATACTACGTTTCGTGACGGCCACGCAAGTCTATGGGCCCAGGGCATGCGCACCGGAATGATGTTGGCTCTGGCCAGGGATATGGACAAGGCTGGCTTTGCCGCGGCTGAAGTTATTGCCAACAGCAACTTCAAGAAATGTGTAAGAGAGCTTCGTGAGGATCCCTGGGAGCGAATCCGGCTCCTAGCAAAGTCGCTAACCCATACGCCGCTTGCAGCTATGGCGGGGGCAGGAGCTCCAGCACCATTTGGGATAGCACCGCTTGCGTTGCAGAAACTCTATCTGGAACGTCTAACCGCTAATGGTATCCGACGCTTGAACGTCATGGAGTCATCAAACAACATGACCGGCCGTCTGGTCTCCACAGTTCCCATTGCTAAAAATCTCGGGCTGCAGGTTGTCGTAGCGCTGGTTTTTTCACTTTCGCCAAAGCATACTGACGACTATTACGCGCAAAAGGCAAAAGAAGCCGTAGCGCTTGGAGCCGACAAAGTCTATTTGAAGGACTCAGGCGGCCTACTTACCCCGGAAAGAGTCAACACCGTAGTTCCTGCAATACTTCAAAATCTAAATGGGACTCCGTTAGAATTTCACACCCACTGCACCACGGGTTTGGGTCCCGTATCGACACTGGCTGCCGTGCTAGCCGGAGTGGATACTGTGCATACTGCAGTCCCACCGCTTGCAAATGGCGCTTCACAGCCTTCGGTCTTCAATGTCGCCGGCAACCTGCGCGCACTTGGCTTTACGCCCTTAGTCGACGAAGTGCCTCTCGAACGGGTGAGCAATGATCTAATGCGGATGGCGCGCGAGGACGGATTTCCGGTTGGGCACCCATTAGAGTACGACTACGGACAATATGTTCATCAGGTTCCTGGCGGTGTAATTTCCAACCTGCGCCACCAGTTGAGGCAAATGAATATTGAGCACAGGCTCCCTGAGGTTTTAGAGGAAAGCGTACGTGTGCGGCAGGACCTAGGTTACCCAATCATGGTCACACCATTTTCACAATTTGTCGTTAGCCAGGCGACTATCAATGTCCTTAGCGGCGAACGGTACAAACTAGTGACTGATGAGGTGATCAAATATGCGCTGGGAGTGTATGGCGATGAAGCCAGCAGCGGAGTCACCCCTGAAACGAGAGAGATTATTCTCGATCGGCCAAGAGCTGGCGACCTGACTAAGACAGAGCAAGCGGAACCCAGCCTCAAAGAGATCCGCGACTCGTTTGGCGGCGGGATCACTGACGAAGAGCTGCTGCTCAGATACGCGGTGGGCGGCGAAGCAGATGTCGACGCAATGAAAGAGTCCGGACCGTTCAGGGACTACTCGCAGCACCACGGACGTCCTATCGTTGGACTCGTTGAAACCGTTCTAAAAAGCAGGGACCTCAGGCACGTAAGCATCCAACAGCCCGGCCTTTCCCTGATAGTTGAGTGAAAAACATTCGAGGCATCCCTCTGGCTGACCAGGAGCAAACCGAAAAATCCGGGACTTATCGCCGAAGACTGGGGGAACATGTCATAAGCGTGAACCTCCCCCCAGTTGCCAACGGTGCTTCTGGCCCATTCGCTTGGTTAGGACTACCTGGCATCACTCCCATCACACCGCGTTGACCAAAGGTTCTGGCTCCGACGAATCGACTCGTGGATGAGGTCGCTGGCTTCGGCCTGCTCATCTGAATTACTCCAAGTGAGGTCCAGTTCTGGGCGCTACTCAGAGGGCTCCGGCGTCGCCGCGCTGCACCTAGTAGTGCGGCCCCAGAGATCGCAAGTGACGGACCAGCTGGCCTCAGAGTCAAGGACAACAGGCTCAGCCAGGCCGATCCTCGGACTTCCCCTTACGTGCGGGAGGTGAAGCTTGAAATCCGCCATCCGGAATTGGCGCTAAACGACAGAGACAGTTGTTCTTCTTGCGACAGGGGGCGCGGACTCTCATCCCAAGATAACGATTAGCTCTAGAAATTTTGATGACTACAGTGATATCCCGGACAATGATTTCAGTGATGCGGGCATTGAGCATGCCGTCTTGCGCTGGTAATGCTATCAAAAAGTACTGGGGGTCATGCTTGGACGGGTCCTTCGTGTTCCCTCCGCTGGCTCAAGACGATCCCATCGATGTATATTAGGGCTGAAAACTGGCGGGGGGACAAGGGCGTAATGTGGCAGGCTCTTCAGTTCACCGTCGTTCTGCGTGATACCAGCAGGAAGGGCACCACTTGAGGTAAAAGAACACCTGCATCGAGAGTTAGCAGGCTGCCAAACGTCCTGGTCGTCCAAGTCAATGGTAAGCGGCCTTCGCCCCCCATCTTACGAAAAGGAA
>SCQM01000145.1 GCA_004298555.1 Actinomycetota bacterium | reverse complement strand
GGTGGCGGAGGCAGTTGGAATTGCGCCGTCAAGTGCCCACAGGTTATTAAAGACGTTATGCAGCTGTAATTTTGCTGTTCGGGCTCCCCATAGACGATACGGCCGCGGTCCGGCATTCTTTTGGCTGGGGGAGGGAAGCATACAGACCCACAAGACCTTGAGGAAACTGCTCGGACCGTGGTTGGACGACATAACTAAAGATCTGGGCGAAACCTCACACCTGGTAGTTTTGGAAGGCTGCAGCATCAGATTCCTGATGAGTGTCGAGGCCAACAGAGATTTCCGGGTTACATCAAGAGCCGGCAGACTCTATCCGGCCCACAGGACTTCGAGCGGCAAGGCCCTTCTTAGCAGCTTGTCTGACGACGAAGTCTTCGATCTTTATTCTTCTTATAATTCAACCGCATCCAAGGAGGTCATAGGTAACTTCGATCACTTTCGCGATGAACTTCGCAAAACTCGCGAACAGGGATTTGGTCTCAACTTGGAGGAAAGCGAAGCGGGACTTGTGTCCGTGAGCTCCTGCGTCAAGACGTGGACTGGCAGGCAGATCGCAGCTTTCTCGGTTTCGATGCCGACAGTGAGGCTCAAAATGTCTGATACCGAAAAGATTGGTCATCGGATGATCGAATACGCGACAAAGGCCGCTATGTCGCTCTGAGGCATAAACTGGCTGCCAGGCATGACTCTGCAGCTTGTGCCATTTCGCCATCATCGCGATTAAGCGGGGTTTACCTAAGCTGGGATCGCGGCTATTCTTATCTCCGTTGCCGATGTCATTTCCACAGCGAAGGTCCTGCTCGTGCCGATACGGCGCCAATTTGCCAGATAAATCGGTGCTCATGTTGGCATATTTAATTGCAGGCCTGATGTTGGGCTGGAGTTGACCTGAGAGTTTGGGGAACAGCATGCAAATCACTACCACTGTTAATGGCCACCCTTATTCAAAAGATGTAGAACCTCGAACCCTGCTCGTCCATTATCTGCGAGATATGCTGGGACTAACCGGAACCAATGTAGGGTGCGATACATCGTCATGCGGAGCCTGCACAATTCTCCTGAATGGTGAATCGGTGAAATCATGCACCGTGCTGGCTGTGCAGGCTGACGGCCAGGAGTTAGTCACCATCGAAGGAATGGCAACCGAATCGGGTCTTCACCCGATTCAAAAGGCCTTTCAGGAAAATCACGGCCTCCAATGTGGCTACTGCACTCCAGGTATGGTTATGGCTGCCGCCTCCTTTCTCAAAGAGAACCCAAAACCTACAGAACATGAGGTTCGGGAAGCGCTCGAAGGAAACCTGTGCAGGTGTACCGGATACCACAACATTGTGAAGTCAGTGTTGGCCGCAGCGACTGCAATGGAGGGGGTGGTCTTATGACGGTGGTCGAAAGCGGCTCTTCCAAGCGCGTTACAGGCACAAGGATGCTAAGGCGGGAGGATCCAGCGCTTCTGACCGGGGAGGCCAAGTTCATAGACGACATTGTTCAAACAGACGCCTTGTACATGGTTCTGCTCAGATCACCGATGGCTCATGCAAGGATTATCTCGGTCGATAGCTCTGCTGCGAAGAGGATGCCTGGCGTGGTTGCCGTATTTAGTGGCTCTGACCTCAGAGGTGAATGGCTGGCCCCAATGCCGTGTGCATGGCCAGTTACAGTTGACATGAAGAACCCACCGCACTACCCGGTTGCAGCCGATGTCGTAAACTATGTTGGTGATGCAGTTGCAGTTGTATTGGCTTCCGACAAGATTGCAGCTGTCGATGCGCTTGCAGCAATTGATGTTAATTATGAGCCATTGCCTGTCGTGTCGAACCTAGAGGATGCACTGGCCGACAAGAACTTAGTGCATCCGGCGTTAGGAACCAACACCAGTTACGTCTGGAATTTAGAACCCGATAAAGCCAAAGTTGATTCGGCATTTGCCTCGGCTGAGCATGTAGTGAGGAGCCGCTTTGTCCAACAGCGATTGATTCCTTCTGCAATGGAGACACGAGGTGTGTTGGCGGTACCCCATCCTTACGGGGGTGAGTACACGCTTTTCAGCTCCACGCAAATACCGCACATATTGAAGACCATGTTGAGTCTGACGGTTGGCATATCTGAAGCTAAGTTGCGCGTCATTGCCCCGTCGGTTGGAGGTGGATTCGGTTCCAAGCTCAACGTCTATTCCGAGGAGGTCCTGGCGTTGACTTTGGCGCGAAAGCTGCATAAGCCGATTCGCTGGACAGAGGAAAGGAGCGAGAATTCACTGGCTACGATCCACGGGCGGGGTCAGATTCAAGACGTTGAGTTGGCGGCCGATGCCGACGGAAAGATCATGGCGGTCAGGGTGAATCTTGTCGCGGATATGGGAGGCTACCTGCAGCTTCTAACTCCGGGAGTTCCTCTTTTGGGAGGATTTTTGTACCATGGGCTGTACGACGTTCCTGCATACTCTTTTACGTGCACCGGAGTGTTTACTAATAAGACCCCCACCGATGCCTATCGAGGCGCAGGCAGGCCAGAGGCGACTTTCGCCATCGAGCGCAGCATGGATGCTTTAGCCAAAAGGGTAGGAGTCGATCCGGCCGAAATCCGAAGAAGGAACTTCATTGCACCCGAGAAGTTTCCTTATTCTTCTGCTCCGGGACTGGTGTTCGATTCTGGAAATTACCTGCCCAACCTGGAAATGGCTTTGGAAAAAATTGGGTATAAGGAAATTCGTGCTGAACAGGAGAGGAGGCGTGCTGAAGGTTCCAGGAAACATTTGGGCGTTGGGCTTTCCTGTTATGTGGAAATGTGTGGATTGGCACCTTCTAAGGTTCTCGGATCTCTCAGTTATTCGGCTGGTGGGTGGGAATCGGCGACGGTTAGAATTCTGCCGACATGTAAGGTCCAGGTAGTTACCGGAACCTCACCCCATGGCCAGGGTCATGAAACTTCATGGTCGATGATTGTGGCCGATCGTCTAGGAATCAACACGGCCGATATTGAAGTTCTGCATTCTGATACAGCGATCGCGCCTTATGGGCTAGACACTTACGGATCGCGTTCTCTGGCAGTCGGAGGATCGGCGGTCTATCTTGCTACTGAAAAAGTGCTTGAGAAAGCAAAGCTGATTGCGGCTCACGCCTTGGAAGTTTCACCTGAAGACCTGGATTACCAAGATGGCGAATTCAAAGTAAAGGGCTCGGCTGGCAAGTCATATGCGCTGTCTTCGGCAGCACTTGAGGCCTTCACCGCGCACGATCTTCCCGAGGGTGTCGAGCCTAACTTGGAGGCCACCGTCACCTGGGATCCTCCAAATTTCACCTTCCCGTTTGGGACCCACATCGCCGTTGTTGAAGTTGATGAGGAGACTGGCCAAACCGACCTTCTACGGTATCTGTCGATTGACGATGTCGGTAATCAGATCAATCCCATGATCGTTGACGGCCAAATCGAGGGAGGAATTGCCCAGGGCGTCGCTCAAGCTCTTTTCGAGGAGGCTGTTTACGACGAATCATGCAATCTGCTTGATTCCACATTTATCGAGTACCTGATGCCGTCTGCCGCGGAATTTCCCAGCTTTGAGCTAGGAAATACTGTCACTCCATCACCTACGAACCCGTTGGGAGTTAAGGGGGTCGGAGAAGCGGGCTGCATAGCATCTCCTCCTGCAGTGATTAACGCAGTAGTTGATGCTCTTGCCGAGTTTGGCATTGAGCATATAGACATGCCAGCTTCACCAGAGAAGGTGTGGAGCGCGATCGAACTTGCGCGCCTTAGCGGCACACGAGTGGACTAAGGAGTTTCAATGTTTCCAGCTTCTTTTGATTATGTCAAAGCAACTTCTGTTCCAGATGCGGTATCGATCCTTTCCAGCGTGGAAGACTCTAAATTGCTGGCCGGCGGACATTCGCTACTGCCGCTGATGAAGCTCCGCTTAGCTAGCCCAAGCATGCTTGTCGACATTGGATCGTTGTCCGAGCTCTCATATATCGAAGACAAAGGCGATTACGTTGCCGTTGGCGCACTTACCCGCCACCATGATGTTCAGAACTCCAGGCTACTAAAGTCTGAGGTGCCTATCCTGCCATACGTGGCGTCACAGGTTGGTGATCCATCAGTGCGACACAGGGGCACCATAGGCGGCTCGATTTCTCATGGAGATGGTGCGAGCGATCTGCCAGCTGCCGTGCTGGCACTGGATGCGAAGTTTGTTGCTGTTGGCCCCAAGGGCGAGCGGGTTATTCCGGCCTCACAGTTTTTTGTCGGATTTCTGGAGACAGTTCTGGATCTCGATGAAGTTCTTACCGAAATAAGAGTGCCGAAATTTAGTGGCGGCTGGTCATATCAGAAATTCAATCGGAGGGCACAGGACTGGGCTATCGTAGGCGTAGCGGCAGTCAGCAACGGAAGCACCAAAGTCTCGCTTGTCAATATGGGGTCGACCCCCTTGCGCGCGGTTGGGACGGAGGCTGCGTTGGCCGATGGTGCATCGATCGAAGAGGCGAGTAGTAAGGCAAGTGACGGGATTGATCCGCCATCGGATCTCAACGCATCTTCAGCCTATCGCAGGCATCTTGCTGAGGTACTTGTGAGAAGGGCTCTCGTCGAAGCTCTAAGATAGCGCCTGCCTCGCAGTGAGGCAGACTCTAGGCTATTTGGCAGCACCATAAGCGAAGGTTTGGAGCCCAAATATTGTCCTTGTCGAGCATTAATTATGAGCCGTTTGGCGTGACCACACCTGCCGAGCTTCAGGTAAAGCTGGCTGAGAACGAATATTTGGCGGATGAGACATTGTCTACGACAATCTTTTTATCGTTGGCTCTGGCTAGGCCTCTTTTCCTCGAAGGAGAGGCTGGCGTAGGAAAGACTGAGGTGGCCAAGGCGCTGGCGCGCTGGCTTGGAACCGAGTTGATACGCCTTCAGTGCTACGAGGGCATCGACGTATCTCAGGCACTTTACGAATGGGATTATTCCAAGCAGCTCTTGCACTTGAGAGCGGCGGAGACCATTGCAGGTGCAGACGAGCGTCCGAATATTGACGAGCTCGAAAATGAGCTTTACGGAGAAAGGTTTCTTCTAAAGAGGCCGGTGCTCGCCGCTCTTTCCTTATCTGGAGGAAAACCGCCTGTGCTACTAATTGACGAGCTAGATAGGGCTGATGACGAATTCGAGGCATTTTTGCTGGAAGTGCTATCCGAATACTCAGTGACAATTCCGGAAATCGGCCAGATCAGAGCGAAAGTGCCTCCGGTTGTTGTCATTACGTCCAACCGGACGCGTGACGTCCATGATGCCCTTAAGAGACGCTGCCTTTACTGTTGGGTGGAGCACCCGACATTTGAACGCGAGGTCGAGATAGTCAATTTGCGGGCTCCGGACGTTGGGGTCAATCTTGCGCGCCAAGTGGCCGCTATGGTCGAAAGGCTTCGCACAATGGGCTTGGCCAAACCTCCGGGCGTGGCAGAGACTATTGACTGGGCCCAGTCTCTGGCTGTGCTTGGGGCCAAGGAGCTTACTGATCAGCTGGTAGAGGAAACCCTGGGCAGCGTACTGAAATACAAAGAAGACTCGGAGAGGGTCAGATCAAATTCAATAACTGATCTGGTGCGTTCTGCGGTCCAGCGATCGAGCTGAAGGTCAAACATTGGATGACTTTACAAGTTTGGCAGTGGGATTTGCGAGAGTCCTGCGTGGGGCCGGAGTCAGTGTGCCCATCGACCGTGTGTCCTCATTTGCCAACGCACTGGGAGTGCTTGGCGTCACGTCCAGCGATACTGTGTACAGATGTGCCAGAGCTACCCTGATTTCCCGGCCTGAAGATTTTGCTGTATTTGACGCGTGTTTTCGATCATGGTGGTTTTCGCATCGATTGGCATCTAGCGAAAATGTTCCCGAGCCCATTCATGTTGCCCTGGAGATTGATGATGAAGAAACGCAGGTAAATGATTCAGAAGATCAGTCCCAGGAAGTCGAGCCCGATTTAATCCTTAGGCTTCGATTTTCACCCAACGAGGTGCTAGCAAGCAAGGACTTCGCAAAGTGCACCCAGGCTGAACTGGATGAGGCCGCCAAAGCTATGGACCGGATTGCTCTCGTGGTGCCCAGGCGCCGAACTACCAGGAAGATCCCGTCGAAAACACGCCGGGGAGCCATCGATATCAAGAAAAGCGTAAAAGACGCGATAGCTCATAATGGTGAGCCGATTCGTGTTAGGCACAGAGTTGCTGGAACGAGGCCCCGAAGGATTGTGCTTTTGTGCGATGTGTCGGGTTCGATGGAGCCATACGCCAGGGCGCTGATTCGATTTATGCACTCGGCGGTGGCAGGAGGCATCAGGGTTGAGGCATTTACCTTCAGCACCAGCTTGACCAGGATAACCAAGGAACTCAATTGGAAGGATCCGGATGTGGCGATGTCCCGAGCGGGACAGGCTGTGAGAGACTGGTCAGGTGGCACGCGCATAGGCGATGCCCTCAGACAGTTCAATGAGCAATTTGGAATTCGAGGAATGGCCAGAGGTGCCATCGTGGTTATTATGTCTGATGGTTGGGATAGGGGTGAACCGGAACTGGTTGCGCGTGAAATGGCCAGACTGAGCAGGGTAGCACAAAGAGTCGTGTGGGTTAATCCCCTGAAATACACCCCAGGATATGCACCTTTGGCTCGTGGCATGTCTGCAGCGTTGCCGTACGTTTCCGATTTCGTAGAAGGACATTCGCTGGGTTCACTAATCCAGCTTGCGGAGGTGATAGCCAAATGAAGGAAGTGTTGTCCGAGATAGATTTATGGCGAAGCCAGGGCAAGCGAGTAGCAATTGCACGTGTCGTCGGAGTGGAAGGAAGCGGCCCACGCGACGTTGGCGCGACCATGGCTGTGTCGGATGCCGGTGAAGTTGCTGGATCAGTTTCTGGGGGATGTGTAGAGGGTGCAGTTGTCACGGAGGCACTCAAGGCAATGGGCGTGTCCTCGATGCCCGGAGTCGATTCATCTGTTGCAACTGGTGATTTGGGCGATGTGGACCGAGGGCGAGTCGGATGCCCACTGGTACAGACTTTCGGGTACTCCGATGATGAGGCTTTTGCGGTCGGATTAACATGTGGAGGCACGTTGCACATCTTGATTGACCCGGAATTGCCTGATTTCTACGACGAGCTGAAAGCAAACTTGAAGAATGAACTCTCATTCGTTTGGGTGACGGTCAGCTCCTTGAATCCCGCAGATGCTGGAGAATACGACGTCAACGAACTTTCAGCTGAAGGTAGGAATGCATTTTCGCTGAGCGGCGATCTGCCTGAGATCGGTGCTTCGATGCTGGTCTACCCAGACGGTTCGCATACCGGGTCGCTGGGCAGAGCTGACCTCGATCAAGTTGTGATTCGCGATTCTATCGGTGCGCTAGCAGTTGGAAGGACAGACCTGAGGCATTATGGACGAAATGGTCAGGCCAGGCATCAGGAGGTCGGTATCGTCTTTGAGGTTTTTGCCCCACCGCCTAAGATGATCATTTTCGGTGCCGTTGATTTTACGGCTGCACTCGCAAGGGTTGCGAAAATACTTGGCTACAGAGTCACCGTTTGTGACGCGCGCCCCGTATTCGCCACACAGGCCAGATTTCCGATGGCCGATGAAGTTGTGGTTGACTGGCCGGACCGATTCTTGACAAAGGTACTTGATGCCCTCAATGAACGCGATGCGATTTGTGTGCTTACCCACGACCCCAAGTTCGACATTCCCGCGATCCAGAAGGCCCTGGAAAGCAAGGTCGGTTACATAGGAGCAATGGGTTCGCGAAGGACGAACGAAGAAAGAACGGCAAGGCTATTGGCTGCTGGAGTTCCTTTGGAAATTCTTGAAGAGAGGGTAATGGCTCCGATTGGACTGGACATTGCTGCACGTACTCCGGAAGAGACTGCAATATCGATCTGTGCCGAAATAATTTCTAAAAGAACGGGCCGGTCGGCAAAATCATTGAGTGACACTCTAGGATCAATTCATGACGGGAATTAGGTTAGGAACTACATTAATTGGCTAAGGCCGGCTTGCTTTTGTGTGGAGGCGAAGGCAGCAGATTTCGTGGAAACGTGAATAAGCTTGTCCAACCTTTGGACGGTTCGGTGGTGGTTGCCATTTCCTTAGCTGCAATGCTGGGTGCCGGATTTGAGTTCAATATCGTGGTTGATGGAGCTATTGATTTAAGTTCTTATCTGACTCCTGCGGTTTTGCATGTTAAAAATGAAAATTGGCGCGAGGGAATGGCGACATCTCTCCAATGTGGCATTGATGTAGCGAGAAAGTTGGACATCGAGAGCATAGTGGTTGGTTTGGGTGACCAGCCCGGAATATCCAGTAGCAGCTGGAAGGCGGTTTCAGAATCTCACGAGCGGCCTATTGCTGTAGCGACCTATCATGGAAAAAGAAGGAATCCCGTCAGGCTTGACAGCTCGATTTGGGATCTGCTGCCTCGTTCTGGTGACGAAGGGGCTAGGACTCTTTTTAGAGCCTTTCCAGAGCTGGTGGAAGAAGTGGATTGCGATGGTAATCCACGTGACATTGATACCTTGGAGGATTTGATCAAGTGGAACAGCTTTTGAACGAGTTTTCGGTAGCTTTACCGATTGAAAAAGCATGGAGGATCTTGACAGACATTGAAAAAATTGCGCCATGTCTTCCAGGGGCATCCCTGGAGGAGATCGATGGTGAAACCTATTCGGGTTCAGTGAAAGTAAAGGTGGGCCCGATTGTCGCTTCCTACAAGGGGAAGGCCAGCTTTATAGAAATGGACCATGCTGCCCATAGGGCAGTTTTGAAAGCTGAAGGAAGAGATACAAAGGGGCAGGGGAATGCTTCAGCGACAATTACGGCCGAACTGAACCAGGATGGCGAGCAAACCAAGGTTAAGGTGACCACAGATCTGGCGATCACAGGGAGAGTTGCGCAGTTCGGCCGCGGTGTGCTTTCGGACGTGTCGTCAAAATTGATGGGCCAATTCGTTACTTCTCTTGAAGAAATGATTGAGACTGACACCAAGCCGGCTGCGAAAAAAGATAAGGTTTCGCCAACGGGCAAGAATGAGACACTTAGTGAGGGTGGAAATGAATCGCAAACGCCGCCTCCATCGGTTGCTTCGGAGGGCCCCAGGAAGATAGCCCATAAAGAAACCGAGCCTGTGGATCTTCTCAATATGGCTGGAAGTTCCCTCAAGAAACGTCTGATTCCAGGGGGATTTGGTGCACTTGTGCTGGTACTATTCCTTCTGGGCCGGCGCAGACGCAAGAACAGATTGCGTGCAAAAAAGAGCTGACTCGGTCATGGATGAAACTGAAGAGCAGGCGGTTGAAAGGCTCTTGGGTAGAAAGCCCAAAGGGCCTTGGTCGGTTTGTCTTTCTGATGGCGGTGGTGAGCCGCTGGTACTGGAGACCGCTCCCATTCTTGAAGATGGCACTCCCATGCCAACCATATATTGGCTCATTGGCCGTGAACTGCGTCAGGAAGTTTCGAGAATTGAGTCTCGAGGAGGAGTAAGGTGGGCAGACTCAAATATTGATTCCAATGAAATTGCGTCATCCCATGAGCGCTACAGGCAGCAAAGAGAGTCCAAGATTCCGTCGAATTACTCAGGTTTTAGACCTTCCGGAGGAGTCGGGGGGACGAGACGCGGCGTCAAATGCCTTCATGCCCATGTTGCCTGGCAGCTTATGGGCGGCAATGACCCCGTCGGAATCTGGGTGCTGGAGCAAATAGATTATTGACATCCTCCACACCCCGTTTCGGTGAGAGTCAGGTTTTTACGCCCGGCTTTAGCGTGAGATCAAGCCTCGGCACGCTCGCCAGCTTTTCATAGGGTTCTGATTTGAGGTCGAAATTAGGATTGTAATAAGGATCGTTCATCAATTCTGATCTCCACGTAAGGGCCAAATAGCTCATTTCACCTGCAGCGCGTAGGGCCTTAAAGTCATTTTCATGGTCTATTCCGCGGCTTTTCGATTCATGGTGAATAAGTTTTGAGTGCGGAGACCAGGCAATTTTGTATTTGGCGGCACGGAGCTTCAAACACAGGTCTACATCATTGAATGAGATTGGGAGTCTTGCAGCATTCATGCCTCCTACCTGCAGATAGATATCCCGTTTAACGAGAAGGCACGCTGCTGTCACTGCAGAAAGTTCTTGTGGGAGAAGATTTCTGGAATAATAATTTGGTTCGTCGGGCAGGTCACCAACTCCTATGTGTGCCGCAACGCCGCCTACGCCAAGCGTAACGCCGGCGTGCTGAATCGTTCTATCCGGATAGAGGAGCATCGCCCCCGCTGCAGCAAAGCCTGGAAGGGATACCAACGTTATGAGTTCACTAAGCCATGATTCTTCGACTATTTCAGTGTCATTGTTCAGCAGGCAGATCAATTCGCTGTCGAGCTTGGAAATGAGCCAGTTATGCATATCTGAGTAATTAAATGGTTTGTCATAATGATGTATTTCCACTTTGTCAAATCGTTCCAGGTCCGCAAAGAGGCTCAAGGTTCGCGATTCTACCGATTGGTTATCGATTATATGAATCTTGTAATTGGGATATTTTGTAAAGTTCATAACGGAGTTGACGCATCGCTCAAGCACCTCCGGTGCATCGCGGGTGGGGATGATTACGGATACCTGCGGCAAGTGAGCGGGAACTGGAAAATGTACCCGGCTATAAAACGAGTGCAAGTTGTGATCAACGGTCGCACCGGGACTCCAGGAGTTCAGGAAATCTTCGATAGCGTCGTAGCGGCTTGGTTCATCATCTAAGGCGTGGGTAAAGCCTATGTTAAGAGAATCCATAGCTAGTCGCTGGTGGTAAAGAATTCGCGGAACATGCTTTATGCGGTTTTCATCTATTTGCAAAGCGGCTCTCAGCACGAAGTCGAAGCTTGGCGATCCCTTCAGTTCGCTTCTCCACTTGACGATCTTGGCAACTTTTGAGCTGACCATGACCAAGTGCCCGACGTAGTTATAGCTGGTGAGGAGGAGTAGATTCCAGTCAGATTTGAAGTGTGGAAGAACGAAATGATTATCAGGATCTATACGGTCCTCATCTGAGTAGATCATCTCTGATTCGGGCCACTCATTAATCTTTTCGACCAGCCAAAAGAGCGCGTCACGACTGACTAGGTCATCCTGATCTACGAAGGTTACGTAGTCTCCGCGGCTGATATTGACTGCTTCGTTCACTGCCATTGCGATGTCGTGGTTGTCCTTTGTGGAGCGGACTTTGATCCTCGGATCAAGGTCGGAAAGCTGCCTGAGGTAGCCCAGAGTCTGCTCAGAATTCGAACCGGCATCGGAAATTATTAGTTCGAAGTTGTCATACAGTTGATCTAACACAGAATGAACAGTGGCTGCCAGCATGACTGGGTCTGCATTGTGTATGGCAAGCACCACCGTAATCAACGGCTTCAAGGAGAAAGTTGAAATGAAGTATTCGGCAACTACCTCCTCTTTGGCTCCGATTGAGCAATGCTTGGAATACCAGATGTCGTATTCTTCGAGCGTGTACGGTCCATCAGGGATTTCTTCAGCAGGTTTGACTCCTACAAGGTCATCCTTTAGTCCCCTCAGAAGCGATGCAAATGAGCCTGCGGCTTTTTTGAGTCGTCGAACTGTTTCTGGATTTGGTGTGTAAACCATCGAAGCTGTTCTCCGGGTTACGCTGGCCAGAAAATGCCGGGAACCGATTATCCGGCTGGAGGAATTGCTTTTAATTTCGATTCCTGAAAGAGAGGCTCCTGTATTTCCGAAACCAAATTGAATGGAATGGTATTTCCCGGGGGGGATAAATGAGACAAATTCGTTTCTTCGAAGTTCGGTGCACAACAATATTTTGGTATTGATGCGGACCCCTTCCCTGTCCTTGCCGTGCGCTCTCTCTTTCCCGGGGTCATCTTCGACGATTCGATTCAAGGTGAGTTGAGGTGCACCACCATGTTCTAGTTTAAGCGAGTCTAAGCTCAGCAGGATTTCTGTCCAGGTGGCAAAACAGATCTCATCTGTGTCCATAAAATCGGTTTCCACCAGACCGAGGTGGACTCTCGGTGGAATGTAATACGCCTTTTCAGAGGACACTTTACATGCGGCTAAATCGTGTGCGGAAATTGATAGCGTCACCTAGCGGCTCTTTCGGTCGGCAGATTGCGTATCTTTATATCAATCAATTACTCTGATTCCTTTGTATTTACCAGCGATGATAGTCGGTGGGAGATTTCTAATCCTGCCATGGATCATATTTCGGGCCCTCGGACGAGATTTCCGGGAGGCCATTCTGAGAAATCACAATAATGCGTAATCCTTCTCGAGGGATAGATTGATGTTGTAATAGGGGTCTGGTCTGATATATCTGAGCCATTTGTTGTCGAAGTATTCCGCTTCGGTGTTGAGCAGCTTCTGAAGCTCCGGGCTAAAGCTGGTTCCCCGCGACTTTGATTCTTTGTGAATGACGCCGCCTGAGCTTGAAACTAAAATCGACCGATGCAAGGTCACTCTTACAGATAGGCAAAGGTCCATGTCGTTGTAACTGACTGCCAGCTTTTCATCCATTCCACCACAATCAACGTAAAGTTGCTGGGGTATCAAAAGGCACGCGCCGGTTACCCCCAGCACGTTTCTAGGGAATGACAATAG
>SCQM01000144.1 GCA_004298555.1 Actinomycetota bacterium | reverse complement strand
TAGTAAAGCAGCTGGCCGGCATTGGAAGCCACAGACTTGATTGGCCGCTTCTGACCATCAAGGCCGAGGTAATAGATGTTCTCCTCTTCCCAGAAGAACTTTTCCTCTATGATCTCTGCCAAACGGTCGGCCTCGTCGTAAAGCTTGTGGGCGGCTTTTTTCTCCCCGTATGCCTGATCGAGCACGTGAGCCCAGCCCCGCTTTGCCGCGACCACCAGGCCTTGGTTATCGCATGTCGCAATGGGAAGCTCAGGCAGAGATCCGTCTTCATGAAGTATTGCCTGGCCGTTGTCCTTCCAGCCCTGGTTGAAATATCCATTCTTAGCGCGGGTGGCGTACTCCTGTATCCCGTCGCCGTCGATGTCACCGTCTTTTTCAATCCATCTCAGAGCAGCTTCGACGTGGGGCCGCAGAAGATCAATTTCCGCCAAATTGGCATGCCAGTCCCATGTGGAGGCCACCGTCAATATAAACAGGGGCGTAGCATCATGGGTGCCGTAATACGGGGTGTGCGGGATCAGACCCATCTCGGCCAGTTCCCCTCTTCGAAGCTCATGCTGAATCTTGCCCGGCTGCATGTCGCGGCTGTCGTCGGTACCGGTGGCTTGGAGCACCGATAGGGCCCTGAGGCTGCCTTCTGCGAATTTGTATGATACATGAAGGGCCTGTAGAGAAGTTATCAGCGCATCCCGGCCGAAGACGCTGACAAACCAGGGAACTCCGGCGGCTGGAAGCCACATGCTTTCCGGGGGAATGGCATTAGGCGCGATAGGCACGTTTTGGGGAATCTGGAGCCGCATGCGCAAGCCGATCAAGTCATCAAGGGCTTGTTCAACAGCATCATTGACGATCGGATTGCTGGTCTTGAACTTGGTCGAGTCTGCAATCCACGGCTCCGCCATTTCACTCTCATTTGCCGCACTGAGCAGGTCGTGGCAGGTCTCAATGGTGGGCAGCGCTTCGCCGGAAATTATCGGCCGCCACAGCAGGCATGTGGACCAGCGCTCTCTGGGTCCGAGGGTGATCGGAAAAGTGAGGCTGCCATTTGCATAAACGGGGGAGCCTCCGGAAGTCCTCGCCTCGAACTGGACGGCCCGTACGAATCTGCCGTTGGTGAATTCATTGAGCAGCAGGGATCTTTTCGCATCCCAGCTGCTGTTGATGAGCCCACGCCGCTGGAGGCGGTTCTCTTTTACGTCGAACAGGTCGGCAAAGTCGGACTCGATGCTTATCTCGATGATGAGTTCAATTGGGCGGTCGAGAAAGTTGGTGAGTTCATAGTCTTCGTGGACGCCGCATCCCAGTACCCGGTCCAGCTGCAGGTGAAGGGAACTCTCGGGAATCTCGAGTCCTGCGTCGCCGATAAATGTCTCATTCGTGAATTCATAGCGTCCGGAGCACACAGTTATAGCGGAGGAATTGAGCAGACGCGGGGCATTGCGGCCGATCTTTAATCTGTAGCCGGAAACCAGCCTGGTATCGGCGATGAAATAGCCCTGCTGCAGGTTACTTGAGATTTTTCCCGTTGGTGCGGCGATAAGTATCTCGTCATCTAGATGTGTTACCTGATTTACGGGGCCTACGTTTATCCTTGCCCTCATCAGTTACCTCGATATCGGGTTGAGTAGGAAAAATTCAGGGGAAGGCTGCTGGTTCTCATCTTGGAATCTTTCTTTGGATGGCCATCCAGTGTACCGAAATTCGATTTCGCCGGCGACCTTTCCAGGGTAAACGAAACGTTGTTCTGATGGAGACCATATTAACCCGGACCGGAAGCACATCCTTTTGAATCGTGGCTAATGGAAGTACTCTTTAATACTCTCACAAAATTAAGCAGTCTGGCTGGCAACATGGCATTTGCCGTTTATGGGTTGGCTAAAGAGGTTGGCAAGAATCGCAGTGTGAAAAAGGTGCCCCCTTTGCCACCTCCAGTGGCCAGGCATGCGCCTGGGTGGACATGGTGCCACAGGCCGGTTCATGTTTCAGGCGAAAGCGGACTTACTGCTGTCGATGGCTGGATCTGCATAAGGTGGTTCAGCAACACCATGAATCCAAGCTGGAAGATCACCTCGCCTTCCAGCATGAAGTTGAGCATGTTGTCAGGCAGCGAGAACATAGCCAGGATGCCGCCCAGGAACTGGAGTGCAAGCGCGTATCTTGCAACGCGGTCCCGGAGATACTTGAAGCAAAGCACGGTTCCGGTGTACATTTCAACCGCGAAGATGGCGCCGCCAAGGATCATGTGGGTCCAGTTGAAGAAGGCGTCGAGGGTGTATGGAGTCAGCAGCAGGAGCACGATGCCTACAGAAACCACCCTAAGCGTGAACTTTACGAGTCCGTACGGTGCAAAGTTAGGAAGCTTGCTTGACGCCATTATGAGCATCCAGCTGCCGACCACGAATCCGACCGCCACCACTGGCAACGTCGGGGTTGTGACTCCAAAATAGCTGATGCCGTAGATGTTCACCTTGTCGTTCCAGATCATGATGGTGCAGACCAGAACGGTGGTCAAAAGCACGACCTCCGAGGCCACGAGTTGATGCAGTGGAGCATCCGCGGAGTTCGGACTTTGGGTATCTTTTTTAGTTTTGCGTTTTCTACGCGCCAACATTAATAGGCTTCCGATAGATTAAATTATTGCAGAATACAAACAAATTTTATCAACGGATTTTGTGCAAGTCTATGGCTGATCAAGGGGAATAGTGTTAAATGCAGCCAGCTCAGCAGGGAAAACTCTGTCTGCGCCCATCTGACGCAGGCGTGAAGTCTGGCTTTGGTTTGCGTTGGGCCGGAAATGGTGCTCTGTCCGCGCCCTAGCCAAGCATGAAAACTGCATCGGCTGTTTTGCTTTACTGGGCCTGAATGTGTTTGGATTCATGGAGGCTATGTTCGCTGTTGCAGTTGCCAAATAGCGAAGCACTGAAGTAGGGGTTTTCCAGTTCGGCGGCGTCTAACTGGCATCATTAGGAGAATATGTGACCGTACCAACGGACTCAGGTGTTAGGACGCGAACCGGTTTGGCGCTGGTTGTCATAATGATTGGCGTTCTCATGGTGGCGGTGGATACCACCATTGTGGTTCTGGCTCTTCCTGTGATCCAGAAATCGCTGCACGTTGCACTGTCTGCCGTCATATGGGTGATAATCGGTTATCTGCTGACAATCACCCTGGTGTCGGCACAGGTCGGCCGGCTTGGAGACATGTTCGGCCGGGTCAAGATGTACGAAGCCGGTTTTCTTATCTTCATAGTCGGATCTGCGCTTTGCGCTCTCGCGAACAACGAAGCGACAATAATCGGATTTCGCATCGTGCAGGGACTTGGAGGGTCTCTGGTAATGGCCAACAGCGGAGCTGTGATTGCTGACACCTTTCCCCCCAACCGCCTTGGCCGGGCCTATGGGTTCAACTCCGTTGGATATACAGTCGGTGCGATTTTGGGGATATTGCTTGGTGGCGTGATCGTAACCTACCTCTCCTGGAGATGGATCTTCTGGGTCAATGTGCCCCTGGGAATCGTTGCTTATCTCCTTGCCCTCAGGGTTCTCCATGACTCCGGAAAGCGCGAGAAACAGCGGCTCGATCTGGCAGGAATGGTCTTTCTTGGACTCGGATTATTTGGTGTCCTTTGGGGAATCACTAAACTGTCAACAGATCCTTTTTCCGCTGAAATTCTGACTTATCTCGTTGGCGGGTTGCTGGTTCTTGTGGTGTTCGTGGTTGTGGAGAGGCACCGGGTTGCGCCCATGGTGAACCTTGCGATATTCAAGATTCCCACCATGACGCCAACTCTGACCGCAGCGTTTCTTCAGGGTTTGGCGAATTATGCCGTTCTTTTTCTGGTCATCATGTATCTCCAGGGCGTAAGGCAATACTCTCCTCTTGGCGCTTCAATGCTGCTGGTTCCAGGCTACGTGATTGGCAGCTTCATCGGTCCCTGGTCAGGGAAACTCTCAGACAGGTTCGGCGCGGTAATTCCCGCAACCCTTGGACTTGCTATCCAGGTAATCGCTTTGATTGTCTATGCGCAGATGGGAACTGGAACCGCAATGTGGCTGGTAGTGGCTGCTTCGGTCATCAACGGTATCGGTGCGAGCGCCTTTTTCCCTGCCAATAATTCGGCGGTGATGAAGGCCGCCCCGCGGGAAATGTTCGGGATTGCCTCCGGCATGTTGAGGACGTTTTCAAACGTGGGAATGGTCTTTTCGTTTGCGGTTGCCATTCTGGTTGCTGCCCGGTCAATTCCGCGCAACCTTGCCTTTGCGATATTCGTTGGGACGACGCAGCTGACTTCCAAACTGGCAGCCGTTTTCACTTCTGGGCTTCATTCGGCATTTTACGCTTCGGTAATCATCATGGCGTTTGCTGCTCTGCTCTCGGCTACAAGGGTGTTACGAAGAGGCTCGAGCAGGACTGCGGCTAAGAACTGATTTGACCTCCTATCCTCCCTAACGGCAGTGGATTGCGGTGTCCCTTTGCGCCAAGTTTGGTCAAGCTGCATGAGAGAAAAAACCGGCTTGGCCCGCTTTTGGGATTAGAACCTCTCCTACTGACGGTTTTGCCTTCTAACTGCGAGGCCTCTATCGTAGAGGCCTTCGCTGCATCCCGCTTTGCGCCAAGTGGAGCGGGATAAGCCTGGTGCTCTAATGAATCAGGGGGTTTGTGGGCCTGTTCCGGTCATTACGCTCTAGTATCTGGCTAATCGGATTGTACGTTGGACCTTTCTGCAATGGAAAGTGTTCTGAAGTGGGGGATAAATGAAATTCGGTAATGAGGCGGTATTAAATCCGCTTGTGGGGGGACGGAGCCGTTTTGCCGTTCTGGGTTTAGCAGCTGCCACCGTGCTCGCCGCGTGTGGTTCGTCAACATCTACTAGTTCCACCAATTCGACTTCGGCATCGGCCAAGACGACGACTTCACTGGCAGCGCCGGTATCGATCACTTTGGCAAAGGCGATCAACACTGAGCCTTTCGCCACAGCGAATGTTGCCGACAAGCTTGGGTATTTCAAGAGCGCAAATCTCGACGTTAAAATCGAGACCGTGGCTGGAAGCAGCGTTGCCAATGCGGCGCTTCAAAGCGGAAGCGTTCAGTTCGTCCTCGCAAGCTCTGCGGCACTTTTGCTGGCTGCGGCCAAAAACATCCCATTGCTTGCTGTCGGAGGCATAGACAAGGGTGACGGAGTGCAGCTCGTGGTTTCAAACACCTGGATGAAGGCGCACAACCTGTCGGCAAGCCAGCCTCTGGCAGATCGGATCAAGGGTCTGGAAGGAACAACGCTGGCAACGCTGAGCACATCTGACAAGTCCGTGATGTCAGACTTTTTGGAGCAGGAAAATGTTCCAGCCTCGACCGTCAAGGACGTTTCGATGAGCAGTGCGACTGCGCAGCTTGCCGCAGTCCAGCACGGCCTGGCACAGGAATTCATTGCCAGTCCGCCTAACTCGTCCATCGCTGTTGCCGGCGGATATGGCACCGTTCTGGCGAATGCCAAGGAGCTGCCATATCTTTCTGACGAGGCATATGACCTTTTGATAACCACTCCGGCATATGCCAAGGCTCATCCAGAAGTGGTAAAGGCCATGGTTGGCGCGTTTCAGAAGGCTATCGCGCAGATGTCGCAGGGCTCTGCAGACGCTATCTCGGCTATGCAGCCACTGTATCCAACGATCTCGCCAAGCGTGATCAAGTCGTCTCTTGATAGCATCACCTTTACACCGACCATGCAGCAAACCCAGGTGGGATGGAATGATGCTCTGACGTTCGCCAAGAAGACCGCCCTGGTGAAGCCTTCGCAAAATCTGGATGTGACCGAGGGTACTCTCTGGACAAATCAGTTCACCAGATAGCTGTGTGAACCGCTCCGGCCAAGCAAGCGTGCCCGGGCTTTTCTCCTGGGCCGTGAGTACAGCGGCGGAAGTGGTTGAAAAGACGTTATGCCGAGGGGTCCTCTTGCAACAGGGGGCTCCTCGGAGCGCTTGAGACCGGCTACTCGGCTGATGAAATTTAGATTCAAGGGTCTGTTCCTGGGGAGGTGGCTGTGAAGACCGATCAGGATTGCGGGATTCTTGCCAATGCCCAGGCCTGGGATCAGGAGTGAAGGGTGTTGATTTGGCGGAAGGCCGCTGATACCTTGGCGATGAGAAACAAAGTCTTCCGGCCGTGCTTGGAACCATCGGGTTTCGAGTTTCGCTGAACTGGGGTTGTGGTGTGTAAATTTGCTTCAAAATTCATGATTGGATAGTGCAGCGAGAGGATGGTCAGAAAGTGACAGCCGTTGATCAGGGCATGCAGGCAAGGGATTGGCTAATCGGAGTCGATGTTGGTGGAACCTTCACCGACGGCGTGCTGCTTCGGCCGGGCCATCAGCCGGTGATCGTAAAGACCCCAACCAACGTTGCAGATCCCGTCGCCGGCTTGATGGGATGCCTGGACGCGCTTGGAGAGTCGGTATCGATCGCCAAGACAGACCTGCTTGCCCGTACCGTAAAGCTTGGATACGGCACGACCCAGGCTGCGAACCTGATTGTGGAGGGCAAAGGCTCCAAAGTGGGCTTCATCACCACCAGGGGCTTCAGGGATACTCTGATCGTCGCCGAGATCGGCCGGGAGCGCATCGGCATGGATCTGACGGCAAGCCGCGCCCCATCTCTTGTTCCCCGGTCGCGGATCTACGAAGTAAGGGAACGGGTGGACTCTCAGGGGAAAGAGCTCGCGCCTGTGAACATGGAGGACGTCAAGGCAGCCATGGATGCCCTGGCCTCAGACGGAGTCGAGGCTGTCGGGCTCTGCTTTTTGTGGTCTTTTCTAAACAGCGAACATGAAAGAGCGGTGGCGGAGGCACTGAAGGGCCACTCCGGCTGGTTCGTATCCGCATCCCATGAGATAGCCCCATTGCTCGGGGAGTACAAAAGAAGCGCCACCACAGCTCTGAATGCAAGGCTGGGACCTCTGGTGCAGCAGCACCTTCTAAGTGTCAGCCAAAGCCTCATGTCCCAGGGCCTGGAAGCGGTTCCACTTGTCATGACATCAGCTGGCGGCCTGTTGACAATGGAAGATGCCGCCTCGAGACCGGTGTCCCTTTTGTCTTCCGGTCCGGCAGGAGGGGTCCTGGCCTCGAAGCTTTTGGCCGAAAGGATGGGGCTGCGCAACATCTTGTGCGCCGACATGGGTGGCACGACCTTTGACGTGAGCCTGATAACAGAGGGTGAGTTGGCGCTGAGCGAGAGAGCGTTCTATGCCGGACAGGAGATCTTTACCGAGGCGATAGACATCGTCTCCATCGGAGCAGGCGGCGGCAGCATCGGCTGGGTTGATCACGGCCTTCGTCTTAAAGTCGGCCCGGCGAGCGCAGGATCAGATCCCGGTCCTGCCTGCTATGGCCACGGGGGCACGCGAGCCACCGTCACCGACGCGAACTGCCAGCTGGGAAGGCTGAACCCTCAGGGTCTTGCCGGGGGGCGCCTGCATTTGGATACCGAAGCAGCCAAGCAGGTGCTGAGCGACCTCGGAAAAGAGATCGGCCTTAGTCCGGAGCAGACGGCAGAGGGTGTCATCTCCATTGTTGACGCCGCCATGAGCGACGCCATTAGAAGCCAGACCGTTGCCAAGGGGCTTGATCCGCGCGAATATGCGCTGTTTGCCTATGGTGGCGCCGCTCCATTGCACGCCGCGTCGATAGCTAGCGACTTGGGAATAAAAAAGGTCGTCGTTCCGCTTCTGGCGCCGGTGTTTTCGGCCTATGGAATAGTTGCTTCAAACATCCAACACGTGCTGAGCAGGAGCCGCGTGGTTCCCATCACCGATGCCGACACAATCTCCACAGTCTTTGGCGAGCTTGAGAAAAGCGGTATTGCTGCACTCGAGTCTGACATGGTGCCGGATTCGGCAAGAATACTCATCAGAAGCGCACAGCTCAGATTCAAGGGGCAGATGCACGCGGTGAATGTGAGCATGCCCTCGGGTGCGATCACAAAAGAGTCTCTGGAGCAGCTCGGCGTCAAATTCGTCGAGACCTACGAGCGCCTTTTCGGGGCGGGCACATCATCTGCAAGCGCTGGCATCGAGATGGTCACCCTGAGGGTATATGCGATCGGAGTGACTACTGTTCCCCAGCTCGAAAAGGTGAAGGCAACCGAGGCCGACGGTGTTCCAAGTGGCGCCAGACAGGTCTGGTACAAAGGCGAGCTGATCGAGGTTCCGACATTTACAGGGCCCCTCGAGCCAGGGACGAGGATTGCAGGTCCGGCGCTGCTCGATTATCCGGGTCAGACCACTTGGGTACCGGTGAACGCCACTGCAATTGTGGATGGATTTCAGAGTCTGGTTATGACAGTCAACTGAGCCGGCTAAGACAACCAAAGGGGGAATTATGAAAATTGATCCAGTTCTGACTGAGATCATTTCCAACCGGCTCTTGCAGATCGGCCAGGAAGGCGGCCTCGTTCTGCAGCGCTGTGCCGTCAGCCCAAGCGTGGTTGACTCGAGGGATCTTGGGTTCAATATCGCAGACGCGACAGGGCGCACGATTGTCTACTCGGTGTGGATGCCAAGGCATGGAACCACGCTTGGATACATGCTGCAGAGCTGCATGAAACGCTTCGAGGGCGATATACGTCCCGGTGACATGTACCTGGTCAATGATCCGCATTCCGGTGCTTTGCATATCCTCGATCTGGCGGTGATGGCGCCGGTGCACTATGAAGGCGAGCTGATCGCCTGGGTAGGAAACGCCACTCACCATGTTGACGTTGGCGCCATGACTCCCGGTAGAGCGCCCCTTGCAACCGACTGGCACCAGGAGGGGATAATATTCAAGCCGACCAGAATCGTCGAAGACGGCAAGATCCGTGACGACATCTTCAATCTTTTCCTTGACAACGTCCGAATGCCCAGATACCAGTCGCTCGATCTGAAAGCACAGATATCTGCAAACTTCGCTGCGTCTCAGAAGATCATCGAGCTGGTGAGGAGATACGGGGTGGACGCGTTCAAGGAGACGGTGGAGAGTTCGATCCAACTCGGCGAGGAACAAGCCAGGGAGAGGATTTCGCTTCTTGAAAAGGGCAACTACCACGAAGTCACCTATGTGGATTACGACAAGCGCTACAGGCTGGAGTGCGCGATGACGGTTGATGACGCCGGTCTGCACTTCGACTTCGCGGGAACCGATCCCGAGGCAAAGACCTTCATCAACTGTGCGCTTCCCTGCGCCGTGGCGAACCTGCACAATATCCTCGCCTGCCAGCTCTTTCCTGATCTTTCGGTCAATGCCGGCACGTGGCGCCTGATCGACGTATCTATTCCAAGCGGGACAATCATCAACTGCAATCCTCCTGCCCCCTGTTCCGGGGCTTCAACGATCACCGGATGGAGGGTGCAGGGAATCACTCTTGCGCTTCTGACCAAGGCGTTAGTCAAATCCAGCCGCAGGTCCTATTCAATGGCTGAATGGGGTTGGGGCTTCTGCGATGTCCAGTGGACGGGCTTCGACCAGTATGGCCGCTGGTACAGTTTGCGGGGCGACCAGAATCTTCATGGTGGAGGGGGCAGGGCAGAGGTGGACGGCATCGATGTTTCGAACATTGCCGGCTCGACCAACACCAGCATTCCAAGCATTGAGTCTTATGAATATCGGTATCCGGTCCTCTATCTGTCCAGGGGCCTGGTCCCTGATTCAGAGGGTGCGGGGCAATACCGCGGTGGACGTGCCGGATACTGGTCCAGGTGTCTGTATGGAGTCGATTCCGCCAATGATCTTACGTTCTATATCGGCCGCGATCTTGCATCGCGCGGCGTGTTTGGGGGCCAGGATGGCACGTCCTCGAGAATCATTCTCAAACGGGGTACCGACATCATGAGCAGGCTTGACCAGGGCGTTCCCCTCTATGACGAGCTCGAGGGCGAGGAGGAGCTCCTTCCTCAGATGCCGAGCGGCCTTGACAGAGTCATAAGAGCCGGCGACGTGATTTTCGTTCGCGGCATGGGAGGAGCCGGATACGGCCCGCCTGAACTTAGATCCGAGGAGTCTGTCAGGAGGGACCTGGAGGAAGGGCTCCTGTCTCCCGAACGGGCGCTCGAAATATACGGGGTCAAGGCAGAGTAGTTTAAGTTTTTGCAGATCTGAGCACTACTCATACTGGGGCGGTTGCACATTTTATCGGGGATCTGGTGGGGCGGCTATGTATGGGCAGGTCCCAGAGTGGGACTGACGGCTATTAGGAGGATGTTTTGAAATTAGAAGACAAAGTTGCCATTATCACCGGTGCCGGACGAAATGTCGGTGAAGAAATCGCCTGCGCGCTGGTAGCCGAGGGTGCCTGGGTTGCCCTTGTTGACAACAACCAGGCCCGCCTTGACAGTGCGGTTGAGAAGGCATCCAATTCAGGTCCGGGAAAAGCTTCCGGATTCATTTGCGACGTGTCATCATCGCAGGATGTGCAGCGCATGGTCAACGACGTTGTCAAGACTTTTGGTGGCATCCACATGCTGGTCAACAATGTTGCGGTTACCGACCGGGGCGTCAATGTCCTTGACCTTGCAGAAGAGGAGTGGGACAAGGTCATGAACATCACGCTCAAGAGCCTCTTTCTGTGCACCAAGTATGCGGGTCGTCAAATGGTGGCACAAAATGAGGGCGGTGCGATCGTAAATATCGGATCAACTTCCGGCTATCACGCGCGGGGCAACGCCACTGCCTACTCCGCAGCGAAAGCGGCCGTGCTGCATGTGACCAAGTCGATCGCACTGCAGCTGGGGCAGTTCAACATACGTGTGAATTCGGTCAGTCCGAACAAGGTTGGCTCGCCGGTTGGGATGGACGAGGAGCCGCCGGGGAGGCCGCGAAAGAACGTGCTAGGCCGGGGAGCCGTGCCTGCAGACATTGCAAACGCCGTGGTGTTCCTGCTAAGCGACAAGTCGTCGTTCGTTACGGGAATCGATTTGCTGGTCGATGGTGGCGCTACCGTAGCCATGTCGATGGATTAGGTTCACTTCCCCAGATTTGGGCAGCCTGATTTTGTGATCTTGCAATCCTCGACGGGTAAAAGGGGAACGGATCAGCTCATCCGTAGTTGCGTAGTCCTATGGATCCATAAGTGGTAAAACTCATTCCGGCTAATCCGGTTGCCTGCTCGCAAGCCCGCTGCGGTGGTCTTCTAACCGTTTGCGCCATCATCAGGAGATACGTCCTCGAAGATTGGCTCGCGCCTAGCGATTATATGGACGTCAATGCCGTATTTTGCAGCGTCTCGCATGAGCCTCTTGTTTATTGAGCCGCTCGTCATCTCCGCCCATCTGCTTCGAAACGTGGAGCCAATGACTATTTGAGTAATTCGCTCATCGAGCGCATATTGGACTAGAGTCCTGGCGACGTCGTCACCGCGCAATTCCACCCAATGAGTCCCAAGGTCAGAGGCCAACTCTTTGAGGCTCTCAAGGTTGCGCTCCATCGGCTTCGAGGTTTCCTCATCGTGCGTGACGTGGACTACCCTGAGTTCAGACCGGAATCTGGCAGCTATTCGTGCCGCCCTGTGAAGAATCTGATCCGATCCGGGTATACCGGTCACGGCAACAATTATTCTTTCGGTAGTCTCCCATTGGCCCTGCGATTTCAGGCGGCCAATGTAATTGAGCATTTCCTCTTCGGTCTCATCGGCCATGAAGCGCAGGGATAAATCCCGAAGCGCAGAAAGATTTTCGTGACGGAAGAAGTGTGTCAATGCTGTACTGACTTTGTCGGTGGGATAGATGTTCCCGTGGAGCAAGCGGCGCCTCAGCTGTTCTGGCGACGAGTCGACAAGCTCTATCTGGTCCGCTCTTCGCACCACCCAGTCGGGCACGCGTTCTTTGACCTTTGCTCCAGTCATGGTTTCAACGGCATCTGCCAATGATTCGACATGCTGGATGTTGACGGTGGTTATCACACTTATCCCGGCGTCGAGAATTTCGAGCACGTCTTGCCATCGCTTGGCGTTATGTCCGCTTCCGGGGACATTGGTGTGCGCCAGCTCATCCACCAGCACAACTTCTGGCCTGCGCTTTATGATGGCGTCGAGATCGAGCTCCTCAAACCTCTTTCCTTTGTAGGTAACGGATTTTCTGGAAATGACCTCGAGTCCTTCTGTCCTTTTCTGAGTAAAAGGCCTGTCATGGCTCTCAACAAAACCGATGGCCACGTCGGTACCCCGGTTGAGTCTTCTCAATCCCTCATCGAGCATTGCCACGGTTTTGCCGACACCAGCTGCAGCCCCCAGATATATTCGGAACTTTCCCGCGGGCTCAACCAGCATTGAGTTGTCGTCGGTGCTCACAGTCTCCGTTTCACTCCTCCCCGCTGGAGGGCAGCGCCCGTCAAGCCAACCTCTACTTGCACACTAGCAAAGTAGGATAACCTTGTGCCCTACGGTGACAAATGGCGAGAACAGTTAAAAGGCGCATTGCTGACAGCAGGCACATTTCTGATCGTATCGTCAGTCATGTTCGCCGTTCGTGCCCATCTGAGCGTCGCAACTACCGCCCTTGTGCTCGTGATTCCGGTGATCTGGGGAGTCGTCATTGGTGGATTCACGGTTGGTCTCTTCGGAATAGTTTTGGGTTTTTTAATTTACGACTTTATTTTCATACCCCCCTACTACACGCTGACCGTGGGGCAGACCCAGAACTGGATTGCTCTTGGC
>SCQM01000143.1 GCA_004298555.1 Actinomycetota bacterium | reverse complement strand
ACCGACTTTCCTCACGTCCCGAGCCCCATAATCTCTACTCTTCGACAACATCAATTTATGCCGGCGCGGCCAAGGCAGGGCTAAAGGCCAAACTTCCACCCAAGCTCTTTGAATTCAGAAAATCGGGTTCAGGATTTGCGGCATCGGGTGCCCAACCTGTTGCCAGTTTCCGGGTGGATATTTCCGGTAATGCCAATGGCTTATGGACTTGGGATTCTGGTTCTGGGTACTGGATACGCAGCACAAACGGAGTTCCGCAACGCAATCCGCAGGGCTTAGCTGAAAACGCAAAGAACGTAATCATCGAATTTGTCAACTACACCAATACTGGCTTCATTGATCCGGCCGGAAACCCGGTACCTCAGGCCCATTCCGTGGGCAGTGGCAAGGCAATCTTTCTTTCCGGCGGCCAGGAAGCTGTCGGAACCTGGTCGAAAGCTTCTGAGAGCGCAGTGACAAGATTCAGTGATTCATCGGGCCAGCCAGTTAAGCTGGCTCCCGGGCGGACTTGGGTGGAATTTGCTCCGGTGGGTACCTCGACCACGGCATCATAGCTGTAAGCCGGTACTTTTCAGGGATGCTGCGAATTAGACTTGATGCACTGGAGGATATTGTGGAAAAGACTGAAAAATCAGCTCATGCGACCGGCGGGGTTCTCGTTAAGCGTGGATTAGCGGAAATGCTTCGGGGTGGCGTGATAATGGACGTCGTCAATGCTGAGCAGGCCAAGATTGCAGAGGACGCCGGAGCGGTGGCGGTAATGGCTTTGGAGAGAGTTCCTGCAGACATCCGTCGTGACGGCGGTGTAGCCCGTATGAGCGATCCATACCTGATCGAGGAGATTCAGAGAGCCGTCACGATACCCGTAATGGCCAAGGCCCGCATCGGACATTTCGCCGAGGCCCAGATTCTAGAGGAATTGCAGGTGGATTATATCGACGAGTCGGAGGTCCTAACTCCTGCGGATGAGGCGCATCATATTGATAAGTGGAAGTTTTCTGTTCCGTTCGTATGTGGTGCTACAAATCTCGGGGAGGCTCTAAGGCGGATATCTGAAGGCGCGGCTCTGATCCGGTCCAAGGGCGAGGCTGGAACCGGGAATGTAGTCGAGGCAGTTAGACATTTGCGTTCGATAACCGGTGACATTCGCAAGATCACCCAGGCTGATTCCGCCGAGATTTATGCCTGGGCGAAGAATCTTCAGGCTCCAGTTGAGCTCGTTCGCGAGGTTGCCAAGGAGGGCAGGCTTCCTGTGCCCCTGTTCTGCGCTGGGGGTCTGGCCACTCCCGCGGATGCGTCGCTCGTGATGCAGCTTGGTGCTGAAGCGGTTTTTGTAGGATCGGGAATATTCAAAAGTGCCGATCCTGCCCGGAGAGCTCGCGCAATTGTGGAGGCGACTACTCATTTCAAGGATCCGGGTGTTCTGGTGAAGGTTTCGAGGAACATCGGACCGGCAATGGTGGGGATTGAAATGGATGCAATCGAGGTCAAGCTTGCTGAGCGAGGCTGGTAGGACAATCGGAAGGGTTGAAAAGCAGAGTTAATGAAAATCGGTGTTTTAGCCCTCCAGGGTGATTATCTGAATCACGTCGCGATTCTCAATAAACTTTCGGTCAACCCGGTTTTGATAAGGACGCCCGATGACCTAGATGTTGACGGGATGATCATTCCAGGAGGGGAGTCAACGACTATTTCGCTGCTTTTGCAGTCGTCTGGACTTTATCTGCCTCTCCGAGGTTTGCTCAATAGCGGGATGGCAGCTTTTGGAACCTGTGCGGGAATGATTCTGTTGGCAAAGTCAGTCATCGATGGGCGGCCTGATCAAGTGAGTTTTGATGCGATCGATATAGTTGTTCGCAGAAATGGCTTCGGACGACAGGTGGCTTCGTTTGAGACAGAACTCGCTGTCTCCGGCGTTGGACCCATGAAAGCAGTTTTCATTCGGGCCCCGGTGGTCGAAAAAGTTTCGGGCGAAGTGGAAGTGTTGTCCAGCGTGAACTACAGTTTTCCTGATTCCGCCGATAGACAGGTTCCGGTAATCTGTAGGAGTGGAAAGGTTCTAGTTTCCTCATTCCATCCGGAGCTCGTTGGTGAAGACAGGCTTCACAGACTTTTTTTAGAGCGTATATAGATACATAAAGGGAGATATCCAGATGTCTGGTCACTCTAAATGGGCAACGATAAAACATAAAAAAGGGGCTCAGGACAAGGCTCGTGGAAAGCTGTTTGCGAAACTGATTAGGCAGGTTGAAGTCGCTGCGCGTGAAGGTGGAGGTGACATCAACTCAAATGCCACGCTTAGGACGATGTTCGCCAAGGCACGTGAATCATCGGTTCCTCTGGACACTATTGAGAGGGCTATCAAGCGTGGCACAGGGGAGCTAGAAGGGGTTCGCTACGAGGCAATCAGTTACGAGGGTTATGGTCCCGGTGGTATTGCTGTCATTGTGGAGTGCCTCACCGATAACCGGAATCGGACCGGTGCTGATGTCAGAAGCATATTTTCAAAAAGCGGCGGCTCGATGGCTGAACCTGGCGCCGTCTCCTGGCAGTTTGAGAGGAAAGGTGTCGTCGCAGTGGATCGCTCTGCTGAGGAGGACTCCCTAACGCTTGCAGCCCTGGAGGCCGGAGCGGAAGACGTCCAGGATCTGGGAGATCAGTGGCAAGTGGTGTGCGCACCTGGTGATCTGACGACGCTTAGGACAGGCTTGGAGGAATCGGGATTTGCGGTTGCCGACGCCGAGCTAGTAATGTTGTCCACTTCCACCATAGATATTAGCGAGGAGAACGAAGCCCGCAAGGTTCTTAAACTGATCGACGCACTGGAGGACAATGACGATGTGCAGAATGTATACTCCAATTTCGACATACCCGATAGCATTCTGGAAGCTGCAAGTATGTGACGGGCGGGTAGACGCATGGTAGGTGTTGGCGATAAGGCGCCAGGTTTCACTTTGGCGGGAGTACCTTCAGGCACCTATTCGTTAAGCGATTATTTGGGAATGATTGTTGTGCTGGCTTTTTATCCGGCGGACAATTCTCCGGTTTGTACAACGCAGCTGCGTTCCTATACTGCCGACCTAAAGAGCTTTGAAAACGCAAATGCTGTGGTTCTTGGTATTTCTCCCCAGAGCGTAGCATCCCACCAGGAGTTTTACACTGGGCAGGCAATTGGGGTTCCTCTGCTTTCTGACGAGGACAAGTCTGTTGCCGAGGCATACGATGTGCTCGGACCCCTGGGATTCTATCGGCGGTCTATTTTTGTCATAAATAGGTCCGGAGTCATTACCTACGCCCGGCGAACTACTGCAGGTCTGACTTACTCCCCGACATCTGTGCTCATGAAAGCTATTTCACAGGCTGACTGAGTTTTTGTCAAAAGTGCAAGCCGAGCCCACATGGATAGGATAATATCGAACAAGTGTTCGTATTAGGGATTGATCCAGGATTGTCGCGCTGTGGCTATGGAGCTGTAAGGCAGACTCGCTCTGAAACTGAGGTGGTTTCGGCCGGCCTTATAACTACATCTCGGGACCTTCCGGTTGCTGAAAGGTTGTCGATTCTTTTGCGCGACATAAGAGAGATTCTGGCTGAGCTTCGCCCTGATGTGGTCGCGATCGAGAGGATTTTATTCCGAAGCAATGCTAAGACTGCGATGTCCGTGGGACAGGCGTCAGGCGTGATTCTATTGGCTGCATTTGAGTCCGGCTGTGAAATTGTGGAATATTCAGCAAGCGAGGTAAAACTGGCAGTAGCCGGATATGGGTCAGCCGACAAGCTGCAGGTTCAGAGGATGATTCAGATATTGGCGAACTTGGACCAGATTCCCAAGCCCCCTGACGTTGCCGATGCCCTCGGGTTGGCCTTTTGCCACCTGGCAAATCATTCTTATACCAGCGTTGTTCGTGCTGCTCAGGGATCGGAACTCAGGTGATCGGGTCATTGCGCGGCATCATCGATCAGATGGCGCCTCCAAATCTGCTGGTCGTCGATGTCGGTGGCGTTGGCTACCTGGTTCATTGCCCGACCGATCTGCTTTCCAAGTCCAGTTTGGGCCAAGAGCTGAAACTGGTGGTGTCTACCTCGGTTAGGGAGGACGCGATAACGCTGTATGGTTTCGAGAACATTTATGACAAGAACTGGTTTGAGGCGCTCAGGACAACTCAAGGAATAGGGCCGTCTTTGGCGCTCAACGTGCTTTCCTCGATGTCTAGATCTGAACTGGTCCAGGCGATCTCTACCGGCGATGTCGCTCTCTTGAAGAGAGTTCCGGGAGTTGGACCGAAAACGGCATTGAGGTTGATTGTGGAGATGCAGGGCAGGTTGGCCCAGCTCGGTGGAGTGGAGGGTCATTTTGGAGTCTTGGGAGCGTCGGATGGTAGTCTGGTTTCTGATCTGAGGTTGGCTCTAGGTTCACTTGGCTATTCGCAGGATCAGATCCGTGGGGTTTTGGAGAAGGTTCCCTCTGAGCTCACCCTCGAAGAGATGGTCAAATACTGCTTGAAGGAGCTGTCAGCGTGAGTCCGAGAAAAGAAGTTCTTTCCAGTGCAAAGGAAACTGAACTTGTCTCGGCGGAAGTTCCGGACCGCAAAGTCAGCCCAGAGCTGCAGGAATTAGAGGCTTCAGTTGACAGCTCATTGAGGCCCGCTTCGCTTGCCGAATTCGTCGGCCAGGAGGACCTGAAAAGCCATTTACACATAGTGTTGGAGGCTGCAAAGAGGCGGGGACATGCGGCGGATCATTTTCTTTTTGCTGGTCCACCAGGGCTGGGCAAGACATCATTGGCCTCCATAGTGGCCCATGAGATGGGAACTGGGTTCAGGGTAACTTCCGGGCCTGCGCTAATCAGAGGTGGCGATCTTGCGGCAATCCTGACTTCCCTGCATCGGGGCGATGTACTTTTTATTGACGAGATCCACCGTTTGTCTACGGCTGTCGCCGAAATACTCTATCCGGCGATGGAGGACTACAAACTAGATATCGTCATCGGGGAAGGTCCCACTGCAAGGTCGATAAGACTTGATCTTCCGGAGTTTACGCTCGTTGGCGCTACCACGCGGACCGGAATGATCACGGGTCCCCTCAGAGACAGGTTTGGTTTTGTCGCCCGGCTCGACTACTACAAAGTGGAGGAGCTCTGCCAGATTGTGGAAAGGTCGAGCCGCATCCTCGGAGTAGACACAAACCCCGAAGGTGCTAGTGAAATCGCATCGCGTTCACGTGGGACGCCACGCCTTGCGAACCGCTTGCTTCGCAGGGTCCGTGACTACGTCGAAGTGAAGGCAGATGGGGTGATTACCCGGGAGACCGCTCGTATGGGTCTTGATGTCTTTGGTGTGGATGAGCTCGGGCTGGACAAAGTTGACCGGTCGATTCTCGATGCTTTGTGCAGAACTTACTCAGGCAGACCAATTGGGTTGTCGACTCTGGCTGTAACAGTCGGTGAGGAGCCCGAGACAATCGAGGATGTCTACGAGCCATTTCTCATGCAGAGTGGCCTGATCGTGCGCACTCCCAGGGGAAGAATACCGGGACCACTAGCGTGGCAGCACTTGGGATTGGAGCCTCCTGCCGCATCGGCATCGCTTTTTTCGAATTAGTTGGAAACCGGCCTCCCAGGTTGACCGACCAAGGCAAAGTGGTACAGTGATGGTTTATCAAAGACGGCCCGTGTGGCTTGCGCCATTTTTTCGATGGATTGCTGGCGGAAGGCGTACGGACCGACATTAGCTTTAGTTCGAGGTGGATCGGATGGACCAGTCAGAATCGTTTGCCCGACACAAGAAAGTCATACCGAAGTGGCTGGCTCTTTATTACTCCGAACCTATTGAACTTGTTTCTGGCAATGGGCGTCACGTCAGAGATGTCGACGGCAAAGAGTATCTGGATTTCTTTGGTGGGATTCTAACCACCATGACTGGGTATGGCGTGCCAGAAGTGCTCGATGCCATCACCGGACAAGCTTCCAGGATGATTCATTCCTCGACGCTTTATCTGATCTCGCCAATGATTGAGCTGGCTGAGCAGATATCGGAACTATCGGGGATTGAGGAGGCGAAGGTATTTTTTACCACCTCTGGCACAGAGGCCAACGACACAGCTTTGCTGCTGGCCAGCTGCTTTAGGAGTTCCAACAATGTACTCGCCGTCCGGGGCAGCTATCACGGGCGCTCACTCGTATCGATGGCGGTTACTGGCAATCCTGGATATTCGCCGTCGAGCTATTACCCGCTCAATGTCAGCTATGTGCTTGGAGGGTCTCGTCTGAGAGGGCCGCTTGCAGGTCTTTCGGATCAGCAGTATTGCGACAGGGGCGTTGAGGACCTCAGGGATCTCATAGCAAATGGAATTGGTGGCCGTGTCGCGGCACTCATAGCGGAGCCAATCCAGGGAGTCGGAGGATTCAATCTCCCTCCAGATGGTTATTTTGGCGCAATAAAGGAAGTTCTGGATGAGCATGGAATTCTGTTTATCTCCGATGAAGTTCAAACTGGCTGGGGCAGGACCGGGGAGCATTTTTGGGGTTATCAGGCTCATGGGATCGTTCCCGATATGTTCACCTTTGCCAAAGGGATCGGCAATGGGTTGGCCTTGGCAGGCGTCGTAGGAAGAAGTGAGGTTATGGACTCCCTGCCGGGATCATCCATTTCGACATTCGGCGGCAATCCTCTGGCGGCAGCTGCGGGTCTCGCCAACCTGAAATACCTACTTGACCATGAACTTCAGGCAAATGCTTTGCATGTAGGGCGGCAAATGATGGCGAGGCTTCAAAGCGGACTGGCAGATTCGCCAATCGTAGCCGAGGTCAGAGGGAAAGGTTTGATGCTCGGGGTGGAGATCGTGAATCCGATTGACGGCGCGCCTTCCGCCGTCGGTGCGGCCAGGGTCTTGGAAGAGACGAAGTCGATGGGATTGCTGGTGGGACGCGGTGGCGTTGATGGTAATGTGCTGAGGATTGCTCCGCCATTGTCGATTACCGAGCAAGAGTCCGATGATGGTGTTGCTATTCTCGTTGAATCTATAGCACGAGTCGCGAGAAATCTTTAGAGCGAATTTATTTCAACCCGAGGTTTGTTGAGAAGGCAGCATACCGGCATTCAACAGGTACGGCTGCAGAGGTCGGCCACGCTGCGGGTTTTGATTTGATATCCATTGCAAGGATGAATGTGCTAGCTTTGCGGTTTGTGGCAATTCCAAGTGCGTTAATGACGGCTACAGTTTTGGGGCAACGTGGTTTTGTCAGCGGGAATTAGTATTTAGAGTGTCCTTTTGATATGGAGTATTTTCTGTGAGTCTAATTTTACCGATCCTGGTATTCGCAATTTTTTATTTATTCATCATCAGACCAAAGCAGGCAAAGCTCAGGGCAGCTCAAATGGAGCAGCAGATGATTACCGGTGGGGACCGGGTCGTGACCCGTTCCGGCATATATGGCCGGGTCAACAGGATCTCGCAAGATCTTGCCGTGGTCGAAGTTGCTCCAGGTCTCGAACTTGTTTTTGACAAGCGAAGCGTTCTGAAGGCTCCCGACGCTATTGACGTCGACGAACAACTTTCGGGTGAGAACCTGGCTCCTGAATTCTCGGACGATGATTTTTCTCAGCTCCATGACCATTTGGAGGCCCACTCGACGGAGGTAGCACCTTTGGACGATGAATTGGATAGTCCCGAAGTCGTCCATCCAGCTGTAGATGAGGACCACCAGCACCCCAAGGCTGATGGAGAGAGCCAGAATTAAAAACCCCCGGACAGATTTTGCGCTCTGGACCTCATAATGGATCCGGCATACTGCTGGCTGCTTTATTTTGCTCGTATCGAAAACGGTTCGCAGGAGTGGCCGCCAGAAATGTGCGTTCCGCTTATGATGGCGGGCGATTGAGCTGATAAGGTTGACTCTCGATGAATTTGGCTTTATTCGAATATCATGCTTACTGTTTGCTGCGGCGCGCAGCGCGAAGCTGGCTTTGGGCGTGTTTGCCCCAGGATGAAGTCGTAATTTCGGATTTGCCGCTGCAGCGGGGGATTGGCTGTTAAATAGTAGTGTTTAAGCGTTTGCAGAAGACGGGCGCGCCCTGTTTGGAAATGGAAAATAGAGATAAATGAAGCGTTCAAACGTTATTTTGGTGGCTGCGACCATTTTGATTTCCATCGGCTCGTTCGTTGCTGTACTTTTGGCAAGATATTCTCCAGTCCTGGGTTTGGATCTTCAGGGTGGCGCTTCGGTGGTGTACAAACCCGCGCATACAGTATCCCAGGCGACCTTGCAGCAGACGATCTCGATCATCCGGAACCGGGTTGACGCGTTAGGCATAGCTTCGCCAAATATTTCGGAGCAGGGAAATAATATCGTGGTCCAGCTACCGGGTGTGAAAGATGCCAATCGCGCCTTGCAAATTGTTGGACAGACTGCCGAGCTTTCGTTCAGGGCGGTGCAGTGCCAGGTTCCTGCTTACACTAAGCCGCCTAAAGGGGCTACCGTTCCGGCATCGGACACGGCACTGACGTGTCCAACCACCCAGGCTGAGTCAACCGCAATGGCCTACGTGCCTTCCACTCCCGTGACGAATGTGTCTGACACGAAAAGTGCGCTGCTGGCGGTCAAGGATGATCCGACTTCGCGCTACATTGTTGGTCCGTCACTTCTTACTGGTTCTGCCCTGAAAAGCGCTTACGCCGGGATCGATTCAACCGGGACATGGCAGGTCAATTTCAGTTTGACTGCTGACGGATCGCCCAAATTTGACGCTATTGCTACGAAATATTATCAGAAGCAGGTTGCGATAGTTCTGGATGGAATCGTAGAGTCCGCACCGACTATAAACTCCAAGACATTTAACGGCCAGGGCCAGATAACCGGTAACTTCACCCAGACGCAGGCCCAAAACTTAGCCCTGGTGTTGAAGTATGGCGCGCTTCCGGTGCAGTTGCAGCAGCAGACTGTTCAGACTGTCTCGCCCTCCCTTGGGGCGTCGTCTTTGCGGGCTGGTATCCTGGCAGGTCTGATTGGTCTCGCTGCTGTAATGATTTATACGATTCTTTACTACAGGCTTCTTGGCATCGTTGTGGTTTTGGGTCTAGGTACAACTGCGGCTCTCCTGTGGGCAGTAGTGTCGTATCTGGGCCATTCCTCCGGACTTAGCCTGGACCTATCTGGAGTAACAGGACTTATCGTGTCGGTTGGTGTTACTGTCGACTCATATATCGTTTTCTTTGAACGCCTGAAAGATGAAGTGCGGGCCGGCAAGACCATCAGATCCTCGGTCGACAAAGGTTTCAAACAGGCTTTTAGGACAATCATTGCGGCGGATGCGGTATCGTTCATCGGTGCACTTTTGCTTTACTTGCTTAGTATTGGTCCGGTGCGGGGATTCGCATTCTTCCTAGGTTTGTCCACCCTTTTGGATGTCATCACTGCCTATATCTTTACAAGGCCTTTGGTTATAATGCTGGGTCAATGGTCCAGAGTGACTGGACCTGGTTTTTGGGGAATGGCCCGGGGACTGGGTTCAGCTAAGCAAGCCGTTCCAGCACCAGCAGTTGCTGCGAACTAGGCGGATGGGTTTGATTTCGGAAATGGCACAACACGTGTTTGGAGAATGCAAGTAATGGATAAGGGGTTTAGTCTAAGGAGAGGGTTCGGACGCATCTTTCGAGGTGAAACCGAAATCAACTTCATCGGCAATGCAAAAAGGTGGTTTATCCTCTCTGGCGTCGTGATCATATTGGGGCTGAGTTCGCTTGCAATCAGAGGTCTGAACTTTGGAATCGATTTCAAAGGCGGCGTCTCATGGGAGGTACCATCTGCATCCTTGACAGTCAGCCAGGCCCGGGCCGCCATTGACCCGCTCGGCCTTTCTTCGGCAACGGTTGTTACCCTTGGTGGAGGAACGGGCAGGACGGTTGAGGTTCAGGCGGACTTGAACAATCTGGCGCAGACTGCAAAAACTGCTAAGGAGCAGGCTGTTTCCGCCGCGTTGGCGAAGGCTGCCCATATCAGTGCGAACCAGGTCTCGCTAACCGATGTCGGACCGACATGGGGAGGGGAAATCACTAGCAAGGCAATAAGGGCGCTGGTCTTTTTCTTCCTGGCAATCGCCGCGTATATTTCACTTCGCTTCGAACCCAAGATGGCCATAGCAGCCCTGTTGGCGGTGGTCCATGACATATTGGTCACGGTCGGGATTTACTCCTTGTCGGGATTCCAGGTCACTCCTTCGACTGTGATCGCAATACTGACAATTCTGGGATATTCACTGTATGACACTATTGTGGTGTTTGACAGAATAAATGAAAATATTTCAAACGTAGTCAATGTCGGGCGGCGGACTTACTCGGGAGCTGTCAATGACTCTGTCAACCAGGTATTGGCCAGGTCTATAAATACCTCGACCGTCGCAATTATCCCGATATTGTCTGTGTTGGTCGTCGGTGCCTACATCCTGGGTGCAACAACGCTTAAGGACTTCGGGCTGGCGCTGTTCATAGGTCTGACCACTGGTGCGTATTCTTCAATATTCATAGCCTCGCCGATACTGGCTTGGCTCAAAGAGAGAGAGCCCCGCTACAAGGTTTTGCGGCAGAACATAGTGTCCGCTCAGGCCAAGGCGTCGAGGAGTCCTAAAACTGGCAAGGCTGCAGGCAAAGTGGCTGCCGGAGTCCAGGCTGGAGAAAGCGGTTCCGGCAATGAGGTGGGCGCCACGGCTCATGCATCAAAGTCCCGGTTAGTTAGTGTGGACTCTCTGCACGGGTCGAACCGGCCCTCGGCCAGGAACAAATCAAAAGGCCGACGCAGATAGCACCCGCAGTTTTCAATCCCAGTGCCGTGCGGGCGATTATTAGCCATGGTAGTACAATTTATGTATGGGTAATGTAGCGGTTTCCAGTCAGATCGAGAGTGATACGTCTGCCCTGGAAAACCTGAAGAGCACCTACCTTGCACGTCACCCCGGAAATTCGACTGAATTAATCGATAGGGCATGGTTTGGGGCCATTGAGGCTCATGTAGGACAGGTAAGGGCCTCAGGCGAGCCCTATTTCGTACATCCGCTAGGAGTTGCGCGCATAGTGGCCTCGCTTGGAGTCGATGAGATCACGATCGCTGCGGCGCTTCTCCACGATTCCGTGGAAGACACCAACGTAAGGCTTGAAGAGTTGTCGGATCTCTATGATCCCGCAGTTGCAATGATCGTCGACGGCGTCACTAAACTGGATCGGCTCAGTTTCGAGTCTAAGGAGGCTCAGCAGGCTGCGTCTATGCGCAAGATGCTGCTTGCCATGGCGAAAGATCCCAGGGTGCTCGTCATCAAGCTTGCAGACCGGCTTCACAATATGAAGACGATAGGTGCGCTTCCTGAGTGGAAGCAGCGCCGAACGGCTCAGGAGACGCTCGACATCTATGCTCCATTGGCTCACCGTCTGGGTATTCAGGAGATCAGGTGGCAACTCGAGGATCTGGCCTTCGCGACGCTGCATCCCCGCCGGTATGCCGAAATCGATCGCATGGTCTCTTCGCGCAACCCCGAGCGCGAACAATATCTTGACACTGTACTCAAGGCTGCCAAGGATCGTCTGGATGAGGTTGGAATCAAGGCGGAGGTTTCCGGAAGGCCAAAGCATCTCTGGTCAATTTACGAGAAGATGGTGGTAAAGGCTAAGGAGTTCGACGATATCTATGACATCATAGGCATGCGCGTCATCACCGAAACCGAGAAGGATTGCTGGGCCGCTCTAGGCGTTGTCCACTCTGTTTGGTCTCCGGTTCCAGGACGGTTCAAGGACTATATAAATTCTCCAAAGTTCAACCTCTATCAGTCGCTGCATACTACCGTCGTATCCCACGGCGGGAATCCGCTTGAAATTCAGATACGGACCCAGGACATGCACCGCAGGGCAGAGTTCGGAGTTGCCGCTCACTGGGGTTATAAAGAGGGTTCCTCGAAGGATGAGATTGTCTGGTTGAACAGGATCGTAGACTGGCAGAAGGAAACCCCCGATCCCGCTGAATTCCTGGAATCGCTGAGACTTGACCTGGAGATGGACGAAGTTTATGTCTTTTCACCAAAGGGTAAGGTAATCACGCTTCCTGCTGGAGCGACGCCGGTTGATTTCGCCTACTCCATCCACACCGAGGTTGGTCACCGATGCATAGGAGCCAAAGTAAACCAGAGACTAGTTCCGCTCGACTCCAAGCTCAAGAGCGGCGACACGGTTGAGATATTCACCTCCAAGGTTCAAAATGCCGGGCCCTCCAGGGACTGGCTGAAGCTCGTCGTAACTCCTCGCGCAAGAAACAAGATACGGCAATGGTTCTCCAGGGAGCGCCGAGAGGATGCCATCGAAACCGGTAAGGATGAGCTTTCCAAGGCGATGCGCAAAGAGAATCTTCCTCTGCAAAAACTCTCCACCTCTGAACCCATTTCCCACATTTCCGATGCGCTTGGTTATTCAGATTTAGATTCTCTGTACGCAGCCATAGGCCAAGGACACGTGAGTGCCAAGGCTGTCGCCCAAAGGCTGGTTAGGGATCTCAGAGGCGACGATGGGGAAGAGCAGCTTCCTTCAACAGTCACCACCTCCAGATCATTCCATAGAAAGCGGAAGGGAGCTGGCGTCTACGTCGAAGGACTCGACGACGTTATGATCAGACTTTCCAAGTGTTGTTCACCGGTGCCCGGCGACGACATCACCGGATTCGTGACTAGAGGGCGGGGTGTGTCAGTGCATAGGACTGACTGCACAAATGCAGTTGCACTTGCATCTTCCGATGAGGATCGCCTGATAGAGGTGGAATGGGACAGGGACACGACAGGTATCTTTGCGGCAACAGTCGAAATCAAGGCATTGGACAGGTCGCATCTTCTGGCAGATGTGACTCGTGTACTCTCGGAGCATCACCTCAATATCCTTTCCAGTTCATCGCATGCGGGGGCGGATAGAGTATCGCGCATGCGTTTTGAATTCGAATTGGCCGATCCCAGCCATCTCGATTCCGTCTTGGCGTCTATCAAGCGGCTCGATTCTGTATTCGATGCATACAGGGTGCTTCCTGCTAAGAGCAGGTAGTCCGGCGATATTCTTTCTGAAAGACCGCGGCAGAAATAATGCCCTTTCATCTGTTTGAAAGATGTTGTATTGGCTTTAGGCTCAATTCGGGATTATGGCAGAGCGTTGATCGTCATGTTTGACATGTTTAACCGTGGGAGTTTTTATGGAATCGAAGCCCGTTATCAATGAATTTTCCGGAATCGCAGCTAAGGGTCTTCGAAATCGGTATATTGGATCGCTTTCAGCGGCAGACGCTGGAGAACGGGTTTCGGTTTGCGGATGGGTTGCGCGCGTCAGAGAGCACGGGGAACACCTGGTATTCGTCGATGTCCGTGACTACAGTGGAATTGTCCAGGTTGTAGCCCATTCGTCAGTCGATCTGAGATCTGAGTATGTGGTGCAAGTTGCAGGTTTGGTATCAGAACGACCTGAAGGAACTGTGAACCCGGATTTGGCAACCGGTGAAATTGAACTGACAGACACAGAAATCACGGTGCTCTCTGCGGCAGAGCCGCCTCCGTTTGCGATTCAGGACAGAGTTGAAGTTGATGAGGCTATGCGGTTGAAGTTTCGTTATCTCGATCTGCGGCGGGACAAGATGCAGCATCATTTGAGAATGCGTGCAAGAATAAACTCTGCGATACGCGCGTCCATGGAGCGCCAAGGCTTCACAGAGATCGAGACGCCGCTTTTGTGGACTCCCACGCCTGAGGGCGCCAGGGAGTTCGTAGTTCCATCCAGACTTCATCAAGGTTCCACATACGTTCTTCCACAGTCTCCGCAGATTGCCAAGCAGCTGTTGATGGTGGCGGGGTTTGACCGGTACTACCAAATCGCCCGATGCCTCAGAGACGAAGACTTGAGAGCTGACCGCCAGTTCGAATTCACGCAGCTTGACCTGGAGGCCTCTTTTGTAACTCAAAGAGACATCATGGATTTCATTTCTGATGCGGTCATCGCGGCATCGAGGGCTGCAGGCATCTCAGCCACCGGCGAAGTTGGCGAGATTTCCTGGAAGGATGCGATGGATCGCTTCGGAACTGACAAGCCGGACATGCGCTTTGGCAACGAGCTTATCGACGTTTCCGCAGTTTTTTCGAACACTTCTGTCCGAGCCCTCAGCGCGCCCTGTTTAAAGGCTCTCGTCGCTCCCAATCCGTCCTCTTTGACCAGGTCGAAGCTGGATGACCTGGTAGATAGGGCCAAAGGGCTTGGAGCTAAGGGACTATTGTGGTTGAGGGCTGTTGCTGGATCCGAAGGGCTTCAGTTCGAATCACCGGTGTCGAAATTCTTCACTGCTGACGAGTCGAAGAGCCTGATGGATGTCACAAAGGTTTCTGAAGGCGATGTCGTCTTGATTGTGGGAGACGCATGGGAAAAAGCCTGTCATGTGCTCGGTCAAATACGACTCGAGCTTGGCAGGAGTCAGGGAGATCCTGATGAATTCAGGTTTGTTTGGGTAGTCGACTTTCCCTTGTTCGAGGGCGTTGATGAGCAAGGCAGGTTGATCTCGGCGCACCATCCCTTCACTATGCCCAATGAGGAGGACTTCTCGAAGCTTGAAAGCGATCCGCTGTCGGTGCGATCGCAGTCGTACGATCTGGTTCTCAACGGGTGGGAGCTTGGATCCGGCAGCATCCGCATTCACAGGGCTGATATTCAGTCAAAGGTGTTCGCATCGCTCGGTATCACTGAAGAGGAAGCGGGTAACCGGTTTGGATTTCTCTTGGATGCATTCAAATATGGGGCGCCCCCGCATGGTGGATTCGCATTTGGGATTGACCGTTTAGCTGCTCTGCTGGTGGGTGAGGACAATATTAGAGAAGTGATAGCCTTTCCCAAGACCCAGTCAGGAGCGGATGTCATGACTGGTGCACCAAAGGAGATCGATACGCGAATTTGGGATCTCCTTGGACTTTCGGTAAAGGCTCCAAAGAAGTATTTGGCATAGGTGCAGCTTACGGTGCAAAAGGAGGGGCATGTCATTCAAATCGAGCGGTTCGATTTTTGAAGAACCTTCTAGAAAAGCTGAGCAACCGTTAGCTGCGCGGCTGCGTCCGAAAACCCTGTCAGAGGTTATCGGTCACGATGAATACCTGCGATCTGATGGACTAATTGGTTCAATGGTGGCTTCCGGGAGACTCTCTTCTTTGCTGCTGTACGGGCCTCCCGGCGTCGGAAAGACCTCGATAGCGAGAGTTGTCGCTTCCCAAACGGGTTGCAGATTTGTTCCTTTGGTTGCGACCTCGCTCGGAATCAAGGAGATAAAAGAAGCCTCTGTTGACGCCGAGCGGGCATATCAGATTCAAGGAATCAACACGGTAATGTTCATTGACGAGATTCACAGGCTCACCAAGGTTCAGAGTGATGCCCTCCTCCTCCCCGTTGAAGAAGGAACGTTCGTCCTTTTTGGAGCGACTACTGAGAATCCCTGGATGGAACTGAGTCCAGCACTTCTATCCCGATTCATCGTGGTCGAGCTTCTGCCAGCGGGGCGTGACGAGGTTTTTGAGATCCTGGAGCGGGCAATGAGGCTGACTGGAGCAGCGCTGGCCGGTCGTTCTGCTGACTTGATTTATTCTATTTGCGGCGGTGATCTTCGAAGCGTTCTCAACACTTTCGAGGGTGCCTTTGCCGTGGCCTCACGCAGACCATGTGATGGAGAAATCGAGATCGCCGAGGAAGACGTGCGGTCGATTAAGAAGACCATTTCCAATGGTCTTTCCGTATCCGCGCACTACGAAATGACATCTGCGTTGATAAAGTCCATGCGAGCATCTGATGTGAATGCGGCCCTGTATTGGCTGGCCCGTCTGCTTGTGAGCGGCGAGGACCCCCGGTTTATTGCACGAAGGCTGCTAATCTTTGCTTCGGAGGATATTGGTTTGGCTGACTCAAGTTCGCTGGCGGTTGCTCATGCGGCAATTCACGCCACCGAGCGAATAGGAATGCCTGAAGTCCGCATCAACCTTGGACATTGTGTGGCGTATCTGTCTTTGGCTCCTAAGTCAAAGGCAAGCTATGAAGCAATAGACAGGGCTCTTAACGTTGCCGGACGGACAATGGGTTGGCCAGTGCCTGACCACTTGCGGGGAGTGGTTAGCGATATTGAGGTCAGCCGTGGGAAGAGCCATTCCACCCAGGCAATGCACAGTGGCTTTCCAAAGGGGTTGGCCGAAGTTGAATTTTTGAAGCTGGACGATTTAGGTGGCTCGGCAAAATGAAGGAGGTTTCGGGTGACGTTTGCACAATTAGTTGATCTCGTGGTAACGGTCGTCTTGTTGGTGCTCCTGGTCATGGCTGGGTTGCTGATTTCAGAAGCCAGGTCGATGGTTCGTTCTCTGGAGAAGGTTTCTCAGGAACTTGAGGCTGAGATGAAGAAGTTGGTTCACGAGGTTTCCGGGCTGGTTGACGATGCAGAGCATGACGTTAGCAAATTTGAAACACTGCTGGACTCCGCAACAACCGTGACCAATTCTTTCGGGGGCGCCTCAAGGATTGCTTATAGTGCGGTAGTCGCTCCGTTAGTCAAGGCCAAGGCGTTAAGAGCCGGGGCGGCTAAGTTGATCATGGTTTTTAAATCGCAGCCTGGCGAGGGAAAGGGTGGTCGGTAATGGTCAAAAGGCTGCGGTGGTTCATATCGGGGACTGGAGTTGGCATTGGAGCCAGCATCTGGGCTCATAAGAAGATCAAAGCGAAATTAGAGCAGCTAACGCCTTTAGCGGTTACCAGGTCCGCAGTAGATTCCGCATTGCGAATCAAGGACAGATTCACAACAGCCATGGGTGATGCCCGAGTCGAAGCTGCGGTAACCGAGGCAGCACTCAGGAAAGAGATGGGTTTGGATCCCAAGAGGAGATCCCAGGCCAAATAGTGGAAAAGCGACAAACTGGGCGAAACAATATAGGCTGGCCTAGAAATGAAATCTGACGAACTCCGTAAAGCATTTACAAAATATTTCACTGACAGAGGTCATATTCTGGTTCCTTCTGCGTCGCTGATCCCCCATGATCCCACGATTCTCTTTACCGTGGCCGGAATGGTGCCATTCAAGCCGTACTTCCTAGGTGCCGAAGTGCCGCCATTCAAAAGGGCTACTTCTGTTCAGAAGTGCATGCGTGCCGGAGGAAAGCATAACGATCTGGATCAGATAGGCCGAACCGCCCGGCACCTCACTTTTTTCGAGATGCTCGGAAATTTTTCCTTTGGGGACTACTTCAAAGAGGAAGCTATCCCCATGGCGTGGGAGCTGGTTACCGAGGTTCTGGGTCTTGATCCCGAACGCATCTGGATCACGGTTCATCTTGGAGATGATGAAAGCGAGGCGATCTGGAGGGATTCGGTCGGGGTAAGCTCCGCGCGCATTCAGCGGCTGGACGAGGACAACTGGTGGCAAATGGGCGAAGTTGGCCCTTGTGGTCCGTGTTCGGAAATCTATTTTGACAAAGGCCCGGCGTTTGGCGCCGAAGGCGGCCCCGCATATGGATCGGACGAGCGGTTTCTCGAAATCTGGAACCTGGTGTTTATGCAGTTCAACCGCCAGGCAGATCAGAGCCTGGAGCCACTTCCCAAGCCGTCTATAGACACCGGTGCAGGTCTAGAGAGAATACTGCCTATTTTGCAGGGCAAGGGTTCCGTATATGACACCGATGTGGTGAGGCCGATTTTGGAAGTTGCTTGCGAGGTAACGAAAACCAAGTATGGCAACTCCGAAGCCAGCGATATCGCGCTGCGCATCATGGCGGACCACGCCCGGTCGATGTCGTTTCTGGTCGCTGATGGCGTATATCCGTCGAATGAAGGCCGCGGGTATGTTTTGCGCCGGATCATTCGCCGTGCCGCTCTCCGCTCGTTCAGTCTTGGGGTTGACAAGTCGGTCACGCCCCAGCTGGTGGGGTCGGTCGTTTCCGTCATGGGTCAGGCATATCCGGAGTTAACTCAAAATAAAGATTTCATTATCTCGGTCATCGCACGCGAAGAGGAGAGATTCCGGAACACCTTGAAGTCGGGGAGTTTTTTGCTCGACCAGGAGCTTGAGGCCAATTCCTTAGTATCAGGAGAGGCAGCTTTCAAGCTGCACGATACTTATGGATTCCCCATAGAGCTGACTGAGGAGATCGCCGCGGATAGAGGCTTGACTGTGGATAGGCATGGATTCGACTCTCAGATGAAGATTCAGAAGGAACGGGCCCGGGCAGCAGGTAAAGATGGCGGATTGGATCCGGAACTCCTTGAGCAATATCGTGAAATCCTTGAGCAGTTCGGAACCACCATTTTCACCGGCTACGAGCAGGTATCGGATACCGGTCGGCTTGTAGGCATTGTCGAGAGG
>SCQM01000142.1 GCA_004298555.1 Actinomycetota bacterium | reverse complement strand
GAGGCCTGGCAAACGTCAAAGTATTGGAATCCTTGCAAAATACGGAATTGTTATCGCGTGGATAGCGGAGATAGCAATATTTGCCTCCATTGAGCCATCGTCATTCTTTTCCGCCAGCAACTTCAAGGAAATTGCCAGTTCGCAGGCAGATTTAGTGATTCTTGCCCTTGCCGTGGTGCCGACGCTGGCGGTCGGGGAAGTTGATTTGTCGATTGCCTCGGTCATGGCGTTGTCGGCAACTTTGTTTGGTCGGCTTAACGGAACCGATCACCACGGGGTCGGCCTGGCGCTGGCCGTTGCAGTTGTTGCTGCCCTGCTAACCGGCCTAGTCAGCGGTTTGATTACCGTGTATCTCAGGGTTCGTGGAATCATTGTGACTCTTGGTATGGGAACTTTGGTTCTTGGAGTCACTACCGAAGTGTCCCATTCACTGACAGTCGGGGGAATTTCTCTTTCGTTTCAAAACGCAATGAACCACCAGATATTCGGTGTCAGTTATGCGTTTTACTACGCTGTGGCGGTCGTATTTATCTTGTGGTACGTCTTTAGACACACTCCAGCTGGGCGATGGATGCTCTTTTTGGGTTTTAATCGCGAAGTAGCCCGGCTTTCAGGGATCGATGTTTCCCGCCTGCGGCTGCTTGGGTTTGTGCTGGGTTCTTTTATAGCCGGGCTTGCCGGCATAGTATCCATTGGAGTCGCTGGAGGCGCCGATCCATCTTCTTTCCAGCCCCTCCTCCTGCCGGCATTTGCCGCTTCATTTCTAGGTTCGTTAATATTTACCCCGGGTCGGGTCAATTCATTCGGCAGTTTCGTGGCCCTTTATTTTTTGGCAACTGGGGTTGTGGGGATTCAACTTCTCGGTGTGGGCAGTTGGATTGATGATGCATTTTACGGGGGAGCACTGGTAATAACCGTAGCATTGTCAGGCTTGTCGGAACTCTTGGGGTTAAGAGTCAGAAAGGTTAAGGCATGATAAGTGAATCAAAGAAGTCTGGAGAATCGCATCGCAGAGGAAACTCTGTGCTAATGGCCGGTGGTATTTTGTCCCTGCTGCTCGCTGCATGTGGTTCGAGCGGCTCCGCGGCATCTGCTTCCACTACCACAACCGCCAAAGCTGCGGCCGGCAGCTCGAGCGGCGGTTCGAGTGCCGGGGTGGCCCAGGCGACCACAGAGCTGGAGAAATATACAGCCACCAACGCGGTCACTCCCCCAGGACCAGCCTTTGACGCGTCGAAGGCAAGTGGAAAGCTAGTATGGCTTGTTGAGCAGAGCGCGGCCAACCCTGCTGTATCGATTGTCGCGAAGAATATTGAAACAGCTCTGACCCATGAAAACGTCAAGGTTTTAACGTGTGATGCAAAGGGTGTCTCAGTCAACATGGGCACCTGCATCAAACAGGGACTGTCTCAGAATGCAGCAGCGATAATCGCTGATGGTGGAGATCCAAGGTCCTATTCCTCGGGAACTCAAGCCGCTGCTGCGGCACACGTTCCCGTGATTTCCGCGCTTGATGTGCCCGTTCCCGACGCCTCTGACGCCAGCCAGATCGAGCCACTTTTGAACGGGCTGGCTGCAAATGCCGGTCCGCCTGACCCACTCTCGGGCACGCTGGCAGCAGATTTTGTTGTCAAAGATTCGAATGCAAATGCGCATGTTCTTTTCATCACCTCGCCGGGAATTGTGGGTGCGGAGTATGAGGAGTCGAATTTTGCATCTACTTTGAAGCAGCTTTGTCCAAGCTGTACGCTTGATCTTCAGGCGGTGCAGATCACCAACTGGGCTTCGGATCTCGGTCCAACGGTGTCTGCTCAGATGCAACTACATCCCGATATCAACTATGTGGTTCCAGTATTTGACCCAATGGCTGCTTACACCGATCCAGCCATAATCCAGGCCGGGAAAGCAAAGAGCGTCAAGGTGGTGACTGTAAATGGCAGCCTTCAGCAAATGACCAACCTTGCGCAAGGTCAGGTAGTGGCTTGTGACGTGGGTCAGGATCTTCCTGAAATGGGATTTCTGGCAGCCGATGAGACACTTCGAAACATTAGCGGGGTCCCGGCCTCTTCGATGGTGAAAAGTGTTCAGCCATCGGTAAGGGTGTTTACGTCCGCAAATATTGGATCCATAAAGATTTCAAGCGCAGATTTTGATTCAGGTGCCTGGTACACGGGGTCGACGTCGGCACTTTCGGACGTGTTCTACAAGTTGTGGAGCGGCAGCTAAGTGTTCTTCGACTAGGCGGAAAACGGATTGACGCCGCCGTCAGGGCGACCGTGTTAGAAAGGTAGGCAAGTTGGACGGTTTCGATGCGGTGGATAATGCTGGCTCAACTGTGAATCCTAAGTTGGAAATCCGAAACATTTCCAAGTCTTTCATTTCCGGCCGCCCTGTGCTATCGGGAGTCAATTTTTCAATATATCCAGGTGAGATCCACGCACTGGCAGGTGCCAATGGTTCTGGCAAATCCACCATTGTGAAGATCTTGGCGGGCTATTATCATCCCAACGAAGGCGCCGAGATTTTAGTATCGGGGAAACGGGTATCGCTGCCAGTCCATCCCCAGGATATCCGGAAGGCGGGGGTGCGATTCGTTCACCAAGACAACGGCTTCATCGCCGGGATGTCAGTTCTGGACAATATGTGCCTTGGAAGGGGATTTTCCTGCGGTCCCCTTTGGAAAATCAAATGGAGAGAGGAGCGTGTCTCCCTAGAGGAGGAATTGGCGCGCCACAACGTAGCTGTTGATCTCGAGGAGGATGCAAAGCACCTTTCCGTGGCAGCAAAGGCAAAGCTGGCAATCATCCGTGCGCTCTATTGTCGTCCGGGTGAGGAACTTACCGCGGTCGTCCTTGACGAGCCAACAGCAGCTATGGGCAGGGAAGAAGCTGCAGGTCTCGGTGTTTGGCTTCGGGAATTGGCAGTCCGTGAGAAGTTGGGAGTGCTCTTCATCGGGCATCGCCCGCAGGAGCTCAGAGAAATCGCAGACCGGATAAGCGTATTGAGAAACGGGAGCCTTGTTGCCACCTTTAGGTCTTCTGAAGTGTCCAACGAGGAGATTGTCGAGGCATTGGTAGGTTCGCGCATTGGTTCGTTTTATCCTGTGCGGGCTAAGACGTCGAGGGATCCCGCAGCTGTTCTTGAAGTGGAAAATTTGAGTGGCGAGACGGTCAGCGATGTAAGCTTCTCTGTTTATCCTGGCGAAATCGTTGGCGTTACCGGGCTTCAGGGCACTGGATTCGAGGAGCTGCCTTATTTGCTCTTTGATTCTGAGCACGGAGCCAAAGGAAAGCTTGTCCATAACGGCGTTGAGGTGGATGTGAGACGCACCTCCATCGCGGAACATATTGCCCGGGGGATGGTGTTGGTTCCCAGAGACCGCGCCAGGAATTCCGTCATCACCGATCTAAGCATTCGTGAAAACATAACCCAGCCCAAGCTGCGCAAATTCATCAGGACTGGATTTCTGCGCAAAAATGAAGAGATTACCGATGCCCAAAAGGTTTCTCAGGCCTTTGGCGTTACTCCAGTGGGGGTGGAAACTAAGGTCGGTTCCTTGAGCGGCGGGAATCAACAAAAAGTTGTAGTCGCCAAATGGATGGCTCTGGCGCCGGACGTGATCGTTCTCCATGAGCCCACAGAGGGCATAGATGTGGTTGCGAAAAAGGAGATTTTCAGGCTGCTGGCTGAACGTGCTGCGTCTGGGGCTGCGATCCTGGTTTGCAGCATTGAATATGAGGATCTTGCACACATTTGTGACCGAATACTTGTGTGCGGTTCTGGCAAGGTTCGTATGGAACTAAAGGGCGGGGAGGTGAGCGGAGAGGACGTCGTCCGAGCCTCTTTCCAGGCAAGTCTGGCCGAAAGAGATGATGCGGAGCGTGTTACCTGGTCAGTCAATTAATTATCAGGAAATACGCTCTAGTGCGGAGGCCGACGCTGCTGGCGGTTTTTCGTATCCGGTTTCTTCTATTTGCTGGCGCCGTATTGAGATGAGTCGAGCATGCGGTAGTCGTGGGACGCGAGTACGACGTCAGCTTCCTTTTCTAATCGGGAGAAAGATGCAAAGCAGAGGTCAACGCCGCAGTTCAGTGTCGGGGCTATATGCTTGCCGCCTTGGCCTTCCCAATTCTCAATCTGATTAACCAGGTCACCAACCACCGCATGTCGACCTGTGCGCGTGTCGAAGACGGCTCCGGAAGAGCCGGGAGTGTGACCGGGCAGCGCCAGAATCCGAAATCCTGGCGCGACTTCGACATCGCCCTGGATTATCTCAAATTTATCGAATGCCTTCATCCAGCTCGGCAAGACATTCCTGTATCCCACATCGTATCCATTCCTGTGTTCCAGGTTGGGCGCAACCGCATACTGGATTTCGGTCTTCTGGACAAAAATTCTTGCATTGGGAAGATGCTCAGCGTAAGAACAGTGGTCGAAATGAAGATGCGTGAACACTACTTCAGTTATCTCCTGAGGATCAATCCCATGAGCCAAGAGCACTTTATCAATTCTGTGCTCTTCTTTGACATCGAGGACTTGGTGATATTTGGATGTCTCTTTGGTTGGCACCGCGGGTCCCGTGTCCACTAGCACGACAGAATTAGAGGAGGAACTTCTGGCGAGCCAGGAGATGCACGGTGCCTCTATAGTTTCAGTCGAATTGTTTTGGTAAAGAAACTTTGAGATAGGAAATGCAGGAAATCTTCCTACCACGAGTGGCTGCAAAACGTATTGACCTTGCATGCGGGTATCCTTTATGTGATTTGGACTGGCCGACTAGTGCATGAACGATCCGCCGTCCACAACTAGCGTTTGGCCGGTAATGAAGTCGCTGTCGGGGGAAGCAAAAAAGGCGACAGCACCCACCAAGTCAGCGGGCTTTTCAGTTCTCTTCAATGCGCGGTCATTCGCGCCCGCGTTCCGAAACGATAACGTGCTCGAATCCGGGTTGACTTCGCTGAGAGTGTTTCCGGGCGCCACGCAGTTCACATTTATGCCAAATGGCCCTAGTTCTCTCGCAAGCGTTCGGGTAAATCCCAGAATGGCTGCCTTGCTGGTCACGTAATGAATTCGACTGGCCGATCCTTTGAGAGCGGTCCCAGAGCTAATGTTGATTATCTTGCCGCTCATTTGAGTTTTCATTGTTGGAGCGACTGCACGGCTTGCAAGCCATGCGCCTTTGACGTTTACCGCCATCATCGCGTCCCACTCTTCGATCTCTATTTCATCGAATGGTGAGCGGGACATGGGAATGGTGGAAAAGATGGCTGCATTGTTAACCAGGATGTCGATGCGGCCAAAGGATTCAAGCGTTTTTTGGGCCATATTTTCGAGGCTCTTGGGATCTGTCACGTTCGTCGCTACTGCCAGTGCGGATCGGCCTATTCCCGTCAGTTGTGCTGCAACGTCATTGCCTGATTTTTCGTCTAGTTCAGCAATGACGACATGGGCTCCCTCGGCCGCAAGCCTGGCTGCATATGCTTGGCCAATTCCATGACCCGCTCCAGTGATTATGGCAACTTTGCCCTTGAGCCGGGTGCTGATGATTTCGTTTGCATTTTGGCTCGTTTGGGGAGATTCTGCTTCGGTTTGGCTCAAGATAAGTCCTTTCAGGTGGTCTCTGGGTGACCGACGAGGTCATCAGAACAGGAATGCGGTGTGACAATTATAACAACCGGCATACCCGGTGGCTATGTATAGGTATGTCAATCCGCTGCTAATGAATCCAGCATGGATGGCCGTGCCAGGCGGAATCGGAAAAGTTTTGGCCTAGGGCCAAGCTAACCACGGCCCTGGTTCGACATTTCCGGCGGCGCACCCTGGTATCCACGCGGGCTGACCCTGACATCGACCAGAGCAGGGTTGCCTGCGTCAACGTCAGAGATGGCGTCAGCGAGCGCTTTCTCCAGTTCCGCTGCACTGCGGACCGGGCCGTATCCTTTTAGGCCATGGCCAATGGCAATAGTTGCCAAGTCGGGGTCAGGGTCCCTGAGGTGTTGTCCAACCCAGCGGTTTTCAACCGGCCGGCCTCTCGTTATTGCCATTCGCTGCTGGTGGACTTCATCGTTGTAATATGATCTGTTATTCGCGACTATGACTAGCAGCGGGAGCTTGTGATGTGCAGCGGTCCAAAGGGCTGATGAACTCATCAGGTAGTCCCCATCGCCAATTACTGCCACTGGGATGCGGTCGCTCCCCGAAAGTGCCAAGGCTGCACCTACTGCAATTCCGGGTCCAGCGCCGACGCCGGCGCCGCCGTCTCTTCCCAGGTAGTCCAATGGGTCATCGAAATCGAGATCTCCCCGCGACCAGCCAAGAGGCAGCCCTGTCCATGTTACCTTGCGACCCGATAACGCATTTTGCAGCATTGACGCCAACTCGGACATGAGAAGCTGGTCGCTTTCCTTACCCCCCGAGTCGTCCTCGGATGATTCCAATCGGGGTGGCCAGTCAACCCGGGTGATCGTGGCTTCGCCTTCCGACTTGGCGAGCAGCGAACTGACCAGAGTGTTCGGGTCTGCGCAGATTGACAGGTCTACTTTGGGAAGGGCATAGTGATCCTTGCTCCAGCCGTTGTGCAGTGCGGAGTCATTTGTGCAGGAGATGACCTTTTGGGTGATGCCTGAATCGGCGGTTTGCAGGGTGCCGCCGAGGTCGACCCAGTCCAGGCTTAGGATTACATCCGACTGCCGGATGAGCTCCCGTCCCGCTGCAGTAATTCGCGATCCCGGCCATGCTGGTTGGAGGCGGTGTCTGGTCGGGAAGACCGCTCCGACCTTAAGGTCGGTCAGAACGCAGGCGCCTAAGGCCTCTACGAGCTTGACTCTTTCATCCCAGGTTTTCCGATCACGCGCTACGCGCCCAATCAGGATAAGTGGTTTGCGGGCTTCTTTGAGCAGGTTCCAGACTTCGTCTGTTGTCTGGGGTGATACGGCGGGAGGGGCAGGCGGCTGGTGTCTGGAGAGGTTTGGGGTTGGGATTGGGGCCGACAGCTGTTCTTCCTGGATTCCGGCATCCAGGCATATATAGGTGGGTGCTGGAGGATATGAGCGCGTCATCATGTTGGCCCTGACCAATGATTCAAGTGCGGCGGCGACCGAACCTGGCTGGTCGTCCCATTTGCAGTAATTGCGTATAAGAGCTGCCTGATCGATTGAAGTGTGGATCCAGTCGATCCAAGGCCGCCTCTCACTGGCATCGATTGGCCCGGTGGCTCCGAGAATCAACATTGGCATGCGGTCACAAAATGCGTTGAAAATCGCCATTGTGGCGTGCATGAGCCCGACATTGCTGTGAAGAGCGACGGCCATTGGTTTTCCTGTCACCTTTGCATATCCGTGGGCTACGGCGACAGCATGCTCTTCATGGAGGCAAAGGATCATCTGTGGTTTGGTATTTCCCAAATAGTTGACGAGACTATCATGCACACCGCGATAGCTGGCCCCTGGGGTAAGGCTGATGAATGGCAGATCAAGCTGACTGATTACCTCAGCAATCGCGTCACTGCCCCATTCCATTTTCGGGCGCTCTTCTACCGGAACGGTCAGTTTTTCTATCTTCATTAAGGCTCTCCTTTTCGAAACCACCTAACAAACTGGACCCGCGTTTCTTGCCCTGAGGCTGGTGCTTTGACCTATGCAACATCAAGGTAGTTTGCTGCTCAATCTGACTCGTTGCTGTTCAGCTGTGCTCGAGACCCGGTTCGACGCTGCTTTGCTGAGGAAAGCAGGACCAACTTGCTGATGAACCATGGAGGTCAACCCAGTTGAAACAGTATTAATCGCCAGGTAAAGTAAATCTATTTGCCGTGACCCAGTCGCTGCCAGGCCAGCACTTTATTTTGGCCGAAGGTCACAATTGCCATTCCGATCAAGACCATGGCAACCATGATGATGATTCCGGAAAAAAGCCCCGCAGAATCAAACTGCTGGGTAGCCTGCAACACAAAGTAGCCGACTCCCTTGTCTGCGGCAATGAACTCGCCAACTATGACTCCGATCATTGCGAATGGCACACAGGCCTTGAGACCTGCAAAGATCGGAATTGATAATGATGGAAGTACCACTTTTCTTGCGACGTAGCCGCGTTTTGCGCCCATCACCTGAAACAGCTTGACGAGCATCGGCGAGATTCCAAGCATTCCCATGTAGACGTTGTAGTACATGACAAAGAAAACGATCATGCTTGCTTGGGCAACTTTGGACCAAATACCGAGTCCGAACCAAAGGAGAAACAGCGGGGCCAAAGCGATCTTGGGAATGCCGTTGATTCCCGCAATGATCGGCTCAAACACGCTTGAGACATATTTCAGTGATCCCATCAGAACACCGACCAGGATTCCAAACACTACCCCAATTGCGTATCCTAG
>SCQM01000141.1 GCA_004298555.1 Actinomycetota bacterium | reverse complement strand
CTTTGCATTGCGGACTTTTTTAGACCCGCTGACTCCCCTGAGGTTGACTACGCCGCATTCCATATAGTCTCAATGGGCCGTAAAGCCTCAGAAGTTACCGCCGCATATTTCCGAGAGAACCACTATCAGGATTACCTGCTTCTACATGGCCTAAGTGTGGAGATGACGGAAGCACTGGCCGAGTATTGGCACCACCGGGTTAGGACCGAATGGGGATTTGTGGACCAGGACGGTCCGACGCTCGCTGGATTGTTCAGGCAGCAGTACCGCAGCGGACGTTATTCGTGGGGGTATCCGGCATGTCCCAACCTGGAAGACAACGCAACGGTAGCTAACCTGTTGGAAGCCGGACGAATAGGTGTCGAAGTTAGTGAAGGATTCCAGCTGCATCCTGAGCAGACGACATCCGCCATAATCTGTCATCACCCTCAGGCTAAGTATTTCATCGCATAAAGCTGGTTACCCAACCCGGTGCAGGCTTCTATCCACATTATTAAGGACGTTGCATCCCGATGCAGTCACTAATACGATGTCCTCGATTCGTGCTCCGTACAGGTTGGGTATGTAAATGCCGGGTTCGATCGAAAACGCGTTGCCGGGCATTACGGCGTCCGAGTTACCAGCAACGATGTAGGGCTCCTCATGTTCTTCTATACCGATTCCGTGACCCGTTCGGTGAATGAAGTATTCATCGTAGCCAAACTCCTCTATATACGACCTTCCGATTTCATCCAGTCTCCCGCAGCTGATCCCTGCTCGCACATTTTCAGTCTGACGTCTTTGAGCTGTCTCTAAGACTGTGTAAAGTTCGAGAAACCTATCCGGCATGTCACCCGTTACAACGGTTCTCGTTATATCGGAACAGTATCCAGCCGCACCCTCCAAACTGAATTCCCCGCCAAAATCACATACGATCGCTTCGCACTCTCCGACCACTCTTTTACCGGGCTCATGATGAGGTGATGCGGAATTTGGACCCGAGCCTACAATCGAAAAATTAACTTTTTCGAGCCCTGCATCTAGTAAGCGTTCAGAGATTTCCATAGAGATTTCTCGCTCGGTACGCCCTACAAACCTTATCTCTCCATTGATTACAGCATCAGCTACCACGTCGGTCAGCCGGGCCGCTTCAGCCAACATCGCCTGCTCCACTGGATCTTTCACGCTTCGAAGACTTGTCGTCACACGCGAAGCAGGCAAAAAAGCAGAAGAAGATTTTTTCTGAAGATTCAGCAGTGAGGCGGCCCAGATGCGATCTGAGATTCCGACCTGGCTGCAGCCCCGTATAGCGCTGGCAACAATTTCATAGGGATCCTCGTACTCATGCCATGGTCTAACTTTAAATAAGTCGCCATGAAGTGCAACTCTGGGCTCTTCCAATGCAGGCACTACCAGCACTGGCTGATCTTGAGGACTTACTATGAGTGCCGTCAGCCTCTCGAGAGGCATGGCCTTGTATCCAATCAACCATGGAAGATCTGCGCCCAGTGACAGTATCAGGGCGTCTACGCCTAACGCAGTCATTCTTTCCCGCACTTTGCCTAACCTAGAAAAATAGGCCTGGACAAACTCACTTACGCTAATGGACAGCCGACTCACCAAGGTATCCGCCTAAAGAAGCTGAATTAGAAATGAAATCCTACACCTGAATCAGGTGCCCAGAGTTGGCAATCATACTGAATGAAGACTTCGCATGATATGACGACCTCACCATTGGAGAAGCTTCGACATGTCCTATGCCAAATCCTTCACCAATTTTCACCAGCTCGCAAAACTCTTCCGGTGTAATCCATCTGGCAACTGGAAAGTGATTTACCGTAGGTCGCAAATACTGACCAATGGTCACAATGTCAGTACCCACCGATGCCAGATCGCGCAACGCTGCTGCGAGTTCTTCTTTGGTCTCACCCATCCCAGCAATAAGGCTGGACTTTGTAACAAGTCCCGCATCCTTGGCCCTAGCGAGCACAGAAAGTGACCTTGCATATGAGGCTGAGGGGCGGACTACGTATTGAAGTCTTGCCACCGTTTCCAGGTTATGGTTCAAAACATCCGGACGGGCGTCAAACACCTTTGCAAGACTCGTGCTATCGCCCTTGCAATCCGATATCAGCACTTCAACTTGAGTTTCTGGCGCAATACGGCGGATCTCATTTATGGTTGCCGCAAATGCGCCTGCCCCCCCATCCGGAAGATCATCGCGCGCCACAGCCGTCACCACGGCATAAGACAGATTCATCTCCTTCACCGCATTGGCTACCCTTGTTGGCTCCATAGGATCTAAAGGCGCCGGATGATTCGTTTCAACCAGACAGAACGAGCATGCACGCGTACAGTTCTCCCCATTTATCATAAATGTGGCTGTACCGTCTGCCCAGCACTCAAAAATGTTTGGACAACCTGCCTCTTCGCACACTGTTACCAGAGAAAATTTCCGCATTGTCCTTTTGACATCCCGGTATTCCGGACCCATATTCGCCTTTGCCCGCAGCCACTCAGGTTTTCGGGAGCTAATCGTCAAAAAGTCGCCTGCATCAATACCTGATCGATCCATTCGTTTGGATAGGTTGCTCTTATGTTCCGTGACTCGGTTCTCTCCCGGGAAAGCAGCTTTCTCTGCTCTTGGAAGGGAGCCTCCTGATCGTTCATACCGCTTAAAACCAACGCTTTGATGAAGGTAAGTCCCATCGTCAAAAGCCTCCGATGAAAGCTGCGCGAATTTCTCGACGACATCCTCCATTGAGACGCTTGAACCTTCCTTTTCTAGTGACGTTACAGGCTTATCGGCAATTCCGCACGGGATGATGTGGCCAAACATTGATAGATCGGTATTCACATTCAGTGCGAATCCGTGCATTGACCTATTTCTCGTTATCTTTACGCCAATTGCGCATATCTTCCTTGGGTTGGCGCCTTTTGGATCCACCCATACTCCGGGATATCCTTCCAACCGGCCTGCATTGTCAAGCCCGAGCTCACCAAGAACATCAATTATGACCTGCTCCAGTCGATGCACGTATTTCGGCGTCCGATCAACTTCGTCCCGAATATTCAAGATCGGATACCCTACCAGTTGCCCAGGACCGTGAAAAGTCACATCACCACCCCGGTCGGTGCGGATCATTTCCGCACCCACACTCGCAGGATCAATCAGAATGTTCTTGAGATCGGTTCTTACGCCAAGCGTATATACACTTGGGTGCTCCAAAAGCAAGAGATACTGTTCGGCTTTACTGGCAAACAAGGCTCGTTGAAGAGCCTGAGCATCTTTGTACCACACTCGCCCGAGCCATCGAGTTTGTAGCATATTGGCCTCCTGTAAAGGGCGAACACCAAATAGTGCCATCGAAGAATTCAATCAGACTGGACGCAGAACTACAACAGTCCCACATCCAGCTGCATGAAATGCTAAAGTTCTTGAGCCCAGTTCCAAGTCTCGATAATCTCCTTCACACGGGCAAGGAACGCTGCTGCATAAGCTCCATCAATTACCCGGTGGTCAAACGACAGCGCCATGATCCCCACAGAGTGAATTGCGATCGACTCGGACCCATCCGGTTGCGTCACCACCACTGGCTTCCTTTTCACTCCATCGGTGGAGAGAATCGCAACTTGCGGTTGATTGATAATCGAAACCGTCATAAACGTTCCAAACGGACCAGGGTTGGTGATGGTAAACGTTCCACCGGAGATATCGTCGGCAGTCAAATGCTTGGACCGGGCCCTATCAGCCAAATCCCTGATGTCGCGCGCAAGTCCCCTAAGTCTCTTGGTATCGGCTCCATGGATAACCGGGGCAATCAGCCCTTCTTGATCAAGATCTACGGCAATTGAAAGGTTTAAATCTCTATGGACTATGAGAGAATCCTCGCCAACCGAAGCATTCAGATGAGGAAATGTCCTCATCGCTTCGACAGTTGCCCGTGATATAAAGGGCAAATAGGTTAGTGAAAATCCCTCCTCAGCACGGAACTGATCTCTTACAGCCTTCCTTACCTTCTCGACAGCCTCGAAATCTACCTCGATAGAAACCAGAGCATGTGGTGAAGTCGCCTTTGATCTAACCATGTGCTCTGCAGTCCGTCTTCGTATGTTTGTGAACGGAATCGTTTCATCCCTTGGACCTGCAAGGCCTGACCCAACGGGAACACTGCGAGTCGCAGGTGATTGAGATCTTGAAGGCTCGGGCGCAACAGTTGGTGCAAGTGATCCCTGTTGGGGTTCCGGGTTTTGAATAGGTGCCGCCTGAGCTGGCGCTGGTTGAGCAGGTGCCGCTGCAACCTGGGCTTCTCCCTGGAACTCCCCGGACGCTTTCTTATCCAAATACGTCAGAACATCTGACCTGGTTATCCTTCCGCCCGCGCCGGTGCCAACAATGTCGCTTGGATTAATCCCATTATCGTGAATTAGTTTCCGGACCACTGGGGAAAGCAGAAGGGATCCATTAGTCTCCTGTGCTGGCACTTCCCGTTGCGGAGCTGGTGCCGGGCCTGGAGCGGCTTGTGGAGCAGGCTCTGGAGCGGCGGCCTGGGGAGCAGGCTCTGGAGCGGCGGCCTGGGGAGCAGGTGCAGGGCCTGGAGCGGCTTGTGGAGCAGGCTCTGGAGCGGCGGCCTGGGGAGCAGGCTCTGGAGCGGCGGCCTGGGGAGCAGGTGCAGGGGCCTCATCACCGGAAGAGACCACCGCCAATACCGTGCCAACATCAACTGTCTCACCTTCTTCGACAAGAATCTGAGTCAAGACACCTGAAGCTGATGAAGGAACCTCCGAATCGACTTTGTCAGTCGAAACTTCGAAAATAATTTCATCTTGAGCAACTGAGTCGCCAACTTTTTTGAGCCACTTTGTAACTGTTCCCTCTGTAACAGTCTCTCCTAATTGCGGCATTGTGATATCAGCCAACGTGAAGTCCCCTTCCTGTTAAAGCTAAAACGGTCTCACCAAAAGCCTCGGATAGAGTCGGGTGAGGTTGAATGAATTGAGAAATCTCATCTGGAGTAGCCTCCCAGTTAACTGCAAGATATCCTTGGCCGAGTTGTTCCGTAACCCAAGGACCTACAAGATGGACGCCAAGAATACGGCCGGCAGAGCCATTTGGCAACTTTTCTGCCACAACCTTGACAAGCCCGTCGGTCTCGCCAATGATTCGGGCTCGGGAATTGCCGCCAAATGGGTCCTTCTTCACGACCACATCTAACCCTGCTGCTCTGGCTGCTTCTTCTGTGAGTCCTGCGAATGCAACTTCGGGATGACAGTAAATACACCACGGCACCTTCGAGTATTCAACGGGAGCTATGGGTTCACCCAATATGTGCTTGATAGCCACGATTGCCTCAGCAAAACCTACATGCGCGAGCTGAGCAGTTGCAACAAGATCTCCCACCGCGTATACGCCCTGTTCAGTAGTCCTCATATATGGATCAGTGGTAATGTAGCCACGTCGATCTATTTCGACCGCGGAGCCCTCTCCGAGAAGCCCCTCTGAATTTGGGCGCCGACCCACAGAAACAATGACGGCCTCCACCGAGATCGACTGCTGGTCCCCGAAATGAACTGTCGTTCCACTCGAATCTGGGTTGGGGGTATGTCCAGATACCGCAACTCCTGAATGGACGTTTATGCCTCTTTTCCGAAATGATCTGAGCACGACATCCGCAATGTCCTTATCCACGCCGGTCAGTATTTGGGGCAAAGCCTCAAGTACCGTCACCTTGGCACCAAGGTCAGCCATCATTGATGCGAATTCGCAACCAATAGCTCCTCCGCCGATCACGGCGACGCTTGAGGGCAAGAATTCCAGCGATAGTACCTCGTCCGAAGTCATAACGATTTTTCCGTCGATGTCAAATCCGGGGATTGATCTCGGGACCGATCCGGAGGCGAGGATCACATTCTGTCCCTCGAGAATACGGCCATCGGAAACTTCAACCCGCCCATTCCCGACATATTTGCCCACTCCCTCGATGGTCTCGATCTTGCGGCTCTTCATAAGACCGGAGAGACCTTTCCATAGCTGGTCCACAACCTTTTGCTTTCTGGCCTGTGAAACCGAGAAATCAATCTTGGGCTCAGATGCGGAAATTCCAAATTCTGAAGCTCCAGACATCGTCCTAAAGACCGCTGCGGTTTCCAGGAATTCCTTCGCTGGTACGCATCCCCGGTGCAAACAGGTGCCGCCGACCTTTTCCTTTTCGACAACCGCAACCGACAATCCTGCGGAGGCTCCGTATAAAGCGGCTGCATAGCCGCCGGGGCCACCACCAATTACAAGGACGTCATATATATCAGACGTCGGACTCACCTCCAAAAACGTTTGACGCTGGATAAAAGTCCACCAGTTCAAAAACCTAATAGTTGGTATGTAAAATCGCGCTTTTTATAACAGGTCTACCTTAATCGTGATTAAAAAGTTCTGGGCAACTGCACGATCTATTTGCTGATATTGCCTCCAGAAAATCGGTATCAAGACTGCGATTCGCCCATGAGGCGAACCAAATCGAGCGTAACTTTACAGTCGATATTGGACCTGTGACCAGCAGAAGGCAGCTTCTGATACTGATAATTTCCAAACCGGGAATTCCAAATACCGACAAACGCAGAATACTTAACCATCACGCAGTCCCAATCGCTCTTAAGCTTTGGCAGATCATTTCTGATTGCCTCATAGAAGAGCATCCCTCGGTCAAACGAGCTGTTGTAGGCAAGCAGCAGCTTGTCCTGAGTCACCTCTTGCAGCTCCAGCCAAGCTTGAGTCATCGAAGGCGAACCGACAACTAGCTCGTCCGAAATCCCATGTATTGCAGCCACTTCCTGGGGAATTGGAACGCCAGGATCGATAAGGCTATCGAATACGATCTCTCCTCGGCCGCTGAAAATGCTTATCTCCACTATGCGGGAATATCTTGGCTTAAGACCTGTAGTCTCAGTATCAATTATGCACCAGCTGTCCGGGTTTTCTAAGAGTTGCCGGCTCCACTCGATCGACTTCATGCGATCCATTTGTCTTTGATCACTGTTTGGCTCAGGTACCATAACTCTGACGATAACACGAAGTTGCGACATCCGCGCGCGCTAATTCAGTCGGGCCCATCGAACGTCTTCAACTCTCTACAGCGTTGCTATGCCATACTTCCGATCCCCACTGAGCGATCAGGGAAAAGCGGTCATCACGAACGAGACTCTCCCGCCACTCTACGACAGATTTGCCTGAATATGCGGCGCGCTCGAGCGAAAGTACCGGCTGATTTGCTTCCAGCTCCAGCAGCTCGCGATCAGAAGTACTAGGAATGGCTGCCCGGATCTTTTCCCAGCCACCGGTAATAACAACATTACAATGGCTCTCCAAGATTTCGTAGATCGAGCCGCGGGAAAGATCAATGCCTGACAGCTGAATACCTAAATCCTCGGTAAACCAGGATCTGTTAATGGCAACGACCTCTGTGCCAGCTTTCCGCACCCGTTCCACAAAGAACGCCTGATCGCCGCGACCAATCCCCAGCTCCGGAATATCACGATCCAGGACTATCAACAATTGACCAAGCACAACAGATGACTCAGCGACACCGCTTTGGGTGATTTCCTTCGCGAGGCTGTAACTGGATGCAAAAAGATGGTCATGCCATGGCGATACAAACGTTCCTTTTCCCTTTATGGTGTAAAGTCTTCCCTGTTCGGTCAACTGTCTTATGGCCTCACGAACAGTATGTCTTGAGATCTTGAATTTCTCTGACAACTCGTGTTCCGAAGGGAAAGCATCGCGAAATTCACCTCTATCGAGCGATTGCGTCAATTCGCGGACCAACTGAGACCATAGAGGCTCTGAGCTAGACGGATCAAGTCCTGACGAAACCACCCGAGCACGGTCATTCCTTGAAATCGTCCTCATTGGCTATCCTCCGGCCTTACCCAACAAGAATGACGTGACCAGGACAAGGAATACAAATACGGTAATGGGTACAAAATACCTGTCCCGCTGGAAGGCAAAGATCACCGCAGAGACCAGCACACGAAGTATCGGAGTCGCCAACAGAACGATCAATCCAAAAACTATTAGAGCCTCACCCTGGAAGTGTACCAAGCCGCTGAATACAGCCGAGAGACTATGTGGATAATCGGAGCTCTTGGTGAGCAATGCCTTGTTTATAGCGTTGTTGTGCAGGTAGATCCCTGGCTTACCTGCAAAGGACACCAGAACGCCCAAAATGACAATTGATAGAGAAACAAGTACCCCAATCCTAAGTACGGCAGAAATCACTGACTCCGCACGATGGATCTTCTCTAGCTGCTTTCTAACC
>SCQM01000140.1 GCA_004298555.1 Actinomycetota bacterium | reverse complement strand
ATGGATTTGCATTTGGTTTTGGAATAGATCGCCTTGCTCAAATGCGGTACGCCATTTCGGATATGCGGATTTTTTTAGACAACGACGTTAGGTTTCTTCGCCAGTTTTAACTACAGAGGTCATTTATCAATGAAAATTCCCTATTCCTGGTTATGCGACTTCGCTCCCTTCCAAAGTTTGGAGTCAGAGGAGGCTGAGTCGACTCCGAGCCCGAAATTGGCTCAGCTGCTGACAGATGCGCTCAACGATCTGGGACTTGTAGTCGAGGGAGTCGAATGGATAGGAGCCGGACTTGGCCAGGTTGTGGTGGCACAGGTTCTCGAAATAAACGATATAGCCGGCGCTGACAAGGTAAGGCGGGTCATCGTCCAGGCCGACGAGGGGAAGCCGCTGCAGATAGTGTGCGGAGCTTTCAACTTCCAGGTTGGCAGCAAGGTTCCACTTGCAAAAATCGGAGCCGTGCTGCCAGGAGACTTTCTGATTTCAAAGCGGAAGATGCGTGGCGTTGAATCAAATGGAATGCTCTGTTCCCCGATCGAGTTAGGGCTGGGAAATGATAAGAGCGGCTTGATGATCCTGCCCGATGATTTGGAAGTGGGATCAAAAATAAGTGATGCGCTGGGAATAGTTCCAGATGTTGTGTTCGACCTTGCGATCGAAAACAACAGACCTGACGCGAATTGCGTAATTGGGGTAGCGCGGGATCTGGCGGCATGGTTCAAGATTGAGTTTCAGGAGCCCGAGATCCCACGGCTGAAAACTGTTTCGCCTGAATCTTCGCAGTTCTTGTCGGGAGTTGCCGTGCTTTGCCCCGATGAGTGTGACCGTCTTCTGGTTGCCCGTTATCAGTCGGTTGATCCTGCACCCACTCGGGAAATTGTGGCCAGGAGACTCCATCTCGCCGGCATGAGAACAGTTTCGCCTATTGTTGACATTTCCAACTATCTGATGATTGAACTCGGTCAGCCAACTCACCCCTACGACGCCGACGCATTGGCCGGAGGTACAATCTCCGTACGCCTTGCCCGTAAGGGAGAGTCGCTGGTCACGTTGGATGGCGCTAACCGGGTGCTTGGTCTCCCTGATGTAAGAGGGAGGGAATCGACCGACGTCGTGATTGTTGATGGCGATGATAACCTCGTCGGACTCGCAGGAATCATGGGCGGTGAAGAATCGGAGATAACTTCCTCAACAAGGAATATTATTCTCGAACTTGCGCATTTTCAACCTATGGCAATTGCTCGCAGCTCAAAAAGGCTCGGGCTTAGGTCTGAGGCATCGGCCCGGTTCGAGAGGGGAGTTGACCCTGCAATTATCGAGGTTGCCATCGCCCGCTTCAGCGAGATGTTGGGCATGCAACCGGTGGAAATCGTGGAGATAGCTACGACTTCGGCAGTCGATAAAAGGGAGATTGACCTTCGCATATCGCGGGTTAATGAGATTCTTGGCATAAATATCAACGCCAACGAAATATCGTCGAAGCTAATTCCGATTGGATTCGGAGTACAAAGTGACGCTGATGGAATTCTAAAGATTTCTGTACCGACCAATCGGCCTGATGTCGAACGTGAAATAGACGTGATCGAAGAAGTTGCCCGCCATGTTGGCTACCGCACGATCGAAAAAGTGCGGCCTTATTCCAAACTGACCGGAGCGCTCAAGCCCGCTCAGAGAGTTCGAAGGCTACTTGGCTCTCTCGCAGTTGGGCTCGGATTCTACGAGACCTGGTGTGCTACCCTTCTTGCTCATGGTGAACAGGAGCGTTTTGGCGATAGCGGCCCCTTCCTGGAGGTGGAGAATCCTCTGGCCCAGGAGGAATCTGTGCTGCGGAGATCACTGATGCCGGGTCTGGTGAGAGCATTGCGCTTCAATGTGAACAGAAAGGAAGACGCTGCCAGATTTTTTGAGTTAGGGAAGGTCTTTTCGGTGTTTGACGGTGAAATTACCGAGACTGAGAGGGCAGCGTTTCTTCTCGCCTTGCCAGACGACGATGTCAAAAGCGCGATGGCAGTATTTTCCAAGATAAAGGATTACTTTTCCCTGGAAGGACTCTCTCTCATCAATCGCTATGAAGTTGAAACGGAAAAGCGCGGCGTTTTCGATAGCGATGTGTTTAGGGAATCCTGGTGCGGTCTCCATCCGACTAGGAGTGCCTTCTTAGTTGCCAAAGGTGCTGTGGTTGGCCAGGTGGGAGAGATTGACCGTCTCGCCTTAGCCGAAAGCGGGATTGAACTAGAGCGACCCGTTGGCTATCTTGAGCTTGATTTCAGTCGCTTTCTCAATGCGATGGCACCTCCTCACTTCGTCAAGCCGATTTCACAGTTTCCTTCCGCGGAGGTCGACTTGGCCTTTGAGGTGCCGGATCCTATTAGCGCTTGGGATGTGGAAAGGGTTTTGGCTAACGAGGTGGGAGACAATGTAGTGGCTGTCCGGCTCTTTGACGTTTTCAGGGGTGGATTGCTTCAACCCGGACACCGCTCTCTGGCCTATACGGTGGTTATGGCGGCGATGGACCGGACCCTTTCTGAGGCAGATATAGGTGCCATCCGCGCGAAGTGCATTAGCGCAGTCGAGACTCGTTTTGGTGCAAAACTGAGAAGCTGATCGGGTTGCATAATAATTCAGCAACCTGTATGATTAGATTATGAAATCTGTAGTGATTGGCGCTTCCGGCTATACGGGAGCGGAGCTTTTGAGAATACTGGCATTTCATCCTGATATTGAGGTTGTTTCTGCCGGCGCTTCTGGGAACGCGGGGCAACTTATTTGCGATCTATATCCCTCTCTCCTGCCACACTATGAAGGAGCAGTATTCAGTGAAGTCGATTCCCTGGTGAACGATCTAGCCAATCAGATTCAAAAGGTGGATATTGCTTTCCTGGCGCTTCCGCACGGAATAAGTCAAAATATTGTTCCCAGGATCTACGACAATGTCGGATTGATTGTCGACCTATCCGCCGACTTTCGCCTCACGGATCCTAATGACTACAAAGTTTGGTACAACGCTGAGCATGCTGCGCCCGACTTTCTTGAAAAGGCTGTCTATGGCTTGCCGGAACTTACCAGGAACGAGCTCAAAGGAGCTCGGCTGGTTGCTTCGGCTGGATGCTATGTCACCTGTTCAACTCTTCCTTTGGCCCCGCTCTTGGCAGGCGGAATTATTGAGCCTCACTCGATCATCATCGATGCTGCAAGCGGAGCGAGTGGGGCAGGGCGTTCGGTTAAAGCAAACTATCTGTTCGGTGAAGTTGGCGAAAACTTTTCAGCATATGGACTCAAGAATCACAGGCACACCCCTGAGATCGAACAGAATCTCAAGGCACAGGTGCTTTTTACCCCGCATTTGCTACCGACAAGCCGAGGTATTTTGGCAACGACCTACTCGCGACCGACCGCTCGGTTCCAGGACTGGCTAAATTCCGCCGCAGATCGCGAAAAACATGGCAGCGAATTTGTCCTGTCTGCTCTGGCTGATGCATACGAGCAGGAGCCTTTTGTATTTGTCACCAAATCACCTCCTTCGATTAAGTCGACTCTTGGTTCAAACAATGCCATGGTCTGGGGAACCTATGACGATAGAACCAATACCATCATCACCGTGTCTGCGCTTGACAACCTCGTCAAAGGGGCTTCGGGGCAGGCGATCCAGTGTGCGAACATTGCTCTGGGACTGCCTGAGTCGGCAGGTCTTGGTTCGTTAGGCCTCTATCCATAGTTTCGAAAGGTAATACATGAGTGTCTTATTTGCGCAGGGGTTCCTGGCAGCCGGGCATGCTTCTGGCATCAAAGAATCTGGCGGCCTGGACTTGGCCTTGGTTGCTGTGGCCGCAGATGCGCCCGCCGTTGCTGCAGCCACCTTTACCCAGAATCTTGCGGCGGCCGCCCCGGTCCAGGTGTCTAAGGAGCATTTCGAAAGGTCATCCCATAAAGTTGCAGCGGTAGTGTTGTCGAGCGGAAATGCTAATGCGGCCACCGGAGCCAAGGGATTAGCGGATGCGAAATTGATGTGCAATCTTGTTGCAGATGGCTTGGGAGTGCTACCTGAGAGCATTCTTGTATGCTCCACCGGTCTTATTGGCATCCCGATGCCGACCGACAAAGTCCAGTCCGGGGTAGCCCAGCTAGTAAAAATGTTAGGGTCCTCTCCGTCCGATGGACTTCAAGCTGCGCGGGCCATAATGACGACCGACACCAAGGAGAAGCTGACTGCCATTCAAGGCTCAAATTTCAGACTCGGGGGAATGGCCAAAGGTGCGGCAATGCTGGCACCTAATATGGCGACAATGTTGGCAGTGCTGACAACTGATGCTGCCGTTTCCGATGAGGATATGAATGTATGTCTGAGAAAGGCCGTCGAGAGTTCCTTTAACCGCCTGGTTATAGACGGCTGTACCTCAACAAATGACACCGTAATCTGTCTAACCTCATCAAAGGCCGGAAAGGTGGACTTGGATGAATTTCAGTCGGTGTTGACAAAGGCATGCCAGTCGCTGGCCATGCAAATGGCTTTGGATGCCGAAGGCGCCACTAAATGCGTCACTGTAAATGTCGTCGGCGCGGCCAGCGATACTCAGGCTGACATCGCTGCACGGAAGGTTGCCGGTTCCCAACTGGTGCAGTGCTCATTTTACGGAGCTGACCCCTACTGGGGGCGACTCGCCTCGGAGCTTGGAAGTAGCGGGGCGGAGTTCGACCTGAACCGGTTGCAGGTGACATATGGAAGTACGGTGGTAGCCAAACAGGGCATCACGGTTGCACACGATGAGCGGGAACTGAAACAATACATGTCGGAGCGAGATCTCGAAGTGACCTGTGATCTGGGTCTTGGAAACGGCAGCGCCTTCATCATAACCACTGATCTCACGCCTGGTTATATAGCCGAAAATATGAGGACTTCATAGATGTCATTTCGAGTGCATACCTTCAGCCTTGATGAGATTGAGAGTGCCTGGCAAAAGAGTCAGGTATTGGTCGAAGCGTTGCCATACATAAGGAGATTTACTGGCAAAGTGGTGGTCATCAAGTATGGTGGAAACGCCATCACTGACGCATCTTCCGGGGTTGACGAAAGTCTTCGGTCATTTGCCAAGGACATTGTTCTCATGCACTCAGTGGGCATAATGCCAATTGTGGTTCATGGCGGTGGTCCACAGATTGGGGACTACCTAAAGCGCCTCGGAAAGAGTTCGGAATTTGTCGACGGACTAAGGGTGACCGACGCTGAAACCCTCGAAATTGCCAGGATGGTCCTTGTCGGCAAAGTGAACCCCGAGATCGTCACAGCCATTAACTCACTGGCGTCGATTGCCGTAGGCCTGTCAGGATCCGATGCCGGGCTCATTCTGGCTTCTCCGCATTCGAATGAGCATGGCTTCGTTGGTAAAGTTGATCTCGTGAATCCAGCGATTTTGGAAAAGCTTCTCTCACAAGGTTTGGTTCCGGTTGTTGCAACAATAGGCGTGGATGCCAAGGGCCAAGCCTACAACATAAATGCCGACTCAGTTGCTGGAGCTGTTGCCGGTGCGATAGAAGCGGAGAAATTGATCTTTTTGACCAATGTGGAGGGTATTCGCATGGCAGCGGATGATCCTTCCACCCTTATTCGTCAAATCGATGCCGAGGGTTTGAGAGCGTTGATAGACGACGGCGTGGTTTCAGGCGGAATGATTCCAAAAGTGCTGTCGTGTCTGGATGCCATCGAGAATGGAGCCAAGTCTGCTCACATTGTCAATGGCACCAGAGATCACGCACTACTTGTTGAGATATTTACCGATAAGGGTATCGGAACCATGATCCGGTCAAGCTTTCGGGACGCGACTGTGAAAGAGGTCGGATGATGAATCAGTCTCTTATAGATTTCTTTGACTCGCTCGAAAGGGTCGATCCGCTAAGCCTGTCAGCGTCGGCATTGATGCAAAATTACGGCAAGCAGTCGGTGTGTCTTGTGCGAGGTAACGGCGCTTGGGTCTACGACTCAGATGGGAATGCCTACCTTGACTTCCTTTCGGGTATTGCGGTAGCGTCGCTTGGCCACGCACATCCTAAGATTGCTGCGGCGGTCGCCAGCCAGGCCGAGAAGCTGATTCACGTGTCGAACATCTTTGCCAATGAAGTCGGTCCTAAGGTTGCGGCTATGCTCGATCGCTTGATTCTCATGGGATCTCCCGAAGAGCCCAGCGGGAAGGTATTCTTTGCCAATTCCGGAGCTGAAGTGAACGAAGCTGCAATCAAGCTGGCAAGGAAATTTGGTATGGAAACCGGGCGCTACCACATTATCACCGCAATGGGGTCGTTCCATGGGCGGACTATGGGTGCGCTGAGTGCCACCGGGCAGAGATCTAAGCAGGCCCCCTTTGAACCATTGCTGCCGGGATTCACCCATGTTGCATGGAACGATGCTTCAGCTATTGAGGCCGCGATAACCGACCAGACGATTGCGGTCATGCTGGAACCGATTCAGGGGGAAGGGGGCGTTGTCGATCCCGCTCCGGGCTACTTGGAGGATGTGCGCAAACTTTGCAATAGGCGCGGACTTCTTTTCATCATGGACGAAGTGCAAACTGGACTAGGCCGAACCGGTGCCTGGTTTGGGTTCCAGCACCACTCAATCCTGCCGGATATCGTCACCATCGCTAAGGCGCTCGGTTCAGGAATGCCAATCGGAGCCTGTTGGGCTAGGGAAAATGTGGCAGGTGCGTTTACTGCGGGAGATCACGGATCAACTTTTGGGGGACAGCCCTTGGCTGCATCGGCAGCGCTTGCCACAATTCGTGAGATGATCGAGATTGATGCGCCAAATCGAGCACAGGAGCTCGGTGTGCGCATCGACAAGAATTTTGAAGGCAACCCGGAGATCCTGCGAGTTTCCGGCTCCGGCCTGTTGCGCGGGTTAAACCTGGCGCGCCCGGTCGCCAAGCAGGTTGCCGAGATATCGCTGGGCAAGGGGCTGATCGTGAATCCTATCGGCGAAAGCATTATCCGCCTCGCCCCGCCGCTGATAGTCTCTTCAGCGCAAATAGACCGCGCCTGCGATCTAATATGCGAATCGCTCGGAGACCTGCAATGAAGCACTTTTTGGAAATAGATGATCTTTCAAAGGAAGAGATCATTGAGGTGCTCGAGCTTTCGGAGCTTGTGCCGCCTCCAAAGGTTTTGTCCGACGCCACAGTCGGTCTTATATTTGAAAAGCCGTCTTTGAGGACCCGCAATTCTAGCGAAGCTGCGGTTTACCAGCTTGGCGGTCTGCCCATTTCGATGGTGTCAGGCGAGGTGGGAATCGACAGGCGTGAGTCCGCCGAAGATGTTGCCCGTACCCTAGCGAGCTATCACAGATTCGTCGGGGCGCGGGTATTTGCACATTCGACCCTCGAGCGGATGACCAAAGCCATTGATGTGGCGGGTTCGGAAACCGGAGTCATAAATCTTTTGTCGGATTTCTCTCATCCGTGTCAAGCATTGGCGGATTTGGCCACAATCCGAAACCACTTCGGACTAAAACCGGGACTGAAGGTAGCATACGTTGGTGATACGAATAATGTGACCCGGTCTCTCGCAATAGGCTGCCTTATGCTGGGTCTGGATGTGGCCGTAGGGTCTCCCGAGAAATACGGATTTGAAGAAGCGGAGAGAGATAGGTTGCAAGCCCTTGGCAATGTGACTTTTTACAGCGATCCCGGCGAAGCTGTCAGTGGAGCTCAAGTCGTTTACACCGATGTCTGGACCTCGATGGGCCAGGAAGAAGAGCGTCAGCAAAGGCTCCGAGACTTTGCCGGGTATACCGTGGATTCGGATCTAATGTCCAAGGCGGGCTCAGATGCGGTTGTCATGCACTGTCTTCCGGCTCACGAAGACGAGGAGATTTCACGAGAGGTGCTGGAGTCTACGGCCTCGGTAGTTTGGGAGCAGGCACAAAATCGTATGCATGTAATGAGGGGGCTTTTCTTGTTCATGAGTGGCGTGAGGCCAAGGAGTTAGAAGTGGCAAAGAATCAACGTCAGCACAGGATCACAAAGATATTGGAGAACAATGTGGTCACCTCTCAGGCTCAGTTAGTGGAACTGCTGGCAGACGACGGTATCATCGCAACCCAGGCAACTGTGTCGCGAGATCTTGAGGAATTGGGTGCCATAAAAGTGCGAGTCTCAGGCCGCGAGAGCGTCTATGCAGTTCCTGAGCTTCCGAAAGATCAGGCTGCGCCGGAAGAGCACTTGAAAAGAGTTATGTCCGACTGGGTGGTTGAAGTGACCCACTCCTCTGTGATCGTACTTCTGCGAACCCCGCCCGGCTGTGCCCACGTTGTGGCCTCGGCTCTGGATAGATCCCAGATGAAGGAAATCCTCGGAACCGTTGCCGGCGACGATACCGTAATGGTCATTGCAAATGAAGATCTAGGCGGCGGGAGCGTTGCCAACACAATGCGTCTTTTGGCTGGACTTTAGTGCGGAATGCCGCGAGCAAAGGCCGCATGGCAAAGTTTGTCGTTTTGTAGAAATTATGTGGATGGAGTGAGTGGATGTCGAAGGGAAGAGTAGTACTTGCATATTCAGGAGGCCTGGACACCTCGGTCTCGGTCAAGTGGATCTCCGAGGTTCACGACCTGGAAGTCATAGCCCTAGCTGTCGATGTTGGCCAAGGCGAGGACTTCGATGTCATTCGGAGCCGCGCTCTTGCCGCTGGTGCGGTCGAGGCAGTGGTGGTGGATGCCAAGGAAGAGTTTGCAAGGGATTTCATCATGCCGGCTTTGTTCGCGAATGCGATGTACGAGAACAAATATCCGCTGGTATCGGCACTTTCCCGGCCTGTGATAACCAAACACCTTGTTGAGGCTTCCAAAGAATTTGGTGCCGAGACGGTAGCCCATGGATGTACAGGCAAAGGTAATGACCAGGTGCGATTCGAAGTTTCGATACGCGCGCTTCGGCCTGATCTGCAAATACTCGCACCCGTTCGCAACTGGGGTTTCTCCAGGGAAGACTCTATTGAATATGCCGCAAGGCACAATATTCCGATTCTGGCAACCAAAGAGAAGTCATACTCCATCGATCAGAATCTCTGGGGCAGAGCAATTGAGGCTGGCGAGATGGAGGACCCCTGGGTAAAGCCTCCCGTGGGAATTTATCAGACCACAGTGCCCACAGCTTCTGAGCCATCTTCCTTGGTGATCTCGTTTGAGTCGGGAATACCCAAAGCGATCAACGGCAAAAATATGGGGCTCGTGGAGCTGATTTCAGAATTGACGGCGGTAGTTGGATCGTTCGGGTTCGGACGCATCGATATGGTTGAGAATCGCCGGGTAGGGATAAAGTCTCGTGAAGTTTATGAGGCTCCCGCTGCTCTGGCTTTGATTATGGCCCACGCAGATTTGGAAGACCTGACTCTTGAACGCGATCTTTCCCATGAAAAGATGCGGCTTGGATCCCGATGGACAGAGCTTGTCTATGACGGGCTTTGGTATTCACCCCTCAAGCAGGCCCTCGATTCATTCATGCTCTATACACAGAAGTATGTTACCGGCGATGTGAGGCTTTCGCTGGAGCCAGGACGCGTCGTCGTGGAGGGACGGCGTTCGCCTGTTGGTCTGTATGACTACGAACTGGCGACCTACGACCCGGCTGATGCCTTCAGGCACCAGGATGCGGAAGGCTTTGTCAGACTCTGGGGACTTGGTGTCGAGACGTGGTCACGAAAGCAACTCGGCGCAGACTAGGTTAATAAGGCTCTTCAGCCGGAACAGAGTACTGCTGAAACGTTGGATAATGCAGCTGTTGGAAATTTTAAGGTGGACAGATGACCCTTTGGCACGGAAGATTTGGGGGTACTCCATCGTCGGAGTTGCTCGCATACACTCAGTCGCTTAGTTTTGACAAGCGTCTTGCTCACGACGATGTAACCTGTTCAAAGGCGCATGTCAAGGGCCTTGGAGTCGCCAAGATTATCACCGAAGAGGAAGTTCAGCTTCTCTTGGCAACACTGGAGGAGGTGGAGACTGAACTAGGCAGTGGTGAATTCAGGTTCGAGTATTCCGATGAAGACATTCATACGGCAATCGAACGCCGCGTTACCGAGCTGGCTGGTGACCCAGGGGCGAAGCTGCACACGGGTAGAAGCCGGAACGATCAGGTGGCTACCGATTTACGTTTATTCGCAAAGCGTGAGCTTGCGAGTGTGTGTGCCCGGATTTTAGACTTTCAGCGTCTGCTGTTTGGTCTGGCAGAATCTGCTGAGGACGTTTATCTTCCTGGCTATACGCATCTTCAAAAGGCTCAGCCGGTTCTTCTGTCGCACTATTTTCTAGCGCACGGCTGGGCGTTGGCCCGGGATTTTGACCGTTTAGTCGAGACGATAACGCGTCTAGACGTGTCGCCGCTGGGTGCAGGTGCACTTGGCGGCTCGTCGTTGCCGCTTGATCCCGATTTTGTGTCGCGCGAACTCGGTTTTGCCAGGAGGTTCGACAATTCGCTTGATGCGGTCTCCGATCGGGATTTTGTGGCCGAAGCTCTCTTCGATCTGGCCCTTCTGGGTGTCCATCTTTCGCGGATCGGCGAAGAGCTTGTTCTTTGGTCGACCGAGGAGTTTGGTTATCTCCGCCTGGATGATGCCTATTCAACCGGATCATCAATGCTCCCCCAGAAAAAGAATCCGGACATTGCTGAACTTGCAAGAGGAAAATCTGGGAGGGTGATCGGCTCATTGACCGGCTTTCTGACCACGTTGAAGGGATTACCTCTTTCCTACAACAGGGATCTCCAGGAAGACAAGGAACCTCTTTTTGATTCCCTCGATCAGATTTCTCTTGGAATTTCATCGCTTTCTGGACTTTTGTCCAGCTCAGGGTTCGATTTTTCGAAGATGCGCAGAGCTGCGGATTCGCCTTACCTATGTGCCATAGATCTGGCTGAATGGCTTGTCGCCAAGGGGGTTCCTTTCAGAAAGGCACACGCAATAATTGGTGGCCTGGTTCGGGATTCGTTGGAGCGTCACGTCGATCTCGGCGAATTGGTGGAAGCGCATCCACAGCTTGGGTCGGAGGCCGCCGAGCTATTGATGCCGGGCGTGTCCGTCGAGCGGCGGCAAACTCTGGGAGGATCTGGAATAGAGGCAGTGAAAGTCCAGTTGGATAGCTTCCATGCGCTGGTCTCTAGGGAAGAGGACGTGCTGGAATCGTTGGTGCAACGCTAACGATCACGAACTTGCTGGGCGCTCGTCCGGTTTTCGCTTGCTCAGCCAGGCCTCTGCAACCTATGGTTGTTGAGACTTATGAAAAAAGACGCTCCGTTGCCGGTGAAAATCCGGTAGTGGCCTGACACTAAACTCTGAATGAAAGTAGTAACAAAAATTGAAAACTCATCGCCTCGCCAGCAAAGTTTTAGTTCTGTTTGTCCTGTCGTTTTCAATCGTAGCCTCAGCATATTCAACTAGGCCGCAAGTTAATTTTTCTCCGCCTTCCAGCATGGTTTCTTATTCGACGCCGCCAGTGATTGGCTACGGCGCAGCACGGCCATTTGCTGCCAATCAGCCGGTCGTGCCGTCATCGTTGGTAGTTGCAATGACGATGACCCCGGATGGAAACGGCTATTGGCTGGTGACCGCTACCGGCGAAGTGCTCTTCTATGGCGATGCGGCCAATTTTGGCTCGGCCTCCAATCTCGGGCTTTACGGCCCAATCGTAGGAATGGCCGCAACTCCCGACGGGAAGGGATATTGGCTGATTGGATCGGACGGGGGCATCTTCACCTTTGGCGACGCGACGTTCTATGGCTCGATGGGCGGCAAAT
>SCQM01000139.1 GCA_004298555.1 Actinomycetota bacterium | reverse complement strand
GTCACTGGCATATCAATGGTGCCGACTTTGAATCCAGGTGATCGACTGGTGGTGCGCCGAATCAAGCATCCCAGCGCCGCCTTGATAGGCCGGATTGTCGTTGCCAAAGATCCCTGGGGAAATGGGAATCTTGTGATAAAGCGATTGGCTGGGTTGGATGGAGATTCATTTATATTGCTGGGCGATAATTCTGATGCGTCCACCGATTCCCGTTCGCTTGGCAGTTTCCCTAGCGTTTCATTGATGGGAAGAGTTGTCTATCGGTATTTTCCGTTAAGCGAAGCGGGCCGTCTTCGATAGGACCTGGGATCAGGAGTCGTCTTATGTTTGGGTTAATGATCCGCTTCGCGGGCGGTCAAGGAAGGATTAGCTTGGCTTTTAATCTGTAGCTGGTGCTTTTCCGCAGCTCAACTCAAGGGGCGCAGTGCACTCTGAAGATGAGAAATCGGTGGGAAACTATGATTACTCTCTAAATCAGTTCGGCCACAGCTAGCATTGTTGGAGATAATTAATTAAAAATGCTTCCGGCTAGGGGAAGTTTTTCGCTAAGTATCATTCGTTTCCCAATATCGGCATTATATGTTAGATCGAGGAATACGGGCTTACGGTACGAAGTTAATAGGAACGGGATTCATAGCCGGTCCGCCAGCAACTCTCGGATGAAAGCGATCTAGATGCAGCGATTAGCGATTATTTCATACCACACCTCGCCACTGGTTCAACCTGGAACTGGTGAGGGCGGCGGCATGAATGTGTACGTTAAGCAGCTCGCGTGTGCATTGGCCCGGCTTGGCATTTGCTGCGACGTCTACACGAGGGCATACTCGCCTTCTTTGCCAGCCTGCGCCGCTATTGAGCCCGGCTTTGTGTTGCATCATATACCTGCTGGCCCGCTGAGAGAGATTTCGAAACTTGATCTTCTGGAGCACGTGGGTGAGTTCACTGAGAACGTTCTTGAGAGAATACGCATGAATCCCGAGCAGTTGCCAAACGTCATTCACGCCAACTATTGGCTGTCCGGAATCGTCGGCCACGCGCTCAAGCACGCTCTCGAAGTTCCTCTTGTCACTACTTTTCATACGCTTGAAAAGATTAAGGCCAAGGACCGGGCAGTTCCAGATGACGATATCTCGGAGAACCTCAGAATCGAGGAGGAGTCCAAGATCATATACTGCTCCGACCAGGTATTAGCCTCTTGCGAGGTTGAGGCAGATGAGATATCAACTCTTTACAATCTCGATCGTTCAAGGATCTCTATTGTTCCCCTTGGTGTGGACCATGCCTTTTTCAGTCCTGGAGATCGCGACATGGCCCGGAAGGCAATAGGGCTGCCAACCATAGGGAAAATGGTCCTTTTCGTTGGCCGAATCCAGCCGCTAAAGGGTGCTGACATAGCCGTTCAGTCGTTCGCCAGAATTGCATCGCGGGTTCCGGATGCGTTTCTGACGATGGTAGGGGGACCATCGGGACCATTTGGGACCGAGGAGATCCTTAGGATTAAGCACATTGTCGCAAGAGAGCGCCTTAATAAAAGGGTCTATTTTTTTGATCCTCAACCCCACGAAGTGCTTTCGAGTTTTTACAGGGCTGCCAACGTCGGTCTAGTCCCATCACGAACGGAATCCTTTGGACTAGTGGCGTTGGAAGCTGCAGCTTGCGGTGTTCCCGTCGTTGCTTCGAACGTAGGGGGACTGAAAACCCTTATAGTCCACGGATCGAGCGGGTATCTGGTTGCAGACCGCACCGCGAAGGAATTTGCGAGGTACCTCGTCAAAGTTCTGGAGGATCCATCATTGGCCAGGCCGCTGCAGGTGGCTGCCAGTTCGCTATCCACAAGGTACCGCTGGCGCGATGCTGCGCTTCGCATGCAGCAAGTTCTTGCAGAGCTGACTGCAAAAGAGCTCGTCGAGTGCGGTTGATGAAATTCGGTTACGCAAAGATTCTTCTCTAAGCCAGTTACGGAACTCGACTTGTTGCAACTGAGAGGCTCCAAGGGAGCATGTTCCAGGTTGGCTTCGAATTCCGCTGCCACTTGGGCTCTAGCCGAGATGGCTCTCAGGGTATTCAGCTGGAATCAAAGGAAAAACATTTCTGATTTCTCAAATTTCCTATTGACGCCGTGGTTTTGCCTGGCGTAACTTTGCTGTGTTGGTTCTGGCATTGTTCTAGAACGTTCGGGTCGGGGAAGCAGAAATTCTAGAACGCCAGAGCCAATATCCGAATGCTGTACCTAAATTGACCGGAGACGTTCGCCGGACAATATCAGGGTACTATTTATGACGTGCTCGAACTCATGATAATTGGTGGCGGGAAAATGGGCCAGGCTCTGGCCCACGGGATCCTTTCAGCAAACGCACTCAAGCCTGAATCGCTGGGTATTGTCGAGGTTTTTGAACCGCTGAGGGCCGAACTGGGAAAGGAGTTCCCTGACTGCCAGATTTTGGCGCGGCCGCAGCCTGCATCGTCAACCCTTATCGCAGTGAAGCCGGACAGCGTCGAAAAATTGGCTGGCACGTTGGGAGAAGATCACAAGCACAGGGTTCTTTCGATCGCGGCCGGGGTCTCCACGGCAGCACTTGAAGTTTGGCTGGGAGGAAGACCGTCTGTGATTCGCGCAATGCCGAATACTCCGGCAATGCTTGGTCATGGGATGACGGCCCTGTGCGGTGGGCGCTATGCGAGTGCCGACGATATCCAATGGGCAAAATCTCTAATGTCCGCAGTCGGAAAAGTCGTGGTGGTCAAAGAGGTGCAGATTGACGCCATAACTGCAGTTTCCGGTTCCGGTCCGGCGTACGTCTTTCTGGTAGCGGAAGCGATGATAGAGGCCGCCGTCAGCGAAGGGCTTGGCTGGGATCTGGCCAGGGAGCTGGTGACTCAAACCATCTATGGCGCCGGAGCAATGCTTTCAGACGGTTCGCAGTCGCCCACGATATTAAGACAAAATGTTACTTCTCCAGGTGGGACCACCGCTGCAGGAGTCGGTGCGCTTGAAGGCGCGGCCGTGAGGGCGGCATTTGCGCGCGCGATCGCAAAAGCAAGGGAGCGCTCTGCCGAGATTACAGCCGAACTATTTAAACACTAGCACCGTGAGTGCAGTGACCTTGTGAGGGGCTGTCTTGGCCTAAGTGTGCGACTATCAAAGAGTGGTTCAGGGCTGAATGCGCTGCTCCGCCCGGCGGCTGGAGGTGGAAATCCCCTGGGAGCATTCTGGGGAGAGGCCTTTTTTGACAGTGCATCTGAGTCTTAGCGAGCTGTGCATCTGAGTCTTAGAGAGCTCGCCAATAAGTGATCCTGCACCCGGTCTCTGAATTTGCTCACACTGATTGAGCGACTATTTATCTATTTGGAGGCGGTAGTCAAAACACCCGGGCTAAGTGCTAAATGTTATGTCGCGGGATTTATTAGGATGGATAATTATTCATATTCAGATAGGTGGAAATGGACGGCGGAGATTATCTCGTTTCTTTGAATCTGGCGGCGGTCAAGGTGCTCGTCGTCGGTGCGGGAAAGGTGGCAGCGAGAAAAATCAGAGGACTGCCTGCGTCGATTTCAGGCGTGACTGTAGTCTCGCCTGAAATTAGCAAGGAAATCGTGGAACTGCTGATAAGGGCAGATTGGGAAGCCCATTATGCGCTTCGAAGTTTCGAAGAGTCGGATCTGTCGGAATGCGGAATTGTCTTTGCGGCTACCTCAGACCCCGATGTAAACAGCAATATTGCAAGGATTGCCAAGGAGCGTGGAATTCTTGTCAACAACGTTTCAGAGCCGTTTCAAAGCAGCTTTAGCAATGTGGCTCTGGTGAATAAAGGGGGAATCAGCGTCGGGGTATCCTCCAATCCGAAAGTTCCCGGATTCTCCAAAGCGATCAGTAAGCTTATAGAAGAAATGTTGCCTGAGGACATTGACAAATTGCTGGTCCTGGCAGTAGCGGTGAGGTCAAAGGCCTTGAGTTCCGGTCATTGGGCGGCTGGTTTAGATTGGGAGAAAGTATTACATTCCAGAGTTTTTGAATATATTCGGTTGGGTGATTTTTCACGGGCCGAAGAAAGTTTGGCCGAATGCCACTTGTAGCAATTGGAATTGATAGGACTAATTCGCCAATTAACGACTTTGGGCGCTATTTCGTCTCCGAGGAAGACATGCTGGACAGGTTGAAGATATTTTCTTCAGCAGACGGAGTCGAAGAAGCCGTCCTGGTATGCACGTGTGCCCGCACCGAGGTCTTTGCCGAGATAACCAAGTTCCACGGCGGGATCGAGGAAATGTGGCATAATCTTTCGCGGACGTTGCAGATTGAACGAGAAGAGCTGGCATCTGTGGCCACCGTTTATTACGAGAGGGGAGCTGTGTCTCATCTTCTCAGAGTCGCCTCCGGCCTGGAGTCGGAGCTGATCGGTGAAACCGAGATCCTTGGCCAGGTTCGCAGGGCCTTTCTCCGTTCTCACGAAGCCGGATATTCCGGACCCGGCCTTTACGGGTTGTTTCGCAAAGCGCTCGAGGTAGGCAAGAGGGCAAGGAGCGAAACCGGCATTGCCCGGGGCATCACCTCTTCGGCACACGCTGCAGCAGGACTTTTCTCTGAGGCCTGCGGCCTTGAGGGCGATGGCACTGTAATGGTGGTTGGCGTTGGCGAGATCGGGTCGAAGCTCGCGGAGGCTCTTTCACAGGGAGGCTACAAGGTTTACTTGACATCGCGAACCTTTGACAAGGCCGAGAGTCTGGCCAACCGTATCAATGCGAAAGCGGTTCACATCCATGACTTTAAGACTTATATACCTGAACTGGATGGAATTTTTCTTGCGACTTCTTCAAAGAGGTATTTGCTTAATGGTGACGACACCAGACTGTTCGACCCCTCGCGAATTCCCAAGACATTCATAATCGATATGGGGGTACCGAGAAACGTTGATCCAGTTCTTGGATCTTTTGATGGTATAACTTTGTACGATCTTGATGGCGTAAACGCATTCGTCAAGACGGCGATAGAGTACCGTCAGCAGGAGGCGGAGCTCGTAGAGGAGATAATTGAAGCTGAGACCACCAAGTTCGTCGATCTAAAGAATTCGGGATCCGCCGCAGCCACTCTGGCTTCGCTCTATGCATTTGCCGAAGAGATAAGACTTCAGGAACTCGCGCGGTTTTCCGGCCGGCTTGAGGGGCTGACCGAATCTCAGAAAAAGGC
>SCQM01000138.1 GCA_004298555.1 Actinomycetota bacterium | reverse complement strand
GACCCTGATCGAAATCTGCAGTCACTCAAAAGAATTACATACACATATGTATGTATATGCATCGACCGTACTGTTTGTCGTCTGTCGCTGGGCCGCAGCAGTGGGCAGGTCGAGCACCTTCTCACGGTTGGCAATGGCGGTTGTGTCTGGCTGGCCGAAGACAGCATTGCCGATTCAATAGCCATCCTAAACGACAGGATCTGAAATGACAGGAAACTAAACAATCGGACTACATGAAGATTCAGAGGTTGGAGCAGCTGTGGTAGTCGTTGGCTTTGGACTCGATGTGCTGGTATTCGCTCTTGCGGTGGTGCCGAAACCATCGTCTTGCCTCTCGGTTTCTTAAATTGGTAACGAGGTTAAGCCGTTCTGCAATGTCGACTTAGGGCTTGATCAGGTCTCCCACCTAGCTACCTCCTCACTACGGCGAAGCTTTGCGTCAGAAAGGATCGCTCCGTATCCAAGGATTGGATCGCCGATCTCGAGCAAGCTGTATGTTAACCACATCTCAGCAGCTAGAGCCCAGATTACAGGAATTCCAAGATCTTGTTCTAGAGGTTCGATCGCTGGAGCGGCGTCCCAGCCACCTCCGTTTATGTAGAGGCCGTCGACCTTTCCCTTGAGATTTCGTATGCCCCGTTTGCAGTGCCGGTAAACATCCTCGTCCGATACCCAGTCAAGTGCTCTCATGGGAGTTGTGTACAGTCCTTCGCCCTGGCCAGTAAAGGACAGACCGGGAATGATTTCTGACTCGACTCCCTGGCCTGAAAAGTACCTGGTTATACCATTGTTGAGTTCATCTCCGAAGTAGGTCGCAAGGGCAATACGTTTGATGCCCATCGCCCGTGCAGCAACGGCATGGGGAGCCATTCCTGTGACGACCGGCACTCCCTGCTTGTTCTCCAGCTGCAGCCGCCAGGAGTGCTCATGCTCTGGTCCCTGCAGGATGAAGGGTGGTGATCCTGGAATCGTCAAGATCTCGCAGCCAACCGCGCACAACTCTGAGGCTATCTCTTCGGCCCTTCGAAAGCTTTTATCAGGACCAAAGGTCTGCTTATCCCCCGTTGCAAAACCGATAGTAGTAGTTGAGCACTCAACTCCGCGGGGCAGCGTTTGGTACCAGAACGCAAAAACCTTCCCTCGGTAGGTTGGTGAAATCAATCCAATGTGACCTCGCCATTTCTGTGACATGTGGAGCCACCTTTCTTAAACAGCCACCTTGTAAGACGTTCCTTCTCCTCGAGAACAGCTTTACCGATCCATCAATGGTGACGGTACCTGGCCGGTAGCATCCCTTCGGGAAGTTCAAAACAGAGAGAGCCCCAGCGCAGAGCGGTGGAGATGATGCATCTAGATTCCACTCCGTCAGGTAACGTGTTCAAGCTTGTCACCCATCAAACGGCTCCCAACACTGTATCCCTCCTGTCCAATGATTAAAGTTTCAGCAGCTTAATTATTGGAACAACATTCCGACGGAGAAAAGAGCATAGATCGGACGGAAAACTATGTCAATAGAAAATCTCAGGGATCTGGCTCATCCATGGGTAGAGAGGCGTTCTTGGGGTGGCCGGTTAGCTATCGAGAAATCCGGGGAAGCTATTTTTCGCTGACCGGGTTAAGATCTAGAGAGTTTCTCTGTGACATCGGACACACTTGGTTTAGCCAGCTAGGTGAATCGCATGTCGCGGTTTGTACTGTCCGATGCTGGCACAATGCCATCAATACAGCAGGGGGTATTATGAATTACGCGCCTTACGATGTGGCGAACTGGGGCTCGGACGTTATGGCCGAGGTTATACAAAAACTGGGTTACAAATATGTCTCGCTGAATCCTGGATCATCTTTTCGTGGGCTGCATGACTCACTCGTCAATTACTGCGGCAACGAAGTGGAGATGATCGAGTGCCCTCATGAGAAGATCGCGGTAGGGCTGGCGCACGGATATGCCAAGGCATCTGGCGAGCCGATGGCTGTCATACTGCACGATCTAGTTGGGCTCCTACAGGGGACGATGGGAGTGTACTATGCCTACATTGACAGAGTTCCAGTGATGATACTGGGCGGTTCGGGACCCGGAGTGCAAGACCAAAGAAGACCAAATATAGACTGGATCCACTCGGCCAACGTTCAGGGCGAAGCGGTACGCCTGTATACAAAATGGGACCATGAACCGAGAAGTATCGCCTCAGTTCCGAGCATCATGGCCAGGGCGCATCGAGTGGCAATGGCCGAGCCGAGGGGACCGGTCTATGTCGCTTTAGATGCAGGTTTACAGGAGCAGGTACTTGATAAGGCGATCGATCTTTCGGGATTCGAGACGATGAGCGCCTTGGCAGCGCGGCTGGGGCCGGATCCAATGGCACTGCAAAATCTTGCAGACACGCTTTGTGGCGCTAAAAGGCCGGTCATGGTCATAGGGCATGCAGGAAGAGATCCTCAGGCTTTCTATCAGCTCGTTGAACTTGCTGAGCTTGTGGGGATCGGGGCAATCGATATGGGGACGCGCCTTTCGTTCCCAAACCGCCATCCACTAGCGGTCAGGGAAAGCGAGGCGCTCGAGAGAGCAGACTGCGTGCTGTTCGTAGACGTAAAGGATATGGTTGAATTCACCCACAGAAATGACTCCATGACCCGATCCGTCGTATCGCGGATCTCTCCCGAGGCAACCGTCCTTGATATTGGATTCAACGAGATTGGGATCTCCTCTTGGAGCGAGGATTACGCGCAGCGCATAGCTGCCGACATCCAGGTGACAGCCGATACCGTCATAGCACTGCCCATGCTCCTTGAGATATGCCGGAAGCTGGTGGCCAACGACAAGGCTGAGGAAGCGGGCAGCAGACAAAAATGGCGTGACGAACTGGCCGACATGCACAAGTCAACCTGGTCCGCGTGGCGAGAGCAGTACGAACACGTCAAAGACCAATCGCCCGTTTCGACTGCGAGGCTTGCGACAGAGGTTTGGAATGTGGTCAAGGATTACGACTGGGTGTTGACTGCCGGGACTGCAGCTCTATGGGCCTTGCGTACTTGGGACTTTGATCGTCCGTATCGTCATCCAGGGGTCCAGCTTGGGACGGCAACACAGATCGGCATCTCTTTGGGCGTCGCCCTTGCACACAAGGGAACCGGCAGGCTCGTAGTTGACATCCAGCCAGACGGGGACCTGATGTTTGATGCCGGAAGTCTGTGGGTTGCCGCCAAGTACGAGCTGCCCCTATTGGTGGTCATGTACAATAACCGCGCATACTACAACGACTGGGAACATCAAGAGCGGGTTGCCAAGCAGAGAGGGACTCCGCTTGACAGAGTTAACATTGGCATGGAGATAGATTCTCCGGCCCCGGACTTCGCTACGCTAGCCCGGGCATTTCACTGGTGGGCCGAGGGGCCAATAACCGATCCCGACAAGGTTGGGGAAGCGGTTCGAAAAGCCGCGCAATACGTCTCCGAGACCGGACGGCCAGCTCTAGTGGATGTCGTTTGCCAGCCCAAGTAGCATGTTTTCTATCTCAGGTGCAGTTTCGCGGCAAAGAACTCATATCGCCTTAGCGGATACCGGCTCGCTGAGATCGGTTCGTTTGGGTAGCATAACCGCATCGTACCAGCATTTTCTGCTGGCATGATGGGCACTCGACGGTAGTGGGTTCTTCTTTTGGCAGAGTGCGTTTCAAGCGCCTTGCCGCTGCCTTCATGGCGTGATCCAGCTTTTTGGCCATTCAATTGCTCGCCCGAAGGCCTGCGCAGGCGAATGGAGTTTCTCCTTGGCTGGGTTTGGGCCTGAGGAACAAGTCAGCTCAGTCTAAGAGTGAGCTGGGTGCTTATCCGATAAGGAACTTCCATAAGCTCGTGCCGGTTACAAATCACCTAAAGGAGTCTGCCAACTCGCCGAATAGATATTCGCTGAAGCATACCGTCGCTGGCCCCGACTTTAAAGTCCTTGACATTTCAGTAAGTCTAATTTATGCTAATCTTCCAGAATGGAATGCCATCCCAAATCTGCTTTGGGTGTCTAATATGCAGCACATAATCTGTTGGTGGGCCGTGGGGGCGAATAATGGATCGACTGATTGCCGTTATAGTGGCAGGATTGGCATATGGCGCAGTTTTATCCGTCGCGTCTGTCGGATTCACGATTCAGTTCGGCGTCACGAACTATTTCAACTTCGCATTCGGCGAAGTGATGACCGTTGCAACGATGATCGCGGTGACGCTAAACGCATCCTCAGTATTCCACTGGAATATCTGGCTCGCCAGTATCATCGGGGTTGCTGGTACTGGAGCAGTTGCGCTACTGCTTAACCAGTTCATCTTCGTGCCTTTCAGGTCCAAATATAAAAATATCTGGAGTATGCTTCTCGTGACTTTCTCAGTCGCGCTGATCATGGACAACGTGTTCTTGCTCATTTGGGGAAGCAACTATCATCAGTTCCAGTCGTCTGCCGGATCAATCATACGCCTTGGTGGCGCGACTATCAGCGTGAGTGATTTTGTCTACCTCGCGATCGCCGTCGTTTGCCTCCTGTTGGTGCAGGTCTTGCTCACACGGACCAAGGCTGGGCGCAGCATGCGTGCCATGTCTGACAATGCGACCCTGGCATCTATATCGGGAATTCAGACTGGCAAGGTTACCGCAATGACGTGGCTTGTGTCCGGGCTATTGGCAGGTGTTGGAGGCGTGTTATTGGGTCTTCAGACACATACGTTCAATACGTCCGTGGGATTATCGTATGAATACTACATATTCATCGCGGTCATCTTGGGAGGGGTAGGGTCCCCTCTGGGTGCGGTTCTTGGAGGCTTGGTAGTCGGTGTCCTCTCCCAGGTGATTTCTCTTGCCATACCTTCAGGACTGAACTCGGTTGTGGTGTTCGGTGTAATGATAGTGGTGCTGTTTGTGAGACCCATGGGATTGATGGGAGTGCCGGGCAGGTTGAACCGGATTGACCTTTAGACCCAGCTAGAGAAGATGCTTAGGGGGAAGCGATGGGTGCTCTAGATTATTTCCTATTGACGTTGCTGTTTTTCGGGGCTGTCAACGCTTTGCAGGTACTGGGATTTGACATGCAGTTCGGCCAAGTCGGTGTAGTCAATCTGGCTTACGTCCTACTCGTAGCCATTGGGGCATATGCAACTGCGATTGCCTCCGTTCCTCCAGCAGGTCATATCATTGCGGTGACGTATATTGGTGGATTTGGATGGGGATTCCCCTGGAACCTCCTGTTTGGAATTGCAGTAACTGTAGTCGCCGCTTTTCTCCTGTCGACTATAGCATTTCGCCGATTGCGATACGATTACCTAGCTCTCGTCCTGGTTTCAGTCGGCGAAGCGATACTTCTTTTGGCAACCAACCAGACCAACATCGTCAACGGTGAAACCGGAATAGTCGGCGTGGTGGGGCCATGGCAGAACTCGCTCTCCAACTCGTCGTGGTATATCGCAATGTCGCTGCTCGCCGTCGCATTCCTTGTTGTCATGTGCGTCTTCTACTACAAGGTTGAAAGCTCACCTTTGGGACGGCTGTTCAAGGGGGTGCGAGAGGATGAGATACTCATAGATAGCCTCGGAAGAAACAGCGCTCGTCTCAAAGTTCTTGGCTTCTTGCTTGGAGCAGCTTGCGCAGGACTCGCAGGGGGCTTGCTTGTGCTCTTCATCGGCGGATGGTCAGTAGGTGGCTGGCAGCCGGGTGAAACATTCATCATCGTGGCTGCTCTGATCCTCGGAGGGCGAGGACGCATTACAGGTGCACTGGTGGGTGCATTCGTGCTGATGGAACTTTTCCTCCAGGGTGGCTCGCTTCTGAAACTCCCAGTCTCGCCGGTCACTCTGCCGATATACCAGCAGCTAATAGCAGGCATAGCGATTCTCGCAGTTCTTTGGTGGCGCCCACAAGGCCTGTTTCCCGAGAAGAAGGAGAAATTCCCGTCAGCTAGCAAGCCTCTCAAAACTTCGAACCAGGACTTAGCTGAGCCAATCGCGGTTTCAGGTGAGAGCCAATGGAGGACTCAATGAAGGTTCAGGATACCCAGATCTCCGAAGAAAACGAGGTTCAAATCGCGATCGAGCTTCGCGACCTGGTTAAGTCTTTTGGGGGAGTAGCAGCAGTCAATGGCGTATCGCTATCAATTCCTCAAGGAACATTTTACGGAATCATTGGGCCGAATGGCTCAGGGAAGACCACGCTTGTCGATTGCATCTCAGGTATTGTCAGGGATTATCAAGGATCGGTCCTCTTCGATGGAACTGATATAACAGGCTGGCCTATCCACAAGATCTCGCAGCTTGGTCTTCTGCGAACCTTTCAGACGAGCCGGCTTTTCGGTCCCATGTCGACGCTTTCGAACGTGATGATAGCAGCGCCCGATCAGGCCGGCGAGAAGTTCTTCCAGGCAGTGTTCGGCAGGTGGCGTGCGGCTCAAGAAGGTCCACTTGCCAAGGCTCGTGAGCTTCTGGCTTCGTATGGGCTGAGCGGCCGTGAGGATGCCTATGCCGCAGAACTGTCCGGTGGTCAGCGGCGCTTGCTGGAACTTGCCAGGCTTTCCATAATGCATCCTAGGGCGGTGCTCTTGGATGAGCCATTTGCAGGCGTAAGTCCAGTCCAGCGTGCCCAGTTGACGCGCAGGCTCAGAGGCCTTAAAGATGATGGGATAACGGTCGTGATGATCGAGCATCGTCTTGAACTCGTCGAACAGCTGTGTGATCGGATCGGTGTCATGGCAGAAGGCAAGATCATAGCGGAAGGCTGTATGGACGATCTTCGAACTGACAAGGATGTCCTGTCAGCTTATCTCGGGAGTGTGGGCCATGATGAAGCTCGAATGTAGGGGGCTGACCGCAGGTTACAGAGAGTTGGTGGTCATCTCCAACGTTTCGCTGACCATCACCCAGGGAAGCGTCACTTGCATCATAGGGCCGAATGGTGCCGGCAAATCCACCCTTCTGAAAGCGCTGATGGGATTGATCAGAATACACGAAGGGGACATAGTGATCGATGAGCAATCGCTAATGCCTGTCCGGACGGAACGGATGGCTCAGCTCGGAATAGGTTACGTGCCCCAGCTCTCAAATGTGTTTCCAACGCTAACAGTCGCTGAGAACCTTGAGATTGGCGGGTATGCACGAGGCGGGTCTTCGATGGACGATGTGCTCGAGCTCTTTCAAGTTCTTAAGGGCGTACTGCGCAAGCCGGCGGGAAAACTTAGTGGCGGCCAGCAGACAATGGTTGCGATCGGAAGAGCCCTTATGGGTAATCCGGATTTCCTGCTGGTGGACGAACCCACTGCCGGACTTTCCCCGGCAATAGCTGGGACACTGTGGGGTTACCTGAAAGCGCTTGCCGGACGGGGAATGGGAATCGGCGTTGTCGAGCAGAATGTGAGATTGGCGCTCACCAATTCGAATGACGCCTATTTGCTTGCGAGCGGATCTATTCGACTACACGAACAAGCAGCAGATCTAGCTGCTCGCGAAGATCTTGAAGGACTCTTCCTGGAGGCAGAGCCTCAAGAGCAAAACTAGCTCAATGGAGCGGAGTGCAAGGGGGGTAAAATGAGCATGGTTAGAAAGATAAAGAGGCAGAAGCGGGTGAAGTACGGCGTAGCGCTCGTATCTGCCATGGCAGTCTTGACGGCGGCTTGTGGATCAAGTTCGCCATCATCGTCAAGTACCGGATCGACTTCTAGTGGATCTTCTTCGTCATCGGCCGCTCCTAGCGGCAAGCCGGTCAACATAGGGGTGATCGCAGGTCTGACTGGGCCCGCTGCTTTCATAGGTAAGACATTCGTTACGGGTACGCAGACTGCGGCAAATGTGATTAACCATAATGGTGGGATCTTGGGTCGCCCCGTTAAGGTAATCTCTGCCGATGATGGCTACGACCCAGTCGATGCGGTCACCCAGACTCAGCAGATGCTCGCGACAGACAACATATCTGCGTTGATGGCATTCGCAGCTCCTGACTGGCCGAACGCGCTTCCAATCGTGATGAGGGACAAGATGGTTGACTTCAACAGGATCGGTGACCCATCTCTGGATCATCAGGTCCTTCCCTATGAATTCCGAGCAACGCCTTCTGACGCTGTAAACGGAACCGCAATGGCAGTTTATGCCTCGATGAAGGGCTACAAAAATGTTGCGGTCGTCCTCGATTCGTCTCAAGGTGCCCAGACGTTAAAGGATCCGATTCTCGCCGCCTGTAAACAACTCGGGATAAATGTCGTTGCCAACGTGACACTTCCAGCAAACGCTGGATCGCTGGTAGCAGAAGTTCAGAATACCATTCGTGCGCATCCGGATGCCATACTCTTCCAAGAGTCAACAACTCCCGGTGCGGGCCTTTATCTTACAACCCTTCAGCAGCAGGGAGGAGGCAGTATACCGCTTGTTGGAAGTGACCTGACGTCTGCGGCGTCATATGTGAAGGCGGCTGGAGCCGCATATTACCAGAAGTCTGTGGTGTCGATCATCCCGGCGCCTCCGTCTGGCCCTTCAGTCGACGCATTCAATACGTTGTACCAGCAGCTGAATCACGAGCCTCCGGAGAACGCCGCAGGCAATATGTTCGACTCCACGATCATTGCGGCTCTGGCGATGGACATGGCAGGTTCGACGGATCCACAGAAGTACGTCAATTACATAACCCAGGTAACAACTCCTGGAACCGGAGTAACGACGGTGTATACCTATGCGCAGGGATACCAGCTCATCAAAGAACACAAGAAGATCAAGTATTACGGAGTTTCAGGACCCTTTGTCTTTACCAAGTACCACACGGTGTCAGGTGACTACCAGGCGGTCCAGACAGATATCCAGGGCAACACTACAACGCTAGCGACCGTTCCTTCGTCGAAAATACAGAGTCTCATCGGCTGAGTTCAGCCCAGGGACGACCGGATCCATAGCAGTGGCTGTGCGGATCCGGTCGTCGCCTGTGACTCCATCGGCCTCAACGGGTCCATCTTTGGGGATGCGATATCGGGGAGGCCATGCAAGAACTTAATCACAAGTCAGAGAGGTGGCACACGTGTCAGCTAATTGGCGTGGTCATATCGGCCTTATAAAACCTACCTACCGGGGGAAGAGCTTCGCCTTCTGGTATCGTAATCTGCCGCCTGGAGTGGAGTGTGCTCCGGCATCTCTGGGTTTTTTCAGCGGAGAGAAGGGGAGCTTTTCGGACGAGAAGAGCACCTTTCAGTTAGCGGAGGCTGTTGCGGCAGATCTGCGCCGGTGGGGCTGTGACATAATCGTCATCAGCGGATCACCGCCCTTTATACTTCGCGGTCCAAGCCATGAAAAGGAGTGGCGTCACAACCTTGAGGACCGTCTCGGGGTTCCAGTGGTGACTGGCATGGCGCCGCATGTTTCGGCGGCCAAGGCACTAGGCATCAAGCGAATAGCAGTTGCAACCTACTTCCGTGAAGAGCTGAATAAAGGCATAGCCAGGTACTTCAATGAAGGTGGCATTGAGAGCGAATTTCTTCCTGGGCTTGCTGCGACCGGTAACGAGGGACTCTACTCCACTTCGATGTTAGGGCTTCACAACGTATCACATGAGGAGGTATACCGGCACTGCAAGGCAGGCGTGGTAGAGCTATCCGGAAGCGTAGATGGCTTATACATAAACGGTGGTGGTTGGGATGTCGCACCCGTGATCTCGCTTCTTGAACAGGACCTAGGCATGCCGGTTATATGGGCGCTGGCTACTGAGATGTGGCTTGCCTTCAGCCTTCTGGGGATCGGAGACCCTGTGCCGGCAGCAGGAAGGCTGCTCTCCGACTCCAAGTTGCGGAGCTGCGGAGAAGTGACAGCGTGGCGGTCACGTTGACCACGAATTAATTGAGAGACCAACAAAAAGGGGGAAGGCAACGCAATGGTTCTAAGACTCGAGAATAAAGTTGCCTTGATAACAGGAGCAGGTTCAGGCATAGGACGTGCAGCCGCGTTGCTATTCGCGTCCGAAGGTGCAAAGGTTGGCTGCGTTGATCTGGCTGCTGATCTAGCTGAAGAGACAGCAGCCATGATCCGGGCGAATGGCAACGAGTCGATAGGGATTCAAGCTGATGTTCGCAGTGCCGCCGATACCCAGAACATGGTTACCAAGGCTATATCCGAGTTTGGCGATCTTGATATTCTCTTTAATAATGCTGGTACAGGAATTCGTGGAAGTGTGCACGAACTCGAAGAAGAGCAATGGGACACCGTGCTGGACATAAACCTCAAGGGAATGTTCCTGTGTTCCAAGGCGGCGATTCCGTATTTTCTTTCGCGAGGCAGGGGGAACATTGTTAACACAGCCTCAACCTTCTCTTTGCTGGCTACGACCAGATATCCGGCCTACTGTGCGTCGAAGGGGGGAGTACTCATGCTCACGAAACAGATGGCCCTCGACTATGGTCCGAGCATAAGAGTGAATTGCATCTGCCCCGGTGCAACTGAGACTCCACGCTTGCGCCGACACATCAACGATGCTCAGGATCCGATTGCGTACGAGAAAGAACTTGCATCTCTCAATGTTGTCATGGGCAGGCTGGCAGACCCCAAAGAGATCGCCTACGCGGCACTTTTCCTGGTTTCGGACGAATCATCTTTCGTGACAGGCCACGCATTGGTTGTTGATGGCGGGCAAACCATCGATGCTTGAACCCTAGTTGTTTGTCTAGGCCAGTTGAAGGATTCATGCTCTCAGGACCCCGAAAATCGAAGACACGTTTGGGTTTCAGGTGGCTGTGCAGTAGCGCCAGCCGATGGTAGGCGATCGACGAACCGACTACTCGTCTAGACCGGCGGCATACAGTCTCGATTTCAACGTTAGGAAAAGCACAGAAGGAGGCAGGAAGATATGTGGGGATGGAGATGCAGGGTTGGTCTAATCTACCCGGCAGTCGTTGCGGAGACATTGCTTACAGATTTTTTTCGAATTGCGCCTGAAGGAGTCACTCTAGCGATGACCCAGCTTTCGATTCAGATCCTCCATGAGTCGGATATTTCAAGGGCAAACTCCGAGATCGATCGAGCGGTGGGCTATCTTGCGGCACGGAAGGTCGACTGCATCGTAGCCGCGGGAGCGCCAATAATGCGAGATCTGGGGATAGGAGCCGACGCTGCACTCATAGAAAAGGTCAGGTCGGAAACGGGTATTCCTACAACTACGAGCCAGACCGCGGCGGTGCAGGCTCTCAGGCAAGTCGGTGCCAAGCGGGTGGCTGTAGCTTCGCCCTATCACGAGGATCAGGATCTCAAGGTAAAGGCCTTTCTCGAGGGGAATGGCTTCGAGATCTCGACGATCAGCGGGCTAAAACGCGACGTGGCGGAGATTCACGACATATCATTGGGTGAGGCCTACCACCATGCGAAACGCACATTTTTTTCAGATCCTAGCGCTGACGCCATCTACGTGCCGTGTGGCCACTTCACCGTACCAGACATCCCGTCGCTTGAGCGTGAGACAGGCGTACCGGTGATTACCAGTACCATGGCGATGATCTGGGGTGCATTCACCCTATGCAACGTGCGCGACCCAGAACTTGTGAGTCACGGACGCGTATTCAGCCAGCTTTCCAAAGTGCAGTAGTCGGAGCAGAGTTACATAAGTTAAATCTCGCTTGCCCCTCGGGGGAAAGCTCGGGCCCGCGGAATCACTGGAAAATCTTCTAACGGAGTCGTCTTGAGTTCTGTCTGGTTCTTGGCGTCCTATCTGGGTAGGCGCGGGAAAGCTTGTAATAGTTCTTTATGCCAAATGCAGAGTGGTTGTGCGTCGTGTCTGGCCCTCCTCCACCTCCTGACGATCCACGCAACACAGTGTAAATGAGACAAATCGAGAATCCGGATCTAGCCCATCGCTTAACGGTTGAGAGGCAATCATCAAGTGGGGATTGCAGCAGCTTACCTTAGGGGATTTGGCCGCCAGCGTT
>SCQM01000017.1 GCA_004298555.1 Actinomycetota bacterium | reverse complement strand
CTCCAGCCATACGGGAGTCAAGTATTACAGGTAGTGCCGATCGATCGCAGATATCCGAAGGCTTCGGGCTTGTTCCGTGATCACATCTTCTTCCGCGCCAATCCTGAGAGCCGTGGTCGGAAGATGAAACACAGTCAGAACCTCGGCGGGCTTGTACACCTGATTAGGCACGGGCCGCAGCTTGTTTCCAGTAAAACGGTTGAAAATGATTATTTTCCAAGTTTTTTCTGCTTCCAGTTGCTTTGTTTCTCACCTTGCACAAGGATTTTTCATCCTCTCCAATTTTGGGGGGTTTGTCCGGGTGAGCCTGGGGCAAATTCCGTCCGTTCTGGGCAGACCGGTCAGCAGTTTGGCTGTAGCGATGCGGCCAATAAAAGTCATTGAGATTCATCGGGAAAAACGGTAGTTTAGCTTGTGGGAAAGCACGTGAAAATATTCAAGGCAAGTTCATAGGGATAGAAAATTCGATAACAAAACGCTGGCTCGATCAAAGGGGAAATTATGGATATCGTCAGCCCAGCAGTCCGCCGCTTGCTAGAGCGAGCCCAGGCAGATCCCGAGGGATACTGGGAGCAAGCGGCACGTCAGCTTCCCTGGTTCCGCACCTGGGACAAAGTATACGAACATGAGGCTCCCACCTTTCGCTGGTTTCTGGGCGGCCACACAAACATTTCCTTTAACGCTCTCGACCATCACGTAAACAGGGGATGGGGAGGCCATGCTGCGCTGATTTGTGAAAACGAGCTCGGCGAGAGGCAGACATATACCTATGCGCAACTCCACTACGAGGTCTTAAAGATCGCCAGGGCTCTGCGGGGCATCGGCGTAAAGCGCGGCGACCGCGTAGCAATTTACATGCCTACCATGGCAGAGGCCATTGCGGCAATGCTGGCGGTGACCCGTATAGGAGGAATCCATCTAGTGGTGTTCGCCGGCTTTGGCAGCGGGGCACTCTCGGAGCGCATCCGGCTTGCAGGCGCAAAGGTTCTGCTTACTACCGACGGGACCTGGAGGAAAGGGACGCTGGTTCCTCTTTCAGGCATAGTTGCAGAAGCCCTGGCTACACCAGATTGTCCAATCGAGCGGGTCGTTGTTCTGGGCCGCCAGGGCACCCCGACGGGATTGAAGGACGGGCGAGACCTTTCCTGGGAGCAGTTCCTGGAGCTTGGAGCAGGCCAATCGGACGCCTACGAGATAATGGAATCGAATGAGCCGGCGTACATACTCGCAACTTCTGGAACCACCGGAAAGCCAAAGCTGACGGTTCACACACATGGTCCCTACCAGGTTGGGATTACAAGCTCTGGCAGAGTCTGTTTCGGGCTGACGGAACGTGATGTCTGGTGGTCAACGTCAGATATCGGCTGGGTGGTGGGCCATAGCTACATTGTCTACGCGCCGCTTCTCATTGGCGCAACCACGATCGCCTATGAAGGCGCCCTGGATTACCCCAGCCCTGAGCAGCTCTATGAGATTGTAGACCGCTATCACGTCACGGGGGTCTTTACTGCGCCCACTGCGGTCCGGATGTTGATGCGTCATGGAACAGAGCCGGCCCGCCATCACGACATTTCATCGCTGACCCGGATAGTTTGCGCCGGCGAGGTTCTTAACGTGCCGGCTTGGGAATGGCTGCAGCACGATGTGCTTGAAGACAAGGTGCCGGTGATTGACCACATGTGGCAGACCGAGACCGGCGGTCCGGTGTTCGGCAACCCATTTGGAATCAACCTGCTCCCGATCAAGCCAGGCTCTTCGGGCTTGCCATTGCCTGGGATGGTTGCTGAGGTAAGGGATCTCGACGGGCGAAAGTGTGAGACAAACGAGAAGGGCATCGTCGTGGTTACGCGCCCCTTCCCAGGTCTTACCGCGACTTTGTGGGAAGACCCCGAGCGTTATGGCCGGGACTACTGGGGGCAGATACCTGGTGTCTTTTTCACCGGGGATGCAGCTTCGGTGGATGAGGATGGCTACTTCTGGTTCTCCGGCCGTGCTGACGAGATAATCAAGATTGCCGGGCACCGCCTTGGAACGATTGAGGTCGAGACTGCTTTTCTACACCATCCAGCCGTGGCAGAGGCCGGGGTAACGGGAAGGCCTGATGAGCTTAGGGGCGAGGTGATCTCGGCATTCATCGTTTTGCGGGCTGGGAATGATCCATCTG
>SCQM01000137.1 GCA_004298555.1 Actinomycetota bacterium | reverse complement strand
TCAGAAAAACTATTGAGGAATTCCTATACTGCCGTCTGGCTTACGCGCCACTTGTCTGAGTAGGGGCGGTACGGAATCCGCCCAGTCGTCCTTCGCCAAAAAAGCTTCTGTGCCGTCCCGGGGGCGGGGGATAGCCGAAGCTGTTCGGTGTTCGGCAACCTCGCTGATGGTAAGGGTCCTACTCATTGCGTTGTAACCGCTGATTACCTCTGAGTCGGCGACAGCGCCACGAGCTGAGTAGGAAGTAAGCTGGGCTGAGGATGCGCTTGACTACATTTCATTCGGACAGCCTGGGTGTGAAGCCCGTTCAGCGAGCACGAATCGGCGATGGTCAGGATGTGGGGAAGATCGCGGCAGTTGGTGCGAATCGGCATGCTGACAATCAACTCCGCCACCGCTGGAGGCGGCGTCTTGCGCGTACGATTCTATTAGCCACAGCTGTCATCTTAGCTCTTGCTATGGCTGGGGCCGGATACGAGCTGGCGCTACCCAGCGTCGCCAATGCACCAGCCCGAGTGGCGGCTATCCTGAGTGCCCACGGCGGGGAGTTGGCGGGGCTGCCTCTTCCTACCAAATTAGCCGAGGCGATCGTCAGCGTCGAAGACGAACATTTTTACTCAAATATTCTCGTCAATGTGGCCGACGGTGCCGGTCGTGCCGCCGTTGCTACGCTCAAACGCAGCGGTGATCCGGGCGGCAGCACTATTGAGCAGCAGCTCGCAAAACAGCTATACCCGCACCGCCCCGGACTCGCTGGCACTCTCTCGGAAATAGGCCTGGGCGTTAAGCTGGCGCTCACTTACTCCAAGCCACGAATCCTGGCAATGTACCTTAATGCGATCTACTACGGCAACGGCTACTGGGGCGAGGAAGCAGCTGCGCTGGGCTACTTTGGCGTGAAGCCGAGTCAGCTCACCTGGGCCGAGGCTGCAATGCTTGCCGGGCTACCACAGGCGCCCTCTGCATACGATCCTCTGCGCCACCTTGCGCTGGCTAAACAGCGCCAAGGCCACGTTCTCGATCAGCTGGTCGTCAACCACTTGCTAACGGCCCGCCAGGCGTACATCGCCTACCGAGCGCCGCTTCCACTTCGCAGCGCAGGTCAGTAAGGCCAAGAAGTTTCCCCGGGGCGACAGGTTCGGTAGGTAATTGACATCCAGAGACATACCGAAAGCAATCGGCAGGTTGGACAGATGCGCGTTTACAACTTATTCAATATTCTGTAACAGCTCCTTAGCTTCCAGCTGGTTCATAGTCAGAATTTGACTCGCTTGAGAAAGCGACCTGATCTGCGTCCGCAAGCTCCTCGCCAAGACGAATCAACTTCGCTCTTCCAATATGGCGATACCGGTCCGGTTGGCAGGTGAATACAAGCACCTGTTGGCCAGTTTTAGCAGCTACCGCGAATGCAGCACCGAGACGTTGAAGCCGACGCGGATCTGAAAACCCGAGTGCGTCGTCCAGGATGACTGGTGTCCCGCCATCTCCAGAAACAAGTGCACTTGCCGCCAGTCGTTGGAGCACACAGAGCTGTTCGCGAGCACCGCCGCTTAGTGACGACCAGGGCACGGTCTTGCCACCCATCGTCCGACTCACAACCTGAAGACTCTGATGGTCGATCTCGAAGCTGACATCAGGAGCGAACACAATCGCTGCTAGACCTTCAAGTTGCTGTTGAAAGGGCCGAACATAGCTCCGAATCGCCAAGTCCCGGTGGCGAGCCAAGGTCCGGTGCAGGAGTTCTGCAGCCCGAGCCCGGCGCTCAATGGAATCTCGTTCATGGGTGGCATGCTCTAGCTCCATCTCAGTTTCGGCAAGTTGGTCGTGGAGACCCGCCTGTCCTCGCAGCTCTAGCAGTGCCTTCACCCGCACGAGATCCTTTTCCCTGTCATTCCGTTCCTCGACTGTGCGATTAAGGACGTCTATAGCATTCTCTAGAAGTTCTTTCGCGACGTCGGGCCTCTGCGCGCCTAGCGCGACTTCTGCCGCTGAGTGGCATTCCCGTGCTTGAATTGCGGCAGTATCGGCATCACGCTCTCCGGCATCCAGATCGGCATCACTAATGATGCCACGTGCTTCTTCGAGCTTTGCGGCTTCTGTCGTGGTAGTGGCATCCAAAAGCTCGAGCCGGGCGCTCCGATTGGTGTCAGCTTGCTTAGCCTCCGTCAGAACGTTATCGGCGTAATTCAATTCCTCCTGGCACAGCTGTTCAAGGTTGCGAGCCTTCTTTTCCGCAGCTTCAGCATTCTTAGCTATAGCTGTTGCCTTCTCGAGAGACTCGGGAAGCGGATGATCTGTAGCGCGGCTCTCAAAGTACGTGGAGACTCTGGTGGTCAGCTGTGTGATCTTCTCCTGTATCAATTGCGGAGTCAAGTCACGGACGTCGCGCTTGATTGTTTCCGTCGCAGCCTCTCTTTGCCGTTCTGCTTCCTTGCGGCGATCGTTCAGAGTACGCGCCATCGCGTAGGGGTCGTCAGAGTCAGTGACTCCGATAGCTTTGTACAACTCATCAAGTTTGGCTTCCACTCCATGGACAGTCTCCATGGCACCTTGTTCAGCGTTACCTCCGCGGATCGTGACTATTGCGAGGTTTCCCAAGGAGAGCTTCAGCTCGCCTTCAACCGGGAGAGCACGAGATTCTCCTTTGTCCAACTTTGAGCTATCCCCATTCACATTAATCTCGATAGGTTGTAATGCACTTAGTTGGACGGTCGGCGCCTCAGCCTCAGCACGCGCCCTTGCCTGTGCGAGCGCGAGGTACTCAGCTTCGATCTTGGTGATCGCCTTGTCATCGATCGAACCGAACTTCTCAAGTTCATCGTTGGCAGCTCTGATCTCCATCTCTGCATCCACAATGCGTTTGTGGCGCTCCTTCAGCTGAATAAGATCGAGTTGAAGGTGAAGGTGTTCTCGGTCGTCACGTGCCCGGCGCGCGGCTTCTTCGGCGGTCTCGCGTGCCGCCTTTGCGACATCCAGGTGCTCTTTGGCCTCATTCCGGGCTGAATGCGCGGCGAGAAGCCTTGGAGCCTCTCGATCAATCTCGGCCTTCAACTTCTTCACAGCTGCTTCGGCTTTGGCAACTTCCTGAATCAAGTCCTTTCGCGCCTGGTTTGCAGACCGAGCTTGTTTGGCCTGGATCAAAGTTTCCCTATCTTTGGATTTCAGGAGTTCAACCTCGCGCGCCTGCTGCTCAAGAGCTTTCCAGGTCTTGTCCTGCTCAGTGAGCTCATTGCGCTGCTTGCGCTCCTCCCAGTCGAGGTGCTGCAGTTGGAGTCGGATTTCACGATGTTGGTCGGCCGCTGCCTCCAGCTCTTCGAGCTGCTTGCGCTGTGACAGTAACTGCGTCTCTAAGCCACGGACACGCTCGGCTAGCTCTGTTCGAGCGGCGACGGGCTTACCAGTTGCCGTCCAGTACTTGGACCGCTCTTCCTGGACCAGCTCCCACAAACCTGTCTCTACATCGCCACCAAGACTGCCGCTTGCTGCAGCATCAAGCGCGCCCGTGAGACTCGCGCTCTTGAGAAGGTCAGCTTGGGTGATCCCTTGGCCTTGCTCCCATCGGAGCGCCCTAAGTAAGGCCTCGTCCGCCGTCTCTGCCAGCATTGCGGTTACCCGTTCGTGAGCAGGTCGCCCCGTCAGGTTCTCGGGACGTGGAGCCAAGACCTGCAATGTCGTCATCGGCGAACGATGCCATCGCTTCGCAAAGACTACATGATACGGCCCAGTTGTAAACTCCATCTCCACCTCTGAACCGACATCACGATCGACCGGCTTTATGGCTCGGACATGGGACTTGGTAGAGCTGTCCAGTTCATCGAGAAGCAGCGTCATTGCTTCTGTGATCGAGGTTTTCCCTTTTTCGTTATCGGCTTCGATAACCGTGACACCTTGCAGTTCCGGCATGACCTCTAGCTTCTCGACTCCGCGGAAATTAGTGAGCGTAATCTTGTGAATCCGCATTAGTTAGTACCTCCCAGACAGTCGAAACATCAATCCGAGGGCATCCTGTGCTGTCTGAGCTGCACTATCAGCCGAGGTTGCCTGCTCTTGAAGGTCTTCGAATGCCAATCGAGCAAACCCAGAAAGGTTTAGTGCATTGATATCAATCGTGTCCGGAGCTACTACCAGGTCGCTTCGCCGTTCTGAAATTGTGAGAGCTGCTAACCGAGACTCTGCATCTTCGAGAATTGCGTCGAGTTTGGCTTTCTCAGTAAGAGAAAGGGTGCCGACCAGACCGAGACGAACAATAGTCGTAGTTTTCGCAGGCAATTCGCTGAGCCATTGTTCGAGAGCCACCACATCTTCACCGGAGTTTAGGTCGATCCGCTTACGTAGAAATGACCAAGTTCCGACCAACCTAGGCTCAACCGTTATCCGGTCTTGGTCTAGCTCGATCACCAGAGCCTTGTTCGGCTCGATCTCGTCATAGTCCGTCTGGAGCGGAGTACCGCTAAACCAGATCCGCCCTGTACCACCAACCTCTGTTGTCGAATGCCTATCCCCAAGTGCAAAATAGTGTACCGATCTCGCCCTTATGGCCTGTTCCATGAGCGAAAGACTGATAAGCGCTGGATCATTTGGGTCAGGGCTCAACGTGTCGATACTGCCATGCCCTAGAACAATTCGGATCTTGTCTCCCTCATCGAGTCCCTGACACGCTTCGGATACGAGATCGCTAAGGGGCCTCTTGTTATCCCACGGTGCGCCGATTATTTCGAGGGAACCACCCGCGCCCTGAATCTCAATGGGCTGGCAATCATGTAACACGACAACGTTCGGCGTACAGCCTTCGTTCCATGCTTTTGAGCTGTACACGGACGAAGCGTCGAGACAATCGTGGTTCCCCGGCAGGATCACGACGGGCGTCTCACCGAACTCCGCCAGCGCATCCAGGGCACGTGCGATCGTTTTTCGATCTACGGCGTTCGATTCGAAGGTATCTCCTGCGACAACCACGCAGTCACACATTTCTTCGTGCGCTATGCGAGCGATCGTCCTGATTGCCTCAAGCCGAGCCTCGGCAAACCGTGCCTGGGATTCTGGTGACAGAAAGGCCCGAGTCATACCCAGCTGCCAGTCCGAAGTGTGTAGTACTTTGATCATGTCCAGACCTCCTCCCCCTGAGGGGCTGAACCAGTTCTACGGCAAGGGTGCATCTTAGCGCGCCTTTGGACTCCCAGGTAAGTTGCCCAGCAACGGGGCAGACAATTTTCAATGACGCAAGACTAGCTCAATCAACTTCACCGTCACCTTGATTGAAAAACTTGTATTCACATGACTGGGGAGTCCAGTTTACAATAGGTTGTGTGCCGGTGATGGTGCAAATCAGACTTTGGTCTTCAACCACTCGACAAAATAAATATTGCAAGTTCGGTTTGTTGGGAGAAATAAAGACAACTACCAGTTGAAATGCTGCCTGACCTGAGCATAATTATTGCCGACTACAAACCGTTCCACTAAATATATGCTCTGAACTGCGCGCCCGGAGGGATTCAAACCCCCGGCCTTTTGATCCGTAGTTGAATGTTCCAGGACTTTTACCAGGAACGATAGAAGACGAAATTGACTAAATATCAATATTGACCTGCTATTACTGTTCACAGGAGTTCATAGGAGTTCACAGGAAATTTTTTACTAGCTACTGTCATTTCCCGGCAGATGGCGCTCTAGTAGTTTTGCGGTTCCCATGCCCCCAAGTGTCCAAATGCGGTCCGCAAACGAGGGAGCAGTACGAATGGCTCAAGGAAACAACGTGGCAGCACAGGGAGAGCAGGTCGGGGTTTTTGCGGCTGGTGATGGACCGGTTGATGAAAAATGAGGCGCTGTTGGGGAAAGTGGTTAAGGGGAAGATGTAACTGTCGCAGGCAGGTGCGTGGGAGAATAATTCACGTCAAGGAATAGCGATGCTTTGCCGGAAAGTTCTAACGGTGGCAAGATTGATGGGGTGTTTAGTCTACTACGGAGAACCTTACCTCTCCTGTTAGCGGCATTCCTATTGGAGTCGTGCTCCATCAACCCGTTCGCCAAGACCTCGTCTGCTCCGTTGCCTTTGCTCTGTCGCTCGATTCCAACTTTGAGCCACCTAACTGTAGTCCGTACAGGTGGATTACCTGGAAATCGTCTACAGTTCACATTTCCGGCCAAGGTCACCGTCTCGGACCAAATCGAGGTGCAAATTGTCGCCAACGCGCTTTGTGCACTACCTGTGGTACGGTCGCACCGCACGATGAGCTGCCCTAGTAACGACGGAATAAGGTACCTGCTCACCTTTTCAAACAATGATCAGACGTTCCCTGTGGTGACGCTAGGGGGTCCTTGCGGATTCATACACGGGCTTATAAAAGGTCAGTGGACTACGCAATCTCCTGCATTCTGGCATACGTTAGGCACAGCCATGGGGATAAAGGGGGCTAATTTATTGACCTTTGATGGTCAGTCCACCATTACGAGTTAATGGCGGACCAAGTGCTCATCGAAAGAGGGGTGGGTGGGAAACTGTTGCTGAGCTACAGGAAAATAGCCTACCGCCAATTAATGGTATCGTTACGGTGCTTACCGACTTTAGCGTATAGGCAATACGTAGTGACATTGAGGTAGTGATGCGTAGATTGTTGCAGTTTTCGGTTCTTGTCCTTGTCGGCCTTATGGCTCTGTCCTTTTCCCCTGTTCAGAACATCGAGCCCAATCCGGATTTTGCACCTGCTACGTTCTCATACCTGGTCATGTCGCCCTGCTAAAACTATCCGACCACTCAGCAGTGCGATGAGCAGGTTCTCCAGGTGATCAACAACGCACGTTCAGACGAGGGTCTTTCTCCACTTAGCATCCCAAGCAACTTCTCAACTTTCCCCGATTACGAAAAGCAGCTCATCATCGTCAATCTTGAGAGGACCTCGCGTGGAGAGCCACCGATCGTAGGAGTCACAGCACCGCTGAATCCGTTGCTAACGCTGCTGCAACTCAATATCACTCAGATCCTGTGATTACGAGTTCAGTCACTTTCTCCAATGTCAGTAACTGGTCGGGCTCCTAAGCTGACTCTGCGGGAGCTCTCGCTTCCGGCTACGGATATAAAGTGTTTCAATCCAAGCAATCTTCGGTCGCAAGTCGTCGGCAGAGCTTCATGTCTGCCTTGACGGCTGTATCAGTTTCGCGACTGATCTGGGCGCTATCCATAAAAAATAATTAAATAAGGGGGTGTGACTCGGGTTGAAGTTGTGAAAGATGTTTGCTGTAGTACTGCATTACCGTACTGCGGCTATACTGAGACCATGAGCAAGGAACATACATTTGTAACCGTGCAGTCCAGGGGTGTCGTCGCCATCCCCCCGGAAATACGTCGTAAGTTTGGTCTAGATCAGCCTGGGGCGCAAGTGGAAGTCTCAGTGCGTAAAGGTGAAATTGTACTAAAGCCACATATGGCTGTACCAGCAGACCAAGCATGGTTCTGGTCTAAAGGATGGCAAGAAAAGGAACGGCTGGCAGATGAGGACATCAACTCTGGTCGCATACGCCATCTGGAGTCCGTTGATGATCTCGATTCCTGAAATTGCCTGAGATCTATTTTACTGAACAGTTTCACAAAGACCACAAGGCCCTGACCCTTGCGGAACAGGCTGCCATCAAGAGAGCACTCAAACATCTGAGAGAAAACACGCGGTATCCGAGCCTGCGAGTCAAAAAAATGCAGGGCCGATTAGATATTTGGGAGGCTTCGCCGAGTCGAGAACTCAGGATGACATTCAAGTTTGAATCTGGAATTATTACCATGCGCACCTGTGGACACCACGACGACGCACTCGGTCGTTAAGTGAACGCCGCACTGCCGCTCTATACAATACTATTTTGTTAGAACTTGTAAGAACTCATGTAAGAACTCAACCAATTAATCCCAGCTGCCACTGTCTACATGGACTAGAGGGTTTCAAATAGAAAATATACTCTTTAGCTGCACTTATATTGCGCGCTCGGAGGGATTCGAACCCCCGGCCTTCTGATCCGTAGTCAGATGCTCTAATCCGCTGAGCTACGAGCGCTTGGACCGACACTCCAATTTAGCGGCACTTGCCTGCAGTTGTGCTACAAAACTGCGATGGGTCTGTCGCTAATTGTGAGAGGAGCTGGCAGATCTGAACTTCCCATCAAGTAAATATCAACCGCTTTTGCAACTGAACGCCCCTCCGCAATAGCCCAAACAATCAGGCTCTGACCTCGTCTGGCATCTCCAGCTGCGAAGACTTTGGGGTTGCTCGTTGCCCAATCGGAGCCTGTAGCAATGTTGCCTCTAGCATCAGTCTCGATTTCCAGTTGTTTTATGACGCCGTCTTTCTCTGGGCCAACAAAACCCATTGCCAAAAAGACGAGGTCACACTCGATTTCAAAGTCGCTGCCTTCTACTCGTTTGAACGCCGGTCTGCCGTTTTCAATTACCGTTTCAACTTTATGGACGAGAATTCCCCTCAGCGTTCCGTCCGGATTACCAAGGAATCTTTCGGTGTTGATTGAGAATTCCCTGATGCCTCCTTCTTCATGTGCCGACGAAACACGGTAAATAAGTGGCCAAGTAGGCCATGGGGTTGTAGGGTCCCGCTCCTCGGGAGGCCGAGGCAGGATCTCGAGCTGCGTTACGGTTTCGGCTCCTTGCCTATGCGCGGTTCCAAGACAGTCGGCGCCCGTGTCTCCGCCACCTATGATGACCACCTTTTTGCCTTTGGCGGTGATTGAAGGCGTATCGAAGTCTCCCTCCTGGACCCTGTTTGATATTGGCAGGTACTCGAGGGCTTGGTAAATGCCGATGAGTTCGCGGCCTGGAGCAGGCAGATCTCTTGCCAGCGTCGATCCAATGGTCAGAACTACTGCATCGTTTTCTTCTAGGACTATCGAGCTATCAAGGTTCTTGCCAAGCTCTGCGCCAGTGACAAACCGGGTTCCTTCTTCGCGCATCTGGTTGAGGCGCCTTTCGAGAACCGCCTTCTCCATCTTGAATTCCGGGATTCCGTATCTGAGGAGTCCGCCGATGCGATCAGCTCTTTCATATACAGTTACGCCATGGCCGGCGCGCGTGAGCTGTTGTGCTGCGGCAAGGCCGGCCGGGCCGGATCCTATCACTGCAACGCTCTTACCGGTCTTGACACGGGGATGCACCGGAGTTACCCAGCCCTCATCAAAGGCTTTGTCTGCTAGGTACTGCTCTATAGTTTTGATTGCTACCGGATCCGCGTTGATTCCAAGGACGCACGCGGTCTCGCATGGAGCCGGGCAAAGCCTACCGGTGAAGTCGGGGAAGTTGTTCGTGGAATGCAGCCTGTCAATTGCTTCGCGCCAGTTCAAGCGATAAGCAAAGTCGTTCCATTCCGGGATCAGGTTGCCCAGGGGACAGCCGCGATGACAGAACGGAATGCCGCAGTCCATGCATCTCGCTGCCTGGTTCACCAGCGATTCTTCGGGAAACGGCTTGTAGACCTCTTTCCAGTCATGAATCCGCAACTCCACCGGCCGTCGTGTCGGCGTGGAACGTGAATATTTGAGAAATCCTTTGGGATCAGCCATCTTTTATCCTTGAGCCTTTTTGCCTAAACTGTCTTGTCTGGCGTGAACACCACTGTTTCTGTACCACCTTGTGCTTTTGCAGCTTCCTTGGCCAGGAGAACGCGCTTGTAATCGCGGGGGAAGATCTTGACAAATCGATTGACCTCAGTATTGAAATTCGCCAAGATTTTTTCTGCAACGGTAGAGCCTGTAAGCGATGCGTGGTCGGTCAAGATTCCTGCAAGCCATTCGCGGTCGTCAAGCTCCAAGGGATCAATATCGACCATTTCGGTGTTCACCAATCTCTCGAACTTGTGGGTGGGATCATATACATAGGCTTCACCGCCAGACATTCCTGCGCCAAAGTTTCGTCCGGTAGGGCCAATGACTACTACGCGTCCGCCAGTCATGTATTCACAGCCGTGATCTCCGATGCCTTCGACGACTGCAACCGCTCCCGAGTTTCTTACTGCGAAGCGCTCTCCAACCACGCCCCGAATAAAAGCTGAGCCAGAGGTTGCGCCATAGAGGATCACGTTTCCGGCGATGATGTTTTGCTCGGGTATGAATGGGGAGGCTGGATCTGGCTTGAGGATAATCTTTCCGCCAGATAGCCCTTTGCCCAGGTAGTCATTAGAGTCTCCAATGAGTTCCAAGGTGATGCCCTTGGGCACGAACGCGCCAAAGCTCTGGCCAGCTGAACCGGTGAATGTGAGCCAGATACTGTTTTCAGGAAGACCCCCTCCGCCATGGAGCCTCGTGAGCTCGGAACCGAGCATGGTTCCTACGGTTCTATTGACGTTCCTGATTGGGAACGAGGCTCTGACGTGAGCATTTCCTTGAAGGGCTGGACGGCAGGTTTCGATCATTTCGTTGTCCAGGGCCTTGTGGAGGCCATGGTCTTGCTTGGTGGTGGCCTTCAGAGACTCGTTCTCCCCTAATTCTGGCATTTCAAAAAGCGGAGAGAGGTCCAGTCCTGAGGCCTTCCAATGGTCAATGGCTGACTTGGTTTCGATCAGCTCCACGTGGCCGATTGCTTCGTCCAGTGTTCTAAAGCCAAGTTGTGCCAGATACTGGCGTACCTCTTCGGCTACGTACTCGAAAAAGGTTACGACGAATTCGGGCTTGCCTGAAAAGCGCTTTCTCAACTCCGGATTTTGGGTCGCAATGCCGACTGGACAAGTGTCCAGATGGCAGACCCTCATCATCACGCAGCCGGAAACCACCAGGGGTGCGGTGGCAAAACCGAACTCTTCAGCTCCAAGTAGAGCTGCTATGACCACGTCACGGCCCGTCTTGAGCTGACCGTCCACTTGGACAACGATCCGGTCCCTGAGCTTGTTGGCGAGAAGGGTTTGCTGCGTCTCAGCAAGCCCGATTTCCCATGGAATTCCGGCATGCTTAAGCGACGTCAGAGGCGATGCCCCTGTTCCACCGTCGTAGCCCGAAATCAGAACCACGTCCGAGTGTGCTTTTGCAACGCCGGCGGCAACAGTTCCGACCCCGACTTCTGCAACGAGTTTCACGTGGATTCGCGCACTGGGGTTGGAACACTTGAGATCGTATATTAGCTGCGCAAGGTCCTCGATCGAATAGATGTCATGGTGGGGAGGTGGCGAAATCAGGCCAACCCCGGGAGTCGAGTATCTTGTCTTGGCGATCCAGGGGTACACCTTGTCACCAGGAAGCTGCCCGCCCTCGCCGGGCTTGGCTCCTTGAGCCATTTTGATCTGAAGGTCTTGGGCGTTGACCAGATACTCGCTTGTCACTCCAAATCTTCCTGAAGCGACCTGCTTGATTGCGCTCTTCCTTGAGTCACCGTTGGCATCGGGAATATAGCGTTCCGGATCCTCGCCGCCTTCTCCTGTGTTGGATTTGCCGCCAAGGCGGTTCATCGCTATTGCTAGGTTCTCATGAGCTTCGGCTGAAATCGAGCCGTAAGACATGGCTCCGGTGGCAAATCGCTTGACTATCTCCGAGATTGGCTCCACTTCTTCAATAGGAACCGGTGGGCGCTGGCCGGTCTTGAATTCGAACAGGCCTCGAATGGTCGCCAATCTCTTCGACTGGTCGTCGACCAGATTGGTGTAGTCCTTGAAGACGTCGTAGCGCCGCTGGCGTGTCGAGTGCTGAAGTTTGAACACAGTTTCAGGATTGAAGAGGTGATTTTCTCCTTCTCGTCTCCACTGGTATTCTCCTCCGACTTCAAGCGAGCGGTGTGCAAGTTCCTCAGGCCTGTCGGTGAAAGCGAGGTGGTGGCGCATGGCCACCTCTTTCGCCAAAGTGTCTATGCCGATTCCGCCGATTCTGCTGGTTGTACCAGTGAAGTATTCGTCGACCAGCGCTTTCGACAGTCCGATAGCCTCGAAGACTTGCGCTCCGGTGTAGGAGGCAACAGTGGAAATTCCCATTTTGGACATGACTTTGAGGATTCCCTTGCCCGCAGCTTTGATGTAGTTCTTGATTGCCTTCTGGGGAGGAACGTCGGTTAGCAGGCCTTCCCTGATCAGGTCGAGTACTGACTCGAATGCCAGGTAAGGGTTGATCGCGGACGCGCCATAGCTCATGAGAAGCGCCATATGGTGAACTTCTCTGGCCTCTCCGGTTTCGACAACAAGTGCAACCTTCGTCCGGGTTCCTGTCCGGATCAAATGGTGGTGCACAGCGGAGAGCAACAGCAAAGATGGTATTGGAGCGAGCGCGGGGCTGATGTGACGGTCAGAGAGAATGATGATGTTGGCTCCGCCGTCGATAGCCTGGCTGACGGTTATGCGGATCTCTTCAATGGCAGCTTTGAGGCCTTCGCCGCCTGCGGCAACATCGTAAAGGCCATCAACCACAAAAGACCTGAATCCGGGTGTTTCGCCATCCTCATTGATATAAATCAGCTTTGCAAGCTGGTCGTTATCGATAATCGGGAAGGGTATCTGGATTTGATGGATCGAACCTGGCTGTGGATCCAATATATTTCCTGAGGATCCAATCGTATTTGAGAGCGAGGTGACCAGCTCTTCCCTGATTGCATCGAGTGGCGGATTGGTGACCTGCGCGAACAGCTGGAAGAAGTAGTCGTACAGAAGCCTTGCACGGTCAGACAGGACAGCGGTAGGCGTGTCGGATCCCATTGAGCCGATTGGCTCCACTCCTGCTTTGGCCATCGGCATGATGATGATCCGGAGATCTTCGAGGGTATAGCCAAAGGCCCGCTGCCTCTGAACTATCGAGGAGTGCTGAGGCACCAGCATGTGGCGGGGAGGGAGATCGTCAATCGAAACCAGATTCTCTTCTATCCACTTTCTATACGGATGCTGCGAGGCCAGTTCAGCCTTGATCTCTTCGTCGGCAACTATTCGGCCTTGGGAGGTATCCACCAAAAACATCCTGCCCGGCTGAAGGCGTCCCTTCTGGATTACCTGGTCGGGCGGGATATCCAGGACGCCTACTTCAGAGGCCATTACCACCAAGTTGTCGGTGGTTACCCAATAGCGGGATGGGCGAAGCCCGTTCCTGTCCAGAACCGCACCGATTACCGTACCATCGGTAAATGCGATGGAAGCCGGTCCATCCCAGGGCTCCATGATCGAAGTGTGGAATTGATAGAAAGCTTTTCTGTCCGGATCCATGGACTCGTGGTTTTCCCAGGCTTCGGGTATCATCATCAAAACCGCATGTGCCAGACTTCGACCGTCTAAGTGCAGCAGCTCCACCACTTCGTCGAAG
>SCQM01000136.1 GCA_004298555.1 Actinomycetota bacterium | reverse complement strand
CTTGTCAAAAGATCAACGAACGGGTGGAGGCCAGTGTGAAAGCAGGGTTCCGGCACGGATACTATCGAGGACGCAACGTTGGCCGCAGTCGGCTGCGAATTTCCAACAACGTGCGCAGGTGGTGCGGAAGATCTGGGTCGAAGAGTGCCCGCCGTATCCCTGCCGCTCGCAGTCCTAGTGGCTCGCTCGTCTTGGCCCTATTGAGGATGGCAGCCTCCTTAGCTCCTTTGCCTACAGATTCAGCTGCAGCAATGTCCAGCGACACCATTTGAATCTGCTGCTGGACCGGAGAACTGATGAGACTACAGCACTCTTTGATCTTCCCTGACAGATACATGGATAGCATCCAGGCGCGAAGTGCGCCAGGGGGGTGTCGCTTCTCCGAGGCTTCCTTCATGCCAATGCTCCTGGGCCGAATTACGGCAAGGGCAGAGAAAAGTCCAACGCTCAAGACTGTCGCAATGACGGCTTGGTACTCCGCCTGGTCTTCCTGACTTAGTGTTTCTCCGTTATAGAATTTCAAAAGGAAAGAAGTCAGAATCTGGCGGCTGATGATTGCCCCTCGCTCATCCGGCCCGATCTCGAGAGCTTGCTGTTCCAGCTTCAAGTCTTGGTCCGAAGCATCGCGAAGGCGAACAGAGCCCGGCAAGTAGTAACCATCATGACCTTCGAGATGATGACCAACCTCGTGACCGGCAAAAAAACCCACCGCTCCGATATATAGACACGATGCCATGGCAGTTGAAAAGCCAGGAGCAGACTTCGCTTTCTGCATGACCGTGCCGAGCCTTGTGTCTTTGACGCCGACGGTATGCATTACCTGGGGAGCAAGAGCCTCAGCAGATTTGTGGAGGCGAAACATCAACGCATTGCTTATGACAATCCAGTCTCGGCTACCCCAGGCAGCGATTGCGTTTGGTTCGGTAGAAGAGCAAAAAATGGCACAAAGGCGCTCTGACCTCTCCTTGTACCCATCTCTTCCAAGGCTGACTGCGGCCCCAACAATTTCTGCAGTGAAACTCGTCAGTGGACAAACGTCATGTTCGATGAACGCGTAGGCGCCGAAGTGCTCGAGCATGTTTGCCCTAAGTTGGGCATCGTTACTCGCAGCCAACGTGCATTCTCGGAAGTCTTGCCTTGATTTCATAGCCGGTGTATGAGTTGTTGAATGCCCGTGGAGGCCGCTGGCCTACGCTTTTCTGCCCGTCTTCTGTTATCTAGCCTAACCCAAAGCCGACTGCGGCGAGCGACTGCACTTGGCCGAAAGCGGCAGTTGCCAGCTCAAATCTAACGCATCTGAAGCACATGTCAGACCAAGTATGAGTTAGTACGGAGGTGGCCTCAGTACAATTAAATTTACCGTTAAATTAGTACACATAATAGCTTTGAAATCGGTCTTATAGCCCAAGCTTGTCGGGTATAGCGGCTTATGCGAGCGACGAATACAAACACGACCCCTCATATGTCGATCGGGATGGCCGGTGACAGTTGCAGCCCGTTGTTCGTGCGGGTTTCCCTCATGCCGGCTTCTTGTAGCGAGCAATCCGGGCAGCCATCCGCGCCATCACTTCATTGTGCGGCAAACTCGGCCGGGGATCGTCAATGGATTCCTGAATCTCGGCCGCAAGCCATTCGGTATAGGTGACAGCTTGGTGCACCTTGCGCATAGTGTCGGTTCGCCCGCTATTTGCTGCGATCTCCTCCTTCTCGGCCGGGTTCCACTCGCTAGCGTCGAACTGGCTGATCGTGATGCCGATGTCGCGTAGTATGTTCACGGCGGTGATCGGATTGCAGAAGCGACGCGGCTCGCTGCTGTGAGCTTTCGCCAGCACGACATGGGGCCCGCTGCGAGTGGCGATCTGGACAAGGAACGCCCCATCATGCCCTTTCAGGGTCACATCCAGCACCTCGCCGGCATTGCTGGCAGCGCGTAGCTGCTGAATGGTCATGTTGTGCATGATTCTCCTTGCAGAGTGTGTAGGGTAACTAACTTGATTGTGCAAGTTTTCAAAGAAACGTACAAACGGGATCAAACCTTAGGTAGCAACACCACTTTGACCCCGGCCATACTCAACCACATTCCGCACCACGCCCACAGTGTTCAAATTAAGGGGTACGATTCTATAAACCATTATTTCAGAGAAAGCTCAGTTCGATTCCCTAATCTGCTGTTCACCCGACGAACTTTATTCGGGCCCGACGGACTTTATTTGCTCTAGTCAAAAGTCAATCAGCCCCCTACTCCACCGTCACGCTCTTAGCCAAATTTCGCGGCTTATCCACATCCGTCCCCCTCGCACACGCCGTGTGATACGCCAGTAGCTGTAGCGGAATCGTGTGCAGAATCGGCGACAGCT
>SCQM01000135.1 GCA_004298555.1 Actinomycetota bacterium | reverse complement strand
GGCCAACCTGATTTTTCGTGGGAATCACGATGGTTATTTTGCGGGACACCGGTTTTTTTGCATACCACGCGGCACCGCCAATATCAGACGACTCAATGAAAAGATTTGGTGCGTATTTCCTCATAAGCAAATCCCTGGCCTGTTTCTCATCAGCAAATTGCTCGGAAATACGACCTGCTGATACTTCACTCAGATGGATTGCCGGAATTGAAAGATGCGCTACAGCTTGCTCTTTAGTCAGTGCCGCTTCGATTGAGGCTCCGTAAATCACTCCGGCTAACCCGGCTGAGGCCAATCGCGGAATCTTCTTGAGCAGTTCATTAATAAGTGAAGCCCGGACAATTACTGCCCTGGATGGATAGTTGCGGAAGAGCAGTGTAGCAGGGCTGCAATCAGGTTTGAATTCGGACCGGGCATAAGTCCCGTTTGAGACGAGCAGATCGTGATCAAAGTAGGCGCAGGATACTTGTGAATCGTCGATGCTGTTGCAGAGATTCAGGAAATCTCTTGAAATGCAATCTCCCGATTTCAACACGATCAGAAATCTGTCATCCTCCGGCAGGGCGATGCTGCCAAGGAAGTCCGTCTCATGAGTCAATGCAAATCCATGTAGCTTACTTAGAATCGCTCCATTTTGGATCAGACTGATCATTTCTCTTTGCATTCCTGCAGCAAGAAGCGAGTTAAGGGTGAGTGCAAGCGAATCAGGATCCGTCTCTTCGTCAAGAATTACAGCCACCTGCAATGGGAAGGACATATGCTCTCGGGTTATCATTTTCCGTGGAATTAGCGTCTCGTACTTATCGTTGGTCCAGAAACTGTAAGAGGGATCGCAGCCGAAGTAAAGACTGTCTGGATTGGGAAAGTTCCTAGACGCAACGTCTAAAACTACTCGGGCCATCTCCTTTAGATTTGGGCGCCGGGGCCAGTCCTCAAACCGGTAGCCGAGATTGTGTTTCGCCACAGATCTGAGGGCCAGGGCCGGCGATTTCAGAAGGCCTTGAGCCAATTTCCAGGCTGCGTATCTGCCACTAATTGGAATTACCCTTGTCGTGATCGTTTCAATGGCGCAACTGCGTAATGACGGAATTAAGAAGAGTGTTCGCTTAAGGCGTTCGCGGCTTACTGGAGTGCCGAAAACAACAGAGCCGTCTTGAAGGGTGCGTAAAAATTTCAGTGGTAACGCTATATTCTGCTGATCTTGGCTGTTTGAAGCTACGATCAGTTGGGGCAGGTCAAACGGGCCTGTACCGGTCAGGCACACTTCCAGGATTCCCCAATTGGTCGTGATGGTCGGCTCTTGAAGTGGGCCGCATAACGTCCCCGGGGGCAGGTGCGCCAATCCGTCAGAGATGACAAAGTGTTTTTCAAGATCAACTTCTGTGAGGTTGTCGATCGAATGCGTTTTGCGGACCGCCAATGAGGTTCCAGCTTTCAGTGATCTAATCTATTATGGCAAATTAGCCGTAGCTTCTTGGTTCGTTAGGATTATACCTCTTGGTTCATGCTGGAATAGGGGTATGGTTGCCGTTGCTTTGAGAGGTGTGCTAGGTGCGCTATTTGCTGGAAGGAAGGCGAGTTCATTTACGGCCATTGACGGTCGACGATTTTGAGCCATGGAGAGAGGTCAGAGTACGCTGTAACGATTGGCTGACAAAGTGGGAACCCCGTTCATCGGTCGGCGGTTACCAGCTTTACGACAGGCGAGTTTTTGGTGCCCGTTGCGCTACGGCGGAACGCGAGCGACTGAGCGATTCGGCATATGCGTTTGGTTTGTTTTTAGGCGACAGGCTGATTGGCGAAACAAATATTTCTTCCATTCAGAGGGGGCCTTGTCAGAGCGGCAACATCGGTTACTGGATTGACGAGGAAGTTGCCGGTAACGGTTACATGCCAGAGGCGGTAGCTTTGGTTATGCGCTTTGCGTTTGATACGGCATCTCTTCACAGGATTCAGATATCGATTATTCCAAGAAACATTGCTTCTAGGAGGGTTCCTGAAAAGTTAAAGTTGCGTCTCGAGGGAATTTCTCTGAAATATTTGGAAATCAATGGCAATTGGGAAGACCACGTGCATTATGCGGCTACTCAGGAAGACTGGATCGCCCTGAATTCGGAGTATGTAAACCTGTACTTTCCGTAACATTCGTTAAATGACGGTACCGCCATCCTGTTGTGGGTCAAGATGGCGGTACCTGGGTAGAGATCTATTTTGGCTGGCACACTACATCAACTAGTGCTGGCTTTCCGGTTGACGTAACCCATTCGGCAGCACGGCGTACGGCATCTTGCACCTGCTCTGCATCGGCTATAGGACCCTCTGACCACCAGCTGAAGGATCTTGCCAAAGCTGCAAAATCCGGAGCGGGACCATCGATCTCCATTCCGATATTCGCTCTTTCTTTAGGTGTACCTCTTTGGTTCGCCAATCTTTCTTGGTGTTCCCAATCGTTGTAATAGGCCCTGTTGTTGAACATAACTACGACAAGCGGAAGCTCATACTTTGCTGCAACCCAGAGGGCGCCAGCATCGAACATCAGATCGCCATCTGGCTGCAGATCGACTACCAGTCTTCCGGTTCCCTTGTGAGCCAGCGCGACTCCAAGAGATATCCCAATCTGTGTGGCCGTTCCAAGATGTACGCCAGGGTGACGGTAAGGCTTGTCAAAATCCCAGATTCTCTTGGCCCAGTGGGCAACGGTATTGGCAGTTAACACCCAATCAAATTCTCGAACGACCTCCCAAACCTCGGATGCCAATCGCGAGGTTGACACTGGCGTCATCGCCCAGGCCGATTTTGCCTCCGTCTGCCAGGTGTTCCAGATCGCGTTATGCATCTCGGTAAGTGAAGCTTTGTAGGCTTCGCGTCTAGCAGCCACTGCAGAATTGTCCTTTGCAACAATGCTCTTGCATGCCTCAAGGAGCATAGGAAGAGCAACGGAGCTGTCAGCGGTCACCTGAACATCCACCGGAATCAGTTCGGCATAGTCTTCGCTCCATGATGATAAACCCAGGTCATTGAATCCCAAGTCCAGAATTGTTGCATCCGCCGGTATCCGGGACACGACAGTCCTAGTAGCTGATTCAAGTTTTTGAGTAGCCTTACCCATATCCTTGACATCTAAGAAGAAGAGGCAGTCTGTTTTCTCCAATGCACCGCTATCTGTCGATTCAAGCGGATGCTGGTTTGGAAACGAAAGTCGGATTCCAGTGTCAATCACACCTATTCCGACCAGTTCGGCAAGCTCGACTAACTGGTAGAAAGCTTTTGCATCTCTGCCTGCATGTCCGACAATCATCACCGGCCTACTAGCCTCACAAAGCTTTTCCGCCAGCATATTCAGCTGGGCCGGGTCAGGCCCCAAAGGAGAAGGCACTTTAGACAATTTTGCCAGGCCGGAGAGATCGATTGGCTCATCGATTTGGGTTTCCTGCAAGCCGGCATCAAGTGCCACGTATACAGGACCGGCAGGCTCACTAACAGCTATTCGGTGTGCCCGTGCCATGATGCCTGGAACCGATCCGACGCTTCTAGGTTCATGGTCCCATTTTGTATAGGCCCTGACTGCCTCGCCTTGTACGTTTGCAGAGTGGATCCAATCGATATTTGGCCGGCGGCGGTCGTGGACGAAAGGACCTGAACCTCCCATGATCATTACCGGGACTCTGTCAATATATGCGTAATAGATTCCCATGGTGCCGTGAAGCAATCCAACCAGGTCGTGAAGAATGACCGCCATTGGCTCTCCAGAAGCCTTCGCGTAACCATGGGCCAGAGCGACTGCAATCTTTTCATGAGGGCACTCGATCATTTCAACTTCGTTGCCGCAATAATTAACGAGGGAATCGTGAAGCCCACGAAAAGATGAGCCCGGATTCAACGAAACGTATTTATAACCCAGTCCACGAACGACTTCCGCCATGACGTCTGATCCCCAGGTCTGGGAGTCGTAGGGAGCGTACTTCATCGGACCTCCTGAAGGTTTTGGCCTACGTACAAAAACTGTGAACGAATGGACTATATCAAGAAAATCTAATTGCAACCAGCAAAATGGTAATATGGTTATTTTTTCAACAGTTTTAGCTATGGGCCATGAGTTCGCAAGGAAATCTCGCATTGGCGACATGGAGATTTGAATGAGCGGGGTATAAAGTTAAGAAATACTACTGAGAGTGGTGGTTATAAAAGTCAGTCGCGCTATACGTGATAGGAGGAAATCGATTAAGAAAGTTTTTAAAAAAAATTGTCGCAAGGTCCGATTCGGAATTTTGCGCAAATGCGAGGTCTTGTGATTAATCAATGCAAATGGGTCAGGTTTACATCGGGATGGCTTATCGCTGCAGGTAAATAGGGCTTATAAATATATAAAGGAATAAGGGTAATACCTCAAAGCTTCAGGACCGTTGTCGAAGTCATAGTTTTAGACTAGATTTTTCTGGGAACGAAGGCTGCGATTTCAGCATCTTTTTGGTCAGGGTGCCAGTTGCAGTTGTTGACGCTGACGGAACCGATATATAGAATCCGTCATTATCTTAATTGGTGCGTGACGATATTTTTGCAGATCGCGCCGTCTAACCCTGGGGGGGGATATCAGATGCATCTTCGCAATGCAATAGGCGCAGCGGTCGTAGCCTCTACAATTTTAGCTGCGTGCGGCTCAGGTACCTCTGCATCGAGTACTGCCACGACCGCGTCTTCGTCGTCGTCTACCACTTCAGCTTCATCCAATCCGCCGAACATTCCTAATAATCCGTTTGCCGGCAAGACCATACGGCTGATATCGTCCGGTGCTGCTGGCTCGACTCACGACCTTGCTTTGAGGGCAGCTGCGCCCTATTTGGCAAAGTATCTCCATGCAACGGCGGATGTAGTTGACATGCCTGGTGGTGGGCAGCTTCTTGCATGGAACTACGTTTCCAAGGCAGCGCCTGACGGCCTGACGATTGGTACTACGGATATCCAGGGATTACTTGCCAACCGCTGGGAGAAAGTGCCAAATGAGACTCCCAACATCCAAGACCTTAGCTATCTTGGTTTTGTCGGCGGTGGCGTAGCGGGAGGCGCGAAGGTACTTTTTAGCGTAAATACCAGCAATCCCCCATTGACAAGCATCTATACACTAGTGCAGGACCACACGACCAAGGTGACTTATCTTGGATCGGTTGGTGATGTCTCGGTTCCAATGTTGTTTAAGATTTATAACATTCCCTACACTGCTTTGACCACCTACTCTGGCTCTCTCGCAGAGTTGCAAGGTATTCTTCGCGGCGACGGCCAGCTCTCCTCAAAGACCTGGGGCGGATCATGGGCTTCATTTGTGACATCGGGTAAGGGCAAGGTTCTATTGGAGTTCTCAATGAGAAAAACATGGGGAATAGACGCCAATGTTCCAACACTCTACTCTTTGTTGCAAAAGGATCCACCGGCAACAGCCTCGGAAAAAGCGGCGCTGGAGGCGAATGCAAGTGCACTTGACGCAGGTATGGGGTTATTCGGTCCTGCGGGAATTCCAGCTAACAAACTTGCAATTTTGCAGGCAGCCATAAAGTGGACAGTGGCGCAGCCAGGTTTTATTGCCCAGTCTAAGAAGAGCGCCCTTTCAACTGCCTATGAGAGTCCTCAGCAGGAGATCGCGGTTATCAAGGCTGGTATAAACCCAACTACGGAAGCAACAATTAGGAAATTTGTCCCGTTGAGCACGGGTGTTGCTTCATGATCCAAACTTCGGCGAATCAACCGAATGTGGGAGGGGTTGAGAGTTGAGTTACTTCCAGTCATTATTGAGCGGCATCAGCCACTTTGGAAGTCCAACCACAATGGTGATCATGATTCTGGGAACGCTCCTCGGAGTGTTCGTAGGAGTAGTTCCCGGACTTGGCGGTATTGTCTTGTTGGTTGTACTGCTGCCGTTCCTATATAACGTCAACCCGGTGATTGGACTCGCACTTTTACTTGCTTCTCATTCGGCGATTTACTATGCGGGTTCGACTACTGCAATTCTCATCAATACACCAGGTGCGCCTGAATCTGCTGCCACGTGTTTTGATGGTTACGCGATGACACAAAAAGGCCAAGTCGGACGCGCCCTGGGGATTTCCGCCGCCGCTACAAGCTATGGCGGTATTTTTGGGGCAGTCGCGATTCTGGTTGCGATTCCGGTCATGGTGAAGTTGGTAAACATCTTTCACCCGCCGGAATACTTCTTCCTAACCATTCTGGCGGTTGTGTTAATTGGCCAGTTGCAGTCCGGGTCTCCGACGAAGGGTATTTTGTCCGGCCTATTTGGATTTCTGCTCTCCTTCGGCGGAGCAGCTGCCAGCACTGGCACGCTCCGGTATACCTTTGGCCAGCTTGGGCTCTACAACGGAATCAATATTGCGGCGGCCGCTATCGGGCTTTTTGCAATCAGCCAAATGTTCGTGCTGTATGCCGCTAATAAAAACGTCACTGGAAGAGCGCGCATAAATCTGAGTCGCAAGGAGGTGTGGGGTAGCGTTGGCGGTGGAGTCAAGGAGCTGCTTGAACATAAATGGCTGGCAACTAAGTCTGCATTCATTGGGGTCATGTGTGGAGTCATTCCAGGAATTGGATCCACTGCTGCTAACTTCCTCTCATATGGTTACGCCATGCGCTCATCGAAACATCCAGAGAAGTATGGAACCGGGATTCCTGAGGGAATCATCGCTCCAGAAGGGTCTTCGATCTCGAAAGAGGCTGGGTCACTGATCCCCACCGTTGCTCTTGGAGTACCGAACGGACCGGCCATGGCAATTCTTCTGGCAGCATTTTCTATTCTTGGTTTGCAACCTGGACCAACGATGCTGCACCAGCACCTGCCTCTCGTCTTTTGGATGGTGGCCGTAATAGCTTTTTCAAGCATTCTGGCAAGCGTTCTGGGCTTAGGCTTAGCACCTCTGCTCGCTCAGATCACCGTGATCCCCGGGAGGGTATTGGTTCCATTCGTTCTTGTCTTGGCGTCTATCGGTGCTTATGCGTCGACTACAGAGCTACTTCAAGTGGTTGTGATGATAACGATGGGTGCCGTAGGCCTTGCGATGCGAAGACACAACTACTCCCTGCCGGCAGTCATTGTCGGATTGGTGCTTGGAGCTACCGCCGAAAACAATCTCATCCTGACAATAAAGATTTTTCAGTGGAGCTTTTTCGAGAGACCGATCACTGATGTGCTCATTTTGGCCATCTTTGCCGTGATATTCCTAGGAATTCGCAAGAACCGCCAGATGCGCAAGGAAAGTGGTGTCGGCGCAGAGGGTGCGGGTGCGAAGGCAGTCAAGGTTGACACCACGCCATTGCCTTTAGGTGAGGTGATCTTCGATGTAGTATGGGTGGTCGGCGCGGCGATATACGTCATCATTGGGATGACGTATCCAACTCCTGCCAGCACAGGACCTGTTTATTTGGGAAGTGCGGCTCTAATTGTCGGGCTTCTCCAGCTGATTGGAGCCTTTGTTCCCAAATGGCGACGGGTAACTCACGGCAGCCAGAAGCAGCATCACATGGTTACGCTGGTTGGCAAGGAAATCGGAGAGCCGCCGTCAGCGGTCTCGGCTCCCTCGCTGCCAGGATCAGCCGGATATCACGGAGCTCAGGCAGCTGCGATACTAGTTGATACGGTAGAGGAGGCCGAGGAATCACTACCGTCTCAGGATGCCGTTGGTGAGGCAGGTTCAGCTAAACGGCAGGCGTTTGCCGTATTGTTGGCGGTGGCACTCATTGGTCTGATCTATCTTTTTGGTTATATGATTGCTACTCCGGTTTGGACATTCGCTTACTTCCTCTTTTTACGAAAGTGGAAGATTCACATGTCGGTTTTAGCGGCCGCAACAGTTCTGGCAGCTTTTTACTTGATTTCACGCTTACTGACGGGAGTCATATTCCCAACCGGCATCCTATAGGTCGGGTTTATGGCACCATCGGTTCCAGCTGGGATGGGTTTAAGCCATCCATCTTGCTCGAGAGTTGCTCCGCAATGTCGGGGTGACTCCTCGGGTTTTATGTGAGGTGATGTCTCTGCAGAGATACCGAACAGGCTTTTAAGGTATTGATAGCTGGTGCCAATAGAAACGGCAGAAATGACTACTGCAATTCAGCTACGGGTCAAGGAATGCCTGGAAGCCAATTACCAAAGGCAGACGACGTATTGCGGCCGTCATTGAGTTTCTGCGAGGAATCTCCTCCTTAGGTGGATGCTTGAGGCTGTTCTCGTCATGGGAAAGCATGTTTTGACATTTGCCTGTCGGTTGTAAATCGGTAATCAGAGACGTGTCGAATTTGTAGACCTTGAAACTGTGGTCATAGGATCGTCCTCTATTATCGAGTAAGGCGTCTTGGCCGCGAATTCGAGGATCGTGATGACACTAAATTTGGATATGGTGGGCAAGAGTTTGGGGCCTGCTTATAGCAGCTGGAGATCGACGGACACGATTTTATATGCTCTTAGCGTTGGCGCTGGCGCCGGAGACATTGCCTTCACCACAGAGAATTCCCATGGAATATCTCAGAAAGTTCTGCCGACCTTCAGCGTTGTTGGCGGTGGCCCAAACTCGATGGATATTTGGGATCAACTCGGTTCGTTTGATCATTCACAGTTATTGCACTTGGAACAGAGCATTCAGCTCTTTCATGATATTCCGTCTGCAGCAGATGTTGAAACTACAGCCTTGGTGGCGGGAATCTATGACAGGATAACCGGTGCTTCAATTGAGCTGAAATTCACCACCAAGGAGGTCCAAAGCGAGAAGATTTTGTTTGAGACCGTTTCCACCCTCTTCATTCGTGGCGAAGGCAGTTTTGGTGGCCTCAGAGGCCCGCGAGTGAAGGCAATTGCAGAGCCAGAACGAGATCCCGAATCTGTAATCACATATGAGACACTTCCTACCCAGGCTCTCCTGTACAGACTTAATGGCGACCATAACCCTCTGCATTCCGATCCCGAGTTTGCACGTGCGGCAGGGTTCGATCGTCCGATACTGCATGGTTTATGCACATTCGGCTTTGCTGGCCGCGCGTTGTTGGATGCGTGTTGCGAAATGGAAACTGACCGGTTTGGCTCGATGTCAGCCCGCTTCGTAGCGCCAGTGTTTCCAGGAGACCTCCTCACAACAACAATCTGGGATACAGAAGATGGCGCAGTTTTCGTGGTGGAAAATCAGGCTGGTGTGACGGTTCTCGATCGCGGGAGGTTTACGTTCAGGGAAGTTTAACTGAAAAAAGTTATGGTAGCCGGAGTTTTTTTACTATCCATACCCTAGAGTTGTTGAAAAGTTTGCCCGGGTGGCGGAATGGTAGACGCAGGGGGCTTAAACCCCCCGGGCCCGAAGGGGCCATGCGGGTTCGAGTCCCGCCCCGGGTACTTTGGGCTAGCGACAAAACTAACCTGGTCCTATACACAAAATTTACGCCTTTGGAGCTCATTTATGGTACCAGGGTCTGACTCTGGTCCATTCGACTGCGCGAACGGCGTTTCGAGGTCAGACAAACCGTAGCTAATTTGCTTCCAAGTTGAGGAAAGTGTCTTTTGATCAGGATGGTGCTGTCCTGAAAAAATGCGCCGGAGAAGTAAGGCTTCAAATCGGTCGGCTGGGAGGTCAAGCAAATGTCGAAGGGCCGCACTCATCAGATCTCGTGTTGATTTCTTTGGTATTTCAGAAGGTCCAAGCTGGGAAGTCCTTGCCTAAGCAGGCTAGAATTCTGGTGGCCGATTTTGATTTGCCGGATAGTTTGGCTCTTATCTGGGAGATATGTGTCTGACCGCCGCAGCGCCATTATGAATCACCTAAAGGAATGGCCCGTAAAGAACTATGCATGTTTCGTATTGGATCTTTCATCGGGTTTTGTCGATACTTATGGAGATCATGACAGGATTTTCAGATGGGCCTCAGTAAGCAAGCTCGCTAGCGCGTTGGCGATCCTGTCTTCTGTGGCAGAGGGTGTTTCAAGCATCGATCAGGACGTGGCAAACGGCTTTTTGGTATGTGATTTGTTGGCGCATGCGTCGGGATTGGCAACAGAGATCGATTTTTCAGTTGATATTTTTAGTCAAAAGCGCGTAGCTCCTGCAAGGACAAAGAGAATTTATTCGAATACTGGATTTGAACTGCTTGCTGCGAGTTTCGAAAAAATAAGCGGTTTTCAGTTCCAGGATTACCTGTCGGAAGTTTTGTTCCGTCCTGCCAAAATGGAAACTGCGAGCGTAAACGGGAACCTTTGGCCTCACGCCGGCAGGACGGGTTCCGCTGCCGGGATCCTGGGTAGCCTCAAAGACTTAATTGGATTAGCCAACGCACTTTATTTTGGCACCCCCTTTTTGGACGGTGAGTTGCTAGAGAGGGCAAAGCAGCCATATATTTCTGATCTACCGGGTATTTTACCTGGATTTGGCAAAATGCCACGGAATACATGGGGCCTAGGATTCGAGATCAAGGGTGAGAAGTTTCCTCACTGGACCGCGAGGTCCAATTCTGCTGCCACTTACGGACATTTTGGTGCAGCTGGGACATTTCTATGGATTGATCCAACTATTAGTCTTGCGCTCGGAGTTCTCACTGATAGAGACTTCGGACCATGGGCCCAGATTTACTGGCCGAAATTAGCAGAGCTGGTTATTAACTCGTACTGAGCATTGCCGTCAAGGAGTTGAATTCGCAGCTGTAGCTGGCTGTTGAGGTCTTCTTATTCTGCAATTGTCGGCAATATCATGAGTGGATTGATCAGAAGCTCCAACTCCTTGGGCAAGCAGATCATTGTTCAGCGTATTGCCATGAGATCAGCACTGATATCTCTAATTTATTTTTGATCAGCCCGAGCTGCTTCAAGTTGCAGCGTTGACGAGCTTGCCTCTCGAGTCAAGAAGCACCGTGCGCAAAGAGGGATGCCCAGGGACTATTTCTTTTGCTGATTCTTCCAGCTCGCTTAGCGAGTCTCTGTGCAGGACTCGGATATCTTCAAGATGGGGATTATGAAGGGGCTCTCCGCCGCGGATTATCTGCTTGTGCAGCGGCCGCAGCTTTTTTGACTTGAATTCGGGGATTTCCGTCGCAATCTCGGAAGAGTCGATTATTTCCAAATATTCCAAGACCGCCTTGTTGTGCGAGTCGATTACGCGCCACGGAGACTTTCTGCCGCCCAGTGTTGCCTTGGCGGCTGATCGTTTGGCTACCGGAGCTAATTTGCGGTTTTGCGCGTTTTCCATATCGATCGCTACCAGTTTGTAAACAAAATTCGCCGTGGGTGCTCCAGAACCTGTGACAAGCCTTGTCCCCACTCCGAATCCATCGATTGGCTCCGGAGAGAGTTCAGCGATGCTGTATTCATCGAGATCACCGGAGATTACAATTTGTGTCTTTGTTGCTCCTAGTGAATCAAGCAAGGCTCTTGCTTTTCGGGATTCTCTAGCGGGATCGCCCGAATCTATTCGAACAGCCCCCAAAGAGGTTCCGGTGACTGAAATTGCCTCCCTGATGGCTTCTTCGATATTGTATGTGTCTACTAGCACTGTCGTATCCGGTCCTTGCGCCTGGATTTGCGCTAGAAATGCTTTCTTCTCGTCACCGTGGGCCAAAATGAATGCGTGAGCGACTGTACCGGAGATTGGAATCCCATAGACCTGTCCGGCTTTCAGATTCGATGTGGCAGCAAATCCAACGATATAGGCACTTCGTGCCGCACTGACGGCCGCATATTCATGGGCGCGCCGCGAACCCATTTCAACGAGCCGCCGTCCACCGGCAGCGGACACCATTCTTGCACCGGCTGAGGCAACGGCGGAATCGAAATTCAATATGGAAAGGACCACAGTTTCGAGGAGAACCGCCGCCCCAAAGGGAGCTTCGACTCTCAAGACCGGCGAATATGGGAAATAGACATCGCCCTCTTCATACGACCAGACATTCCCTGTGAACCTGAAATTTGCCAAATATTCAATAGTTTCGTCGTTCAGGCGCTTAGTTTTTTCCAAATACTCGAGATCCTCGTGGTTGAATCTGAAATTTGAAATCGCGTCGATGACGCGACCTACCCCTGCGACTACTCCAAAACGTCGACCCGGGGGCAGGGAGCGTGCGAAAACCTCGAATGAGCTTTCACGGGATGCAACGCCAGACTGCAGGCTGGCCTCCAGCATCGTCAGCTCATAAAAGTCTGTCAGGAGCGCAGTCGTCATATTTCTTCTTTTGTGTTGAGAACCAACTCTAAATCTCTGAGGATTGAATTTCAGTTGTGCGGGGTGCCTTCTCTTTTGGTGACTTGTTAAAGAGAATTAGCAAGTAAATTGCGGAAGCAGCCACGACGACAAGTGAAAATACCTCAACGGCATCCCATAAGCGTGGCACTGCAAGCCAGAAGTACTCATCGCTGAAACGTGGAATATTCCATAAAAGTGCGGCCGCCCCTATCAGGGCTCCGTCAGGTGAATTATGTTCTCGGAAGTATTTTTCAAGCCTTAAGAGTATGAGGAAGATCAGGATGTCCTCCGCGGCCTGAAATAGCGGTACCGGAATCCTGTACCCGATCTGACCGGCATACTGCAGACCGTACCATGCGTTCGTCGGCCTGCCTCCGCCATTGATCATTAGCTGAGGTCCTAGGAGCCGTCCCATGGCCCAGGCCGAAACGAGCACGGGCGCGATTAGATCGAAAGCTCTCGCATAGGAGAGTTCAGGGGCGAAGCGGCTCTTGAGATACATTGCTGTTGGAATCGCAAATAACAGCCCGCCATAAGACGAGAGCCCGCCATGCCAAATGAGTAGTATTTCACCTGGATTGTGGATATAGAAATTGATGTTTGCTGCTATGTGCACAATTCGTGCACCCACGATAGCTGCACCAATAATCCAGAGAAATGACCTTTGAAGCCATTGGGTATCATATCCGTTGTGTTTCAGCCTTCGGTCATAGTAGCGATAGGCGAAATAAAACGTTATGGCCAGGCCAATCCCATATGTATGGATCGTCAGAGGTCCGACGTGGAAAACTACGGGAACTGGCCGCATTTATGAATCCTTGTTTTTGAGATATTGTGTCCGCTCAGCTAACATTCTATAGGCCGAGCCACCGAGTTGCGTATCGGCGCCTAGTGTGCGAAAGCGCTGATGCTCGTGCATGTAGGTTTGCAAGTGTCGATCTTTCGCGACACCTTCAAAAATCATTATTGTCTATCGGTAAGGTTGGTCAATGGACTCAACGTCAATATTTCGGCTTGATGGTAAGGTGGCCATTGTCACCGGCGCCTCGTCGGGGATCGGAGCACACCTGGCGCGCGTATTAGCTGACGCTGGTGCTCAAGTCGTTCTGGCTGCTCGCCGTCAGGAAAAGTTGGATTCTGTAATTTCTGAAATTGGTGCAGCCGCGTCTGGGTTCCAGTGTGATGTGACCAAGGATTCAGATCTTCAGGCTCTCGTGGATTTCACCATGAATAAGTTCAATCGGATCGACATATGCGTCAACAATGCCGGAACAAGTGATCCTGAACCTGCCGAAAGGGAATCTCCGGAAAAGTTCAGGTCCATCATGGCGATAAACCTGGAAAGCGTATTCGTTCTATCGCAGTTGGTTGGCCGGGTTATGTTGAGTGCTGGCGAAGGGTCCATTGTCAACATCTCATCTATCGCTGGCCTGCTTGCTTCCGGTCAAATACCTCAGGCCTCTTATGCTGCGTCGAAAGCAGCTGTGGTAAATCTCACTCGTGAGTTGGCGGCGCAATGGGCTCGTCGAGGTGTCAGGGTAAACGCAATTGCACCCGGTTGGTTCCCGACCGAGTTGACTCATGATATGTTCGGCGATCCTCATGGTCAAGAATTCATACGCAAACGGTGCCCGATGGGCAGAACCGGCGAACTCCAAGAATTGGATGGGGCACTTTTGCTGCTCGCTTCCGCGGCAGGAAGCTATATCACCGGCGAAACAATAGTGATAGACGGCGGTTGGACAATCATTTAGGAGTCGCTTTCGGGAAAATGACGCCAAGGTTCAGAATGTCAAAATGATCTTGCCCATTTTCCCTGGCCTGGCAAATTTATCGTATGCCCGCTGCACCTCTGAGAACGGGTAAGTGGCAGCGATCGTTACTGGTAGTTTGCCTTGTCCATAGAGTGGCAGAACGTGAGTTTCGAGTTCCCGAACGAGCAATGCCTTTGCGTGCGTGGAACGTGCCCTGAGGGTGGAGCCAAATATTCTGGATCGTTTTGACATCAGGGTCCTAAGGTCGATTTCGGTTCTGGCTCCTGCCGCTATCCCAATAACTGAGATCCGTCCCTCCATGGCTAGATTTGTCAGATCATTCTGTAAATTCGGAGCTCCCACGAGTTCCAAAATTACGTCATATGGACCAAATTGCTTTAGGTCGTCAGGCAAAATTGGTACAGCACCGAGCTGCCTTAAATTTTCATGGTGTTCGGAATGCCTTGCCGACGCGATTACTTGAGCATTCATGGTGCGGCCAAGTGCTATGGCGCTAAGCCCGACGCCGCCGGCAGCGCCGTTGATGAGGAGTTTTTCGGACCACTGAAGGTTAGCTTGCCGCACGAGAGCGTCGTACGCAGTGAAATAAGTTTCGCAAAATCCGCCGGCGCTTATTAAATCCATTCCTTTTGGCACCGGAACTGCGTTTGTGAAATGGATTTTGCAGAGTTCGGCCTGTGCGGCACCGCCTACGATCCCCATGACGGTGTCGCCGATGCTGAATCCAGCCACCTGATTACCCATTTCTTTGACAATTCCGGCTATTTCCAAACCGGGAATTTCCTGTGGTATTCCAGGGGGTGCGGGATAAAGTCCGTTCTTCTGCGAAATGTCGGCGGCATTGAGCCCAGCTGCCTTGACCTCGATAAGGAGTTCCTCTGAGCCGCAAATCGGGTCTGGAGCTTCGCCAACTTGGACTTGTTTGTCTGCAATGACAACTGCTCGCACTTATCCTCCACGCAGAATAACTGAAGTTAGTTTACTTAGTGCCTTGGAGGTAGACGGGCTTCAGACTCTTCCAGCACCGACTGGCACACCGTCCCAATAGACCCCTGAGATCTCGACAGGTGAGGACTCATTGAGCGCCTGGATCACCTGGCCTCCACCGATATAAATTGCCACATGGCTAATTGGTGAGTAGTAGAACACCAGGTCGCCTGGCTGTAGGGCGGAGAGTGAGACTCTTGCAGTATCGCTGTACTGCGCTGCCGCGGAGTGAGGCAGGTAGATTCCCGCCTTTGCGTATGCGAATGCGGTCAGTCCTGAACAGTCGAATACGTTTGGACCTGCACCACCGAATACATAGGGTTTGCCAAGCTCCTGCCGGGCCCATGAAAGTGCGGTGGCTATTTGGCCTCCACTAAGACCGGGAGCGGAACCTCCAGATCCCGATGATGTCGGGGAGAACTGCCTGGCGGCAGGAGCACTATAGGTGATTTCCCGGGCAGCCGCAGCGGCTGCAGCGGCAGCAGCAGCGGCGGCTGCGGC
>SCQM01000134.1 GCA_004298555.1 Actinomycetota bacterium | reverse complement strand
GGGCAGTAAAAACCATTTGTCCACCTCAATTTCAATGGTCCCATCCCTCCCTCAGTAAATTTTCATTACGGCGGTCTTTAATGAAGTTGCCAAAACTCACAAATATCGGAGCAATATTGTCAGTTTCAAACTGGGAAACGGTCAAGAGAGTTGCATCTCCAAAAAACGGATCGCACATATCAGGTGAAACTGCCACCCATGCGAACACAAGACTTACGGCATTAACTGGACTACTGATCTTTCTCCTTTTGGCAGCTGAAGGTGTAACAGTCCCATTTGTTGGCCAGCTATTTACGCTTCATGCGTTCATTGGCTGGCTGCTCTTGCCACCAATCTTGCTAAAGATATCCAGCACTTCCTACCGCTTTGTTATGTATTACGTTGGAAATCCAAGGTACACAAAAGCAGGTCCCCCAAAACCGCTTCTTAGAATCATCGGTCCCCTCATCATCATTACAACCACCCTTTTGATGTGGTCGGGAATTGAAATGGTTTTGATTGGCCCGCATGGCTCAAATATCGCATTCTGGGGAACAATTCACAAAGCCTCTTTCATTTTCTGGTTCGGCCTTATGGCCGTTCATGTGCTGGCCTACTTCTTGAAAGCGGGCACCCTCTCTATTTCAGAACTGGCACGCAGATCCGGTGCACACTCAGTGCGAACGTCGGGAAGACTAATCCGGCTGGCAGTAGTGGCCGGATCTCTCGTACTCGGCGCGATACTCGGACTCCACCAGTGGCATCTCACCGGTCCATGGGTCGCGATGTTTGCTGACCACCAAAAGTTTGGCTAAACTAAGCAAACTCTGCGCATCATACTGATTAAACTCAAAACCCATGGACAATGAGGCACCAGAACTAACAGCTTCGGATTTGGAGAGGCTTGCCGCAAAGGTGGTCGCACTCGAATCCCAGCTCGCCAAACTGCAAACGCTGGCGAGCCGGATCGAATCCAACTCATACGGCAAATGCGAGGCCTGTAGCACAGAAATTGAAATGGAGATCCTGGCTGCAGACCCCGAGGCCCTCTTTTGCGGTCAGCACAGTTCCCAGGGCCAAAACCTCATTTAGCGGTTGCTCCGCATGTCTGCAATATCGCGAAAATTTTCGAACAAGAAGCCCGCATCCGACCACAGCCGATTAGATCCGGTCGCTAAATCTTGAAGCCAGAGCCCACCTGGGACGGGAACAAATCCTCTACAGATGTACGGCGATGCGCCACACCCTGCTCAAAGGACCAGATTGCGAATGCCTCCAATGTTGCACGGTTCTCCTCGACGCCGTAGGGGAACGACAACCCGCCGAAAGCCTCTTTCGTCTTCCTAACCGCCTCCTCCAACCAAAGAACGGGAACCCGGCTGGAAGGTCCTGCGGGAGCAACTGCAAGGCGTGCAACACTGCGTGCGCGGGCTTCATCAAATGCCGAATACAAATTTCGCAAAATCCATGGATACTCTTGAACAGTCTCGCGCTTTACCACCATCAGGTGCATGATAGGAATCACTCCGGTGCGTTTGGCGTATTCCATCTCGGCTTCTAATGTGTCTGGAATAAGGCGGATAATCCTCGGATCCTCGTTTTCGAAACTGGTTGGCGCGTGAGCACTGATTATCGCATCAATATCTCCGCTTAACAGCATTTCATCTAGACATCGATCTGCGACCGGCTGGAGTTTTACCCCGCGAGGAAGAGCGAGCGGAACCTTTTCGGTCCTCCCAGCCTGGTTCACTCCAGCCTGCACCCATTCGACAGACTCAAGTGGCACCCCCCATTCATGCGTCAATAATGCCCGCGCGTAAATGCAAGCGGTCATTGCCCATTCAGGCACTCCAATCCGCTTCCCATGGAGTTCCCCGGGGCTGGAAAATTCGCCGGGTCTTACATAGAAAGATGAGTGGCGAAAGACCCGAGACGGAAAAACAGGCATACCAACCATGGAGGTGTCCCCTCGGGAGACAAGGGAAATATAGGTGGCCATCGACATTTCGGAAACTTCCCATTCCCGAAACTGCTCAAAACGAAAAAAGATCTCTTCCACCTTGAAGTCCAGACAGCGAAGCCTCACGCCCTCAGGCTGCACCCTCCCAGTCACAAGATCACTTACGTGATCGTAATGAGTCATTGCCGCCGTTATTTCTACAGGTTCCAACAGAGTTACTCCCAATTCCCAATCGAATACCGCAGGGCCACCCAACATTATTGTGAAGAAAGGGGCCAGTGCTAACCCAGCCCCGGCCAGGGCTGGCGGTACTAAGAATATTAAGGACAGGCAGCTCTAAAATGGTGGGCCAATTATCCGGCCCACCATAATCGCTAGTTGTCAGCTGACCTTCAGATCCAAGAGGCGGGAGACATTACCCTCATAGATGGCTTCCTTCTCATTAGGCGAGAGACCTATCTCCTCCATGTTGGCAATCGTCGCACGGATATATCCAGGTCCTTTTTCAGGATCGAACGGTGAATCCGAAGCAAATAGCACATGATCCGTGCCGTAGAAATCTATGCTGCAGCGCAGCGCATGTGCAGCTCCGAACATAGCGGTATCGGCATACATCATCTTGAAGTATTCAATCGGCCTCTTGGTCAGTGGATATCCTTCTATGTCGGCCTTCTGGTCTTCTGGAGTACGGGCTCCCAATTGATCCCAACCAGGACCCACACGCCCGGCAAAATGGGGGATCATAGACCCGCCGTGGTGTATTAGCAGCTTAAGATCGGGATGCCTCTCCATCACACCGCTAAATACCAGTCGTGCCATGAACGTCGACAGGTCCATTTCCCAACCCAGCGTCCACCAAATCTCGTAGCGGGAACGGGTTTCAGTGGGATAGTCGGGCCACGCAGCATTTCTCGCCGGGTGCACTTGGAGCATTCCCCCGCTCTTGGCGGCGTTCTCCCAGAAAGGTTCAAACTCCGGAGCATCCATGGCTTTCCCGTGTACATGGGTATATATCTGAGCACCCAACGATCCAAGCTGGTTGCGCGCGTAGTTGTACTCTTCGATTCCTGCCTCCGGATCATCCAGCGGCGTCGCGGCGAAAAAGCCTGCAAAGCGGTCCGGATAGTCCGCCACCATTCGGGCCATTGACTCATTTGCCAGTCTGGCCATTTCTTTGGAGAGGGCGGGCGAACCAAGATCTTCGACGGGAGGCGCCGCAAGGTTAATGATTTGGCGATAATCGCCAAACTCGTCCATTTGTCTGAAACGAATATCGAGATCCACCATCGAGGGAATATTGGATACTCGCTTACGCAGGTTTGCAGCCTCGGCAGTCGCTCCTAGTTCAAAAAAGCGGTCATAGTAGGCTCGCGGCATTATGTGGCAAAAAGCATCAATCTTCATTTTGTCTCTTTCGGTCCATTGATTGCATTTGCATATCAACTTTCTTTACTGCTCTAACGGTCCCCCAAAAAACTGAGGGTGCTTAACTGGCTAATTGCCAGCTTCAACTGAAGACGCGTGCCCGCTTACCCGGGCCGCAATCTCTTCGGCATTTGCCGGCTCATTATCGCCTCTCCATGCGACGTGCATGTCGGGGCGCAACAACAACAGATCTCGCTCGTAAACTTTCCTGGCAGCTGAAGATGACAACGTAAGAGTACTGAACGGAACCGAAAGTTTCTGAAACCCTCCAGCAAAGCCCCCTCCGACATTCGGATCTCCACTTAGATTCACCAATGTATACCCATTTGGGTCGATGATGTCTTGAATTGCCGTACCATTTTCCAACCAAACATGCGGAAGGCGGCTTCCAGGCCAGGTGGTAGGCGTATAGTCGAAAGAATCTGGATCGGGACCTTCCCCTGGCTCGTCCACAATTATCGGAGAGCCGGAATACCTGTATCCAAGCTCAATCCCAAGCAGCTCATTGCTCTTTCGCTGCTCTTTGTCTACCAGATCTCTGATTTTAGCTCTGTGGATTTCGCCCTCCTGCGAATCCTCGAAAGCCAAAGGGCCGCAAATGCTCCGCCAAGTTCTGCGCCCTATGGCAGCCTGCCTGGAGGCATTGACATTTCTCGCACCCACGAGGCGGCGCTCAGCTTCATAGCTGCCAAGAAGACCCGGACCTGCCCAGCCCGCAAGTGCCCCAGCCAGCTTCCAGGACAGGTCGATAGCATCGCCGACCCCGGTATTCATTCCGAGGCCGCCTGTCGGAATCACAAGATGGGCAGCGTCACCCGCAATGAAAATCCGTTTGGTGGCATAGCTGTCCGCTAGCATCAGCCTTTGCGTCCATTTCCCGACATACATCATCTCGAACTCGATTGGGGCCCCCACCGTCTTGCGAAAGAGCTCAACCATGTCAGACGCATCCTTGACCACGGCGTGAAGGGTGAAATGAACCGTGTCATCCTGGACAATCAGAAATGTAGACCTCTCATCGGCGACGTGATAATGCCGACCCTTCCCGATTGGAATGCTGTCGTAAAGCCCTGGTGCCCGGTACAAAGCCTGGTGCATTTCTAAGAGCGACTCTCCGGAAAGCTCCACACCGAGTCCGCTTCGAACCGTGGATGTTCCACCGTCGCAGCCAGCCAGGTATTTTGAGCGGATAGATATCTCATTCCCGTCGAGGTCCCGGACGATTGAAGTGACCCCTTCGCTGTCTTCGGAAAAAGCAACCAGTTCATGCCCGAAACGCACAGATATTCCCTCAGTCCTCTCTGCCACGCCCTTCAAAAGAGGCTCAAGCGTGTACTGCGAAATGAGCTGGTAGGGCTCAAGAGGCATCGATCCGTCATTCACCTGCGCCCCTTGAGCCTTGAGCTGGTTCACCGAAGGGTATGGATGCCTGGCGATAGGCGGATCCTGCAGCGTGCGGATCACAAAAACGTCCATGGGCAGATCTTGGCCGTATCCGGCCCTACGCACCTCGTCGGCGATTCCCATGCGACGAAAAATCTCCATAGTTCTTGCATTGCACCGCTCCATCTTGGGCAGAAATGCAGGCTTTGGCCTCTTGTCAACAAGCATGCAGCGAACTCCGCGCTGACCGAGATCAACCGCCAGCGTTAATCCCACAGGGCCGCCGCCAACTACTAAGACCTCAGTATCCCAACTATTCATAAATAATGCGTCTCCCCAGAAATGTCTTTTCGACATCAAGTGTAAATCGTACGCACATGCTATCAACTGATGATACAGTTGATCTTATTATACGACAGCCCGGAGGTAGCAGGATGTCAGTCTCTAGAGAAGAGACCAGAGGCAGCACTCCAAAAAGCATTCAGCGGCGCACCGGAGCGGAAAGCGCCCGAAGAGTGCTGCAGCTGATGCTTTGCTTCAACCGCCAAAATCATACATACACGGCACGCCAGCTGGCTGATGAAGTCGGCATTCCACTGCCCAGCGTGCACCGCTACGTGGCTCTCCTTCGCGAAACCGGAATACTCATAGATCGGGGATCAGGAAAATACAGCCTATCCCCAAGAATGATCCCGCTGGCTCAGGCCGCGCGATCTGCTGAAACTATGATCGACTTTGCTGATCCGGTGATGAGACGGCTCTCCGCGGAAACCGGCGAGAGCGTCATCCTTGTGCGTATGATCAACGACATGGCAACCTGCACTCACCGGATCGAATCTCCGCGCAGGCTGCGTATCTCTTACGAACCGGGACAGCTTGTCCCGCTCTTGAGCGGAGCAAGTTCGCGGATCCTTCTCGGGTCGATGTCGCCGCAAGCAAGGAAGGCGCACCTGTCGCATTACCTCTACATGGCGGATGGCGACCTTAGAAACCTGGAGCGCATAGAGCAGGAAATCCAACAAGCAGCGAAGAACGGCTGGGCCACCAGCTCATCGGAAATTGACGAGGATGTGTGGGCTGCAGCCGCACCGGTAAAGCACGGCAGGGAAATCGTCGCAAGCCTCTCCATACCGACGCCATTGTCAAGAGTGACGCCTGACAGCCAAAAAAGGTTGATCTCACAAGTCACCGTGGCAGCGGCTGAGATCAGCAACCTGATCTCAGCGATACATTAGGCGGCGAGACCATTGAATATCGATCCTAAGCCAACCTTAAGGTTTTCTTCAGTGAAATTGCGACATTCACCCCTAGCTTGACTTTGATCCAAGAATTATCACACCGTGCAGTAAATGCCAACAATGAATCTGGCTGAAGGAGCAACCTGGTGAAGTGGTT
>SCQM01000133.1 GCA_004298555.1 Actinomycetota bacterium | reverse complement strand
GGAGGAGATAATTAACTTTTAAAGCTTCTCGAAACAAGTTGGTCAGACGCGGCAGCTGTGATTTGAATCACAGCTGCCGCTTTCGCCTGTATTAGAGCCATCAAAATCTCTCAAATGACTGGCGGATTTGCTGTTATTTCGTCTGCTCGATCAACCGACTAGCGAGGTGAACTGGGAATTTGCCAGTGATTGAGCCGGTGGCAGCTTACTCGTGTTACCACCTGAAGCTGCCAGCAGCGAGTAGGCCGCCTGTATGTCGGAAACTGACAATGTCGCCGAAGTCGGAGCATTTTGAACAATGAACTTGTATTGCTGCGATGCGACATCTGCAGGTTCTTTGAAGGTCGTTAGGAACGGGGTCTCGCCCTGTGTCGAATCGGTGTCGTAGGCCTTAAGTGCGCCGTACCAGGCCTTTAAAACCTTGGTTGTAAGTGCCTCATGGCTCTTAAGGAACGACGTCGATGCTGCCCAAGCCTGCAAAGTAGGAACGGCGGTCGCATAGTTCTCCAGAACCTGTGCCTTTCCGCTACTTACCAGGGTGTAGCAAGCCGGAGATGCCTCAACGACGGCGGCCACTTCGCCGCTCTCGAGCGCTGAAACCTGTCCATTGGCTCCGACTGGAACGATGGTTGCGCCGAGATTGTATTTCTGAATTGTCGATGCAGCGTATTGGGCGGTAAGTGAACCAGCCTTTGAAACACCGATCTTCTGTCCCTTTAGAGACTGGATCGTAGTGAACTTACTCCCACTTTTCGATTCCAGCTCGAAACCTGCAACGGGCTGAGCAGGAGCGAAGATGGTAATTGGCGCGCCATTTGCGAGCGCGCCAGCAAGTACCGAAATCGGTGCCTGCGTAAAGTCGGCTGTTCCAGCTTCAAGGCTTGTCACAAGCGCACTTCCGGACTCGACGTTTACCAGCTTCATGTCCACACCCTGAGATTTGAATGCTCCAGTGTTCAACATCTCGTACAGTGGAGCAAACTCATCCGACGACGGAATCACAGAGATGCTGGCTGACTCAAGTGAACCCTGAGTAGTCGTGGCACCACCTGAAGAACCACTGGCAGCGGTAGTGGTTCCACCACTCGCATTCGACGAACTGCCGCAAGCTGCTGCTGTCATCCCCATTGCTGCGACAAGAACCGCTACCCATTTGAACTCTCTAATCTTCACTTCTTTGACCCTTCCCCATCAATTATTTCTTTTATGTTTGACTTGTGAACTTTACATACGCGATCTGCCATAGTGCTAAAAACTCAAAGGCCGTGCCCCCCTTTTTCACCCATATGCAGCAGCAACCTTTCTTTCCAAGAATCCAACCAGTCCGTTCAGAATTAAAGCAAACACCAGCACCATGATGATCCCCTCGTAAAGTGTGGGGCCTTCGAACTGCGATTCTGCATTTGAGATCCAGTAACCGATGCCATTCGCAGACAACAACATTTCACCAACCACGACGCTCACCAATCCCATGGAGCCACTAAGCCGCATCGCGCTGATCACCCCAGGCAAGGCGGCAGGAAACACCGCCCGGCGGAACATGCTCGCTCTGCTAACACGCAGCGACGCAAACAACATGTAGATGTTCTCATCTATCGAGCGCACGGCAGCCGCACTCATCAACGACATTGGCAGGATCCCGGAGACAAACCCGAAAACTATCTTGCTCGTGCCGCCGACTCCGAACCATACTCCGAGAAGTGGATACACGACCACGATAGGAACTGCGTACAACGCGCGCCCGAGACTCAAAAGAGGCCACATCCGCGGGGTCATACCAATGAGGACTCCAACGATCGCGCCGATTACCCAAATTGCCAGAACTGAAATTATTACCCGCTGTGCGCTTACCCAACTCTGAGAAAGAAGGCTGCTAAAAGACGATTCTGTAACTTTAGCAACGGCTGAGGGGCTTGGTACCGCAAATGCAGGTAGCAGATGCATACCTGTGACTGCCCACCACAGGAATATGAATCCGACAACATATGCGGCCTTCTTCAGCACCGACTTGGCCAGAAGACTCGACCACTTCATTGAAGATCGCACGTTGTTTTCAAAGCGACTTAAGTCCTTACTATCGGCCCGCACCTGCGTTTCTTTTAGCGACATGCTATCTATCGCCCTTTAGGAGTTCGCCGTTTGGTCCGGGTGACTCTTGCGACCAGCTGTATGTACCTGAGCTTCTAATCCTGTCCCGCTTTAGTGAAGTGTAGAGCTGATCCCGAACGACATGGAACTCCGGAGACACCATCAGTCCAAGGTCTCGCGGACGAGAGAAATTCACATCAACGGTCTGACCCACCGTTGCCGGACGACCTTCAAGAACGATCACTTTGTCGGCTAAGAAAACAGCCTCCGACAGGTTGTGTGTGACGAAGATAACCGTCGACTTGAGTCTGTCCCATAGTTTGAGCAGCTCTTCGCCCATCTCATACCGTGACTGCTCATCCAGTGCCGCAAACGGCTCATCCATCAATAGAACTGACGGTTCGACGACAAGACCTCGTGCTATCGCTACGCGCTGCTTCATTCCCCCTGACAGCTCGCGCGGATACTTGTGAATGCAATCCCCAAGGCCAACCAATTCAAGAACCTTCTGAGCCCTCTCTTCGCGCTCCAGGCGGTTGACGCCGGCGGTCTCAAGTGGCAACGCCACATTCCGAATCACTGTCCTCCACGGAAGAAGCGAGCTGTCCTGGAACACGATGGTTACAAGATCGGGATTGGGCTCGGTTATCAGCCTTCCACCTATGACCGTTTCGCCCGCTTCAGCCGGATGGAGCCCGCCGAGAATCTTCAGAAGCGTGCTCTTCCCAGACCCGGATGGACCGATAACGGTTGCAAATGTTCCGCTGGGAACATTGAAGGACACATCTTGAAGAACCGTATGTTTCTGCTTCCTGGAATCCGTATAGCAGACGGTAAGTCCACGAACGTCCACAGTACCGTCATGCCCGGTCAAATCAGCGCTCGTTGGATTAATAGCATTTGGTTCCGCGGAGGCTTTCATAGAAAATTTGTTGATAGATTGAGTCATTTCTCATTCCTTTTTACGGACGCCATCTGCCAATACTCTTCTCAACTATTTGGAACGCCGAGTTCAGGACTATGGCAAGTGCAGCGACAACAAGAATTGCGCCAATCAGCCAAGGAACCTCATCTTGCGTTCCAGCTTGAAATATCAAGAAACCCATTCCGGCATTCGAGATGTACATCTCCGCCAGCATCACGCCGGATATGACGAGAACCATGCTTATCCGCAACGCTTCGATAACTGGGAGCAATGCGCTGGGTACGAAAACCTTCCAAAAGAACTGGATCTTTGACATCTTGTAGGATTTCGCCAAGATGCGCTCGTTTTCGCCGACGGTATAGGCAGCTGCCGAGGCGCTTAGAATCATGATAATAATTCCGTCCGACAGACCGTAGATCACCTTCTCCCAATATCCGGCGCCGATTAGAAGGACCAGTACCGGCAGAAAAATGAACTTGGGAGTTGCCAGAGCGGTTCCCAATCCCGCCTCCACCACTCTCTTGACCCCAGCTCTGTGCCGGCCGTACTCTCCCAGCAGAAAACCTAGGCCAATTCCAACCACCGTCGCTATTATGAATGCCGAAATAAGTTCGTAAATACTCACAGCGAGATCATGGAGAGTATTGGACTGGGTCAAAATATCCTTGGCGCTAGAAAGTGTGCTACCCACTGGCGGCAGCTGATCTGCCGTGACCGCTTTGGTGGTGGTGAGGAGGTACCAGAGGCCGACCAAGGCGAGGACCACTACGATTTGGAACACAACGGTGTAAGTTCGCGACGGTGCGGTCGTAGAATGCGTGTATCGAGACATTGTTTTTGTCATAGCGTTGTAATTTATAGCTTTCTAGCCTGAGCGCGCATTGTTGATCGGCTCTCAGAATTGTCGGAATCGGGACCAAACGAGAAGTTGTCTGTGGCGTGCGTGCTCCCTAATGATCTAATTGGTTGCAGCACTCGCAGACTCTGGCAGAGCTTCCCTCGCTTTCTCAGGTGGTCGCTCTTGGACAACCAAGAGCCAATATCGTATTTGGATCGTCGCAAGAGGACATCATCGGCCGAAACACAAAGATCAGCTGGGAAACCCTGTATCCACAGCCCTTAAAGGTCTGCTCGCCTCAAACCTCATAGAATCTGAGATTCGCCCTGTCGTCACCAATGGCAGAAGGATTCATAGGACAGTCACACCTGTAATGTTTGCCTCCCGTTCGCGGTAACGGCTTGCGCATGTCTGAAACACGCAACCATTTGGTCATAGCAAGAGTCAGAATTGTTGAGAAGCCATCTATCCTTTGGCTTTCCAGTAGTGTGTGAGTCAGTCCTGTCAGATGCTAGCAACGTTGATGCACAGCCACCTAAATTTTGTCTTTTAAGCAAAGGCAGGAACCTCTACACTTTCGGGCACATTCAACTCCCCCCCAATAACATGTCCAAATCATAAAGCTAGCGGCCCACGCCCTTGCTGTCAACGACACCCCAGGAAATCCGGGTGTATGACACAGATTTAGAGCACACACCGGCTTCTGACTAGACGGGCAAGGAGTTCCCGCTAATGGAACCTGTCCCGTGCCATATATGGTGCTCATGGACTGGGCAATGCAGTTGCTTGAGAGCGATGCTGAAAAAATTGATTCCATCAACCTGACCGAGCAACTATATTTACGATTTCCAAGCAAAGATGGCCAACTTGCCTGGCCATCTTAAGCACATTTCATTTTGGGGGGATTATGTGCGATTCTGAAAGCGAAAAGCCTCTGGCTGAATCCGTGAGCCACTCGCACGGCGTGATCAAACACGACATTTCAGGACTCGATGCCAACGCGCGTTATCTTGCGGGCGAAGAGGGTATTCGACGCACCGCCGTCGGCTTCATAGGGTACAGTGCAGCCGAGCCAGGCGACAGAGTGCTTATCGCTGTTGACAGCCAATACGACCATCGTATCCCGGAGGCTATAGCACGCGCCCTTCGTGACCTAAATGGTGCGAAAGCAGACATCATCGTAGTGGATGTGGGATCTGACCGGGAATTCGGAGACCTCGACGAGATTGAGGTGATCATGCGCCGCAAGTCTTATCGTCTGGACCCCCGCCGCTACGAAGGGGTGTTTTGGGTCGAAGACCTGGCAGTCAAGAACGGATACAACATGCTGATCCACGGCCGTGGAGGCGGCCATGCCGCCGACCGCCGAATTGGGAACTACGAATTCATTCCCTGGCAGACCGAAGAGCAATTCACGGCTCCGTCAACCACCTTCCCGAGAGAGCTCCACGCATTGATTAATCGCAAATCCTGGGACCCTATCTGGAGCAGGGGACAGGGAGGAACCGTACACCTGACGGACCCGGAAGGTACCGACGTCACTTACACACTTTGGCCGGAGTACTTCGAGCGCCAGGGAACACCTTTCAAGGAAGCACCGAACTGGGGTCACCTGATGGCGCATCCCCTGCCCCCACTGGTCAACCAGGCGGATGCTACCGGTGTTTTTGCCGGTACGACCAGCCATTTTGGCCGCCCGTTCCCCACTATGAGGCTGAACATTGATGGCGGCCGTTTGGAATCGGTTCATGGTGGCGGATCTTACGGCTCGGCGTGGAATGACATGTTGGATGAAACCAGGAATCTGCAGTACCCGTGCTTTCCCAGGGAAGGCCTCTTCTGGCTGTGGGAAGTGGCAATCGGGACGAACCCCAAGATAAGAAGGCCCCAGGGAATCCATCTGCAGTCGTCAGGCGGCTCTGAGTGGGAAAGGCGGCGCTCGGGCGTGATCCACATTGGCCTGGGAACATCATGGCGCAGCGAGTTTGAAGACTGGGCAGCTGATCGCAGCATGCTCTACGGTCATCTGCATGTTCACCTTCTCTTTCCGACTCTCGATGTCACGACTAAGGCCGGAGAGGTGATTCGCGTCATAGAGGACGGTCATCTCACAGCTTTGGACAACCCCGAGGTGCGCGCACTCGCTGGAAAGTTCGGAGATCCCGACGAGCTTCTAAAAGAAGACTGGATTCCTGAGATTCCCGGCATCACCAAAGAGGGGCGCTACGAGGACTACTCAAGAGACCCTGTGCCTTACGTCTACTCTGTGTGAAATTGGGCCAAGGGAAGATGATGAATCCAATGCAAGCCCCAGATGTAGGGAAATGGATCTGCGTCATCCGGCTTCCGCTGTTCCCGTAAGCAGGCGAAACCTTGTACGGGACAACCGTGCCTGGGCTACGGGCTTGATTTTCGATCGGTTGAATTGGCAGGCCGCGCTTTTGGCCGGCGGTCTGAAAACATGTCCGCACTGGTATCGATTGTCCGCTGCTCAATCAGATCTGCGGTCTGGCTCAGTTGCGTGGGACTGGACCGAACGAGCGGCAATTCGGTCGCGACCCGTTAACCTTTTGCATGGAGGCGGAGGCTCGAGACATAGTCCGCCACACCGCGTTCGACGTCATACAAAGGCTGATAATCGAGCATGGTCCTTGCTGCCTGTATATCCATGAGAAAGTAATGGCCGCTTCCTCCACCCGCGTAATCTAGCCCGTCGCCGATTGCAATATCGGAATCCGGCAACTGATTCTGAAGCACCGCCACAAAGTCGCGAAGCGATGACAGTTTTCCGGAGCCGATATGGAACATGTGATAACCGCCAAGGTTCGCGTTACCCGCTTTTGCCACAGCCTGAGCAATATCCTTGCAGTACAAGAAGTCATTCTTCTGGTCGGCGCCGCTGGAAATCTTGACAGGCTCTCCTCGGTGCGCGCCCTCAATTATTGCGCTAAGAATCCCCACCTTTCCGTGACGTACTGTTTTGCCCGGTCCATAGGTTGATGCCAAGCGCAGCACGATCAAATCGATGCCAAACTTCTCAGCCAGCTGCTTTCCCAGTACTTCTGCTGCCAGCTTGGCGGATCCGTACACGTCGTAAGGATTTGTCTGCACGCTCTCCGAGACTGGCTCGTAATCTGGGTGTATATAGGGATGCTGCAGGGTGCCCACTGCCGCCTTTGAACTCGTAAATACGACTCGCGATACCCCGACTC
>SCQM01000132.1 GCA_004298555.1 Actinomycetota bacterium | reverse complement strand
AAGGGCGGCCGCGATCGATTCACAATTAATAAGCAACCGCTGTCAAGGATTTCCGATATAAGCAAGACCATTCCTGTCACGGTTTTCGCAGCTCAAGATATAGAAGTGGTGCGTGGAGCCCCTTTTGTTAGACGGGATTTCCTAGACCAGTGCGTGGCGATGCTCTTTCCGAGGGGATCGTCAACTATCTCCAGCGTTGAGAAGGTATTGAGGCAAAGGGGAATGCTTTTAAAGCAAAGTGGCGGACAACTTTCCCCTGATATAGCTTCTACTTTGGATGTTTGGGACCAGCAGCTGGGGCTCTATGGTTCCAAGCTGGCGGAGCTAAGACGTGATTTGGTGGCTTTGATCACACCATATGTTGCACAAGCGTACAGAAGGATTTCAGGCGGTAGAGAACTCATCACGCTTAATTACAACTGCAGCTGGGAAGGCGACCTCTATGAAGAGTTGGTCAAGAGCAGAAAAGATGATTTGAGAAGGCAGATTAATGGAACCGGGCCCCACAGGGATGAGTTGGAGATAGATCTGGATGGTCACCCGATCAGACATAACGGTTCCCAAGGGGAGCAAAGAACTGCAGCTTACGCGCTCAAGATAGCTTTTCACTCGTTATACAAAGACAGGGAGAGTGAAGATCCAATCTTGCTGCTCGATGACGTTTTTTCAGAGCTGGACGCTCAGCGCAGCGGGGCAATTCTTGGTTCTGTATCGGCCGGTCAGACAATTTTGACAACTACGGGAAACATCCCGAAAATTATTGAACCGACAATGGAAATACACATAAAGAACGGAATGCTTGTTGATACTCTTTATTGAGGGAAGTTCTCTGATTTCGGGTGATGTCAGGCAGTCATGTATTTAATCAAAAAGCCAGATGATGAAGACACTCCGCGCATAAATGAAACTCTCAAATCGCTGGCAAAATCCATGAGAATGCCAGCCAACACATCCACGCACGAGGTCTTCGACAGGTGGCCGGACATAGTCGGACCTTATCTGGCAACCCAGAGCAAGCCACTGTCAATCCAGGGCAGCTCCCTGATAGTCGCAGCAGCGAATCCAGCTGTGGCAAAAGAATTGTCGCTTAGCGGCCCCTCGATCGCAAATCTCATCAATGGTTTTCTAAAGACGCAGGTAGTAGACAAAATAGAAGTTAAAACTGGAGCTAGTTATGCCCGACGTTTTAGGCATTTGGGCTAGACTGAATTCAGAGTTTTCCCACCCTTATTCAGCGATTTCTCTTTAACTACAGCTATGCCGAAAGGTCGATTCGAAATGGCGATGAACGCCGGTCTTCAAGATGATTCACAAGCAAATATGAACGATTATAACGCCGAAGCAATCACCGTCTTGGAGGGTCTTGAACCAGTTCGATTGCGGCCGGGAATGTATATTGGCTCCACCGGGCCTTCGGGACTGCACCACCTGGTTTGGGAAGTGGTAGACAACTCTATCGATGAAGCCATGGCCGGCTACTGCGACAAGATTAAAGTCGCTATTTTGCCGGACGGATCATGCCAGGTAGTGGACAACGGCAGGGGAATTCCCGTAGACAAGCATCCGCAGTATGAGAATAAGAGTGCCGCAGAAGTCGTCCTAACAATTTTGCATGCCGGCGGAAAATTTGGCGGGAGCGGTTACAAAGTATCAGGTGGCCTTCACGGCGTAGGCGTCTCGGTCGTAAACGCGCTCTCTGAAAGGTTGCTGCTTGAGATCGATAGGGACGGGAAGTCCTACCAAATGGAATTCAAGAACGGTGGCACGCCTGTCGGGCCATTGGAAATGGTTGGCAAGTCAAAGGGAAGGAAACACGGAACAACGGTGACCTTCTGGCCGGATCCAACAATCTTCGAAGAGATAGATTTCCGTGCTCAGACGATAACTGAGAGATTGCAGACGATGGCATTTCTGAACAGGAGCCTGGAAATCCAGTTTGAGGATCAAAGAGCTGGCAGGGAACAGACTGTAGTTTTCAAGTACGACGGCGGAATTATTGACTACGTACGGCATTTGAATCATTCCAAAGAGTCTCTTTTTAAAAAGGTGGGCTATTTCGCGCAGAGTGAGGATGTCCAGGAAGTAGAGATCTCGTTTCAATGGAACACGGGATTTTACGAATCGATTCATTCCTATGCAAACGGAATCGCCACAATTGACGGAGGAATGCACGAAGAGGGGTTTCGCAAGGCTTTGACCAACGTCCTGAACAAATACGCCCGCGGCAAGAATTTGCTCAAAGAAAAAGAAGAGAATCTTCAAGGCGAGGACATAAGGGAAGGGCTGACTGCGATTATCGCAGTTAGATTGCAGAATCCCCAGTTCGAAGGGCAGACAAAAGGAAAGTTGGGGAACGTCTCGATCAGATCGCTGGTCGAAAGAACAACTAACGACAAGCTGGCGGAGTGGTTGGAAGAGAATCCCCGCGAAGCATCTCAGATAGTTCAAAAAGCAATAATTGCCGCAAGGGCCCGAGTCGCCGCCCGCCAGGCACGGGATCTGACTCGACGCAAATCAGCTCTGGAGGGAGCCGGTCTTCCCGGGAAGCTTGTCGACTGTTCGTCCAAAGATCCGCGGGAGTCGGAGATATTCATCGTGGAGGGGAATTCCGCTGGGGGTTCGGCAAAAGATGCCAGGGACCCCAGAACTCAGGCGATACTTCCGATCCGGGGAAAGATTCTCAATGTTGAGCGTGCCCGAATCGACAAAATGCTGAAGAATACCGAGATCCAGGCTCTGATTTCAGCAATCGGGGCCGGGCTGGCAGACGATTTTGACTTGACGAAGATTCGTTACCACAAAATCATTATTTTGGCTGACGCCGATGTCGATGGATCTCACATTCGCACCCTTCTCTTGACATTTTTCTTCCGTCAAATGAAGCCGCTTGTGGAGGGAGGCTTTGTATATGTCGCGCAGCCGCCGCTTTTCTCCACTCTTGTAGGAAAAGAAAAAGTGTATCTCAAAGACGAGAGTGCCAAAGCCGCATTTCTTGCGGAGCACCCTAACCACAGGGCCGAGTTCCAGCGCCTGAAAGGACTCGGGGAGATGGACTTTGATGAGCTCAGAGATACCACGATGGATGTGTCAAAGCGGTCGCTGCTACAGATTAATGCCGACCAGGCGGCGCTCGCAGACGATGTGTGCTCAGTCTTGATGGGTGAGGATGTTGAATCTAGGAGACGTTTCATCCAGACCAACGCCAAAGACGTACGATTCCTAGATATTTAAAGCGGAAATAAAGAGGAAACGAATTGAGTCCTGATAACAGAAACGATCCCAACGGGCTATTTGTCGGTGTGATCGAGCCAATCGAAATACAAGAGGAGATGGAACGCTCTTTTTTGGAGTATTCCATGTCGGTAATTGTCTCCAGAGCTCTTCCGGATGCGCGCGACGGGCTGAAACCCGTTCACAGGCGCATTTTATACTCGATGTTCTCGGAGGGGATGAGACCGGACCGTCCGCACGTGAAATGCTCCAAAGTAGTTGGCGACGTGATGGGAAAATTCCACCCTCACGGCGATTCCGCGATTTACGACGCGCTCGCCCGAATGGTGCAGGATTTCTCGCTCAGGCACCCGCTCATCGACGGCCACGGAAACTTTGGCTCACCGGATCCTGACACTGGTCCAGCGGCTTCGCGATACACGGAATGCAGGCTGGCGCCCATAAGCCTTCAGTTGATGGCTGGTATCGATGAAGGCACTGTTGATTTCATCGCCAACTACGACGGCTCTGAACAAGAGCCGGTAGTGCTTCCATCGAGATTTCCAAACCTGCTGGTGAACGGCTCGCAAGGCATTGCTGTCGGTATGGCAACAAACATTCCTCCTCACAATCTCGGCGAAGTCATAGATGCGGCAATTTATCTGATCGACAATCCGGCGGCCACGCCGGACGAATTGATGACCTTCGTCCACGGTCCGGACTTTCCAACCGGCGGCCAGATTTTTGGTAGGCAGGGGATCCATGACGCCTACCGAACCGGCAGGGGATCCATCAAAACCCGGGCAATAGCCAATATCGAAGCTACAAAAACCGGCGGTTACCGCATTGTGGTAACTGAGATTCCGTATCAGACTTCCGTGGAACAGATCGAGCGTAAGATAGCCGAACTGGTGAATTCCAAGGAACTCGATGGCATCAGAGAGACCCAAAACGACTCGGCTGGCCGAGTCAACAAGCTGGTTATAGATCTCAAGCGCGACGCCAACCCCAATGTTGTGTTGAATAACCTCTTCAAATACACTCCAATGCAGGGCTCCTTTGCGGTCAATATGCTTGCGCTCGTCGACGGCATCCCGCGGACCCTTAATCTTTCACAGGCGCTAACTGCATATGTGATGCATCAGATAGAGGTCGTCACCCGCCGTACTCAGACACGGCTGCGCAAAGCCAGGGAACGTGCGCACATTGTTGAAGGCCTGCTCCGGTGTATCGATCAGTTAGATGCCGTCATAACTTTGATTAGAGGCTCAGACGACCGCGCAGCTGCGAGAAGCGGGCTAATGGCAGCACCATTTCTATTTTCCGAGATCCAGGCCAACCATATTCTTGATATGACTCTCGGTCGTTTAACCAGGCTTGGTCGATCAGAGCTAGAGAATGAAATGACCGCCTTGCTTGCGACAATTGCGGAGCTTGAGGCCATCCTTGGCGATCCAGCAAGGCTTCATGAAGTTATCAAAACTGAGTTGAGAGCAATCAAGGAAGAGTTTGCCGAGCCTAGACGCACCGAGGTTACCAACGATATCGGTGAGATCGGCCTTGAGGATCTGATTGAAGATGAACCGATGGTTGTGATGATGACCAAGTCTGGTTACATCAAAGCGATGTCGTCGGACGCATTCCGGACTCAGGGCCGCGGCGGCAGGGGAGTGAAAGGCGCCAAGGTTAAAGAGGAAGACCTCGTAACTCAGGTCATAAATACAATGACCCACTCGTATCTGTTGTTCTTTTCCAACAAGGGGAAGGTTTACCGTCTAAAGGTTCATGAAATACCGGTCAAGGACAGGGCAGCGCGGGGGACGGCGATAGTAAACCTTTTGCCACTTTCACCTGGTGAAACAATTGCAACGGTGCTTGACACGAGGTCGTATGACGACGAGACCTTTTTAGTGTTCGTGACGAAAGCCGGACTGGTCAAGAAGACGGTGTTTTCGGAATATGACAAGTCCCGTCGGGACGGGTTTATAGCGTTGTCCCTGAGAGATGGTGACGAGTTGGTTAGAGTCATCGTGGCACCCAAGGTTGTCGACCTTCTGATGTTTTCAAGGATGGGTTCAGCAATTCGTTTTTCACTAGAAGAAGTTAGATCGGTAGGCCGGGACGCATCAGGTGTCCGGGGCATGAAGCTGAGGTTTAGAGACGAGGTCGTAGATTGCCTGGTTGCTCAGGATGACCTCCAGGTGCTTCTTGTTACTGAAGGCGGATACGGCAAGAGGACCAAAGTGAATTTGTTTACAGCTCAGAGCCGAGGCGGCCAGGGTGTAAGGGCTATTCGATTGACTCAGGCAAAAGGCGAGCTTATTTCAGCATTTACGGTTTCTGAGGACGACGAGGTTCTTTTGGTCTCATCGTCTGGAGTTACAATCAGGACAAACGTCCGCGAGGTCGCACTACAGGGCAGGGACGCGACTGGAGTTCACATTATCAATCTTGCTTCCGGCGAGACAGTAGCTTCCGTCGCTCCAGTGCTCACCGGAGTGGATATTGAGGAATGATGTACCACAGAGGTATAAATCGTTGGCTATGATTTCCCAAAGTCATTAAAGTGACAAAAGGCCATATCTCGCTCAACACGGGGGATGATGGCCTGACAGAAAGGTTTAGCTGGAATTTATATGAGCGCTTCATCGGCAGGGCGGACAATTAGAGGAGGGCCAGCCAGGAATGGCTCTGCTTCCCGATCTAGGGTTCGAAAAAAGGCTTTGGGAAAAACGGTTAGCGGCAAATCTGTAAGAGGCGTTCAAAGGCGGAAGATCCTCGCTATTTCTGCGGTGTCTCTAGCCAAAGTGGCATTTTTGTTCTACGTCACCCTTTTGATTGTGATGCTGATAGCAGGTTCGGTTATGTGGAGGTTTGCCGGGTCAGCCGGCCTGATTGTTAAGCTGAATCACTTTGTGAACCAGCTAATCGGGTCAAGCACTTATCACGTCTCTGGGACCAGCATACTTATAGTTGTGGGTTCTTTTGGTGTTGTTTGGGTTCTGATCGCAACGATCCTGACCTTTGTCGGCGCAATGCTCTTTAATCTTGCCTCAGAATACGTCGGCGGTATCTCCGTACTCGTTGGATTAGATGACACGAACCTTTAGAATTGCCATCTAGTCTGTCTAGGGCGATTGGGGCTATAGCTCAGCCGGTTAGAGCGCAGCACTGATAATGCTGAGGTCGCTGGTTCGATTCCAGCTAGCCCCACCAGTCGAAAGTCTGGGGATGTAGCTCAGCTGGTAGAGCACCTGCTTTGCACGCAGGGGGTCAGGGGTTCGAGTCCCCTCATCTCCACTCGTTTTCTATATCACAACATTTTGCCTGGCATATCTGCCACCTCTATATCTGCTCGTGCTTATAGCTGGAATTGCTAGGCCCTAGGAACGGGCATCGCGACTACCGGATACGATCGCGTGCTTAGTAATGGCGACAATCTGCTTGGCAAATCCTAACAACCCTTGAGTTGTACACCCTATATGTTGTATACTGATTCTATGTGGGAAGTGAATCTCGAACTCGTGGAGTCCTGGCTCGATGACCTCGATCAGAACTCTTACGAACGGGTTATCGCTGCTCTCGAGTTGTTTTGTGACTGGGGTCCGCAGCTGGGCGTCCGTTGGTCGATACCGTGAAGGCATCACGTCACAAGAACATGAAGGAGTTGCGTCCAGGCACTAAAGGGCACTCCGAGTTGAGAATTCTCTTCGCCTTCGATTTCGAACGAAACGCAGTTCTGCTAGTGGCGGGAGACAAATCGAGAAGTTGGAAGAAGTGGTATGAGGTGAACATTCCGGTTGCCGATAGCCGCTTCGATGAGCACATTAGGAAACAGAGAGGAGGACTTTGATGACAAGGAATCTGGAGCACATGCTCGCAAGGCGTCCTCTCAACCGCGAGGTTGTGGAGGCTCACAAAAAACGAATGTTAGAGGAAGTCAGGGCTTATCGCCTTCGCGAGCTACGTGAAGCTTCTAACATCACACAGGTGGAACTTGCTAGCCGCCTGAAGGTCAGTCAGAATCGCGTCTCACGGATCGAGCATGGCGATATCGAACGTGCGCAGCTCGACACCTTACGCAAGTATATCGAGGCGGTCGGTGGTGAATTAAGAGTCGAGGTGGAAATTGGCGACGAACGTTTTCTGATCGCGTAACTGCTGTACAAGCAATCACTAAGGCCGGATCAAAGTGAGCTAGATGACGTGGTAACTTTGTCGGTTCTTCCGGTATTTACGGGGTCAAGTGGTGCGGGATCATCGGAATCCAGTCATGGCGGCAGGGATACTTGTAGCATTTGAAGTGTGAAAAACAAAAACCAAAGCATCCCTGTCCTAACCGATCCTAGCGACATCTGCCGTGCATTTGTAGCACTCAAAGATATTGAAATTCTGTTCTATAGACGGTCGGGACCAATTGCTGAGATTGCCGTCCAACAGGTGATAGGCGATATCTTTTGCAACAACTGCGGTTCAAGGGCATATGTCAAAGATCGTCCCTGGGTCAGTTACGTTGTTCTCCCTTTTGGTGGAAGAGCTACAAGACTGCTGCGGATAGAAAGAGCAAAACAGGCCGAGAAGACTCTCGGATCAAGGCCGGGTCAGACGGGCGGCTCAGCGGAGGACAGGCAAGCTTTAGATGAAGCGATCTGCGACAAATATGAGATCTGCACACTTACAGCAATCCGTCAATGCGTTGCCCAACAGCTGTCGGCGTTGCCGATAGGTCTGGCGAGACCTTCTCCCATAACAGGCGATGCCGACCGACTACGTCGCCGCCAAGGCGCTTCTCCCTGGGGATGGCCCGGGCGCTACCCACTTGGGACCCTCAGTGTTAAGGTTGTTTAACTTGGGACTTCCACTGAAGATGTACGCTTTGTCTCTAATCCAGACATCTCTCGGCGGGGGTGGAAGTCATGTGGTAAATTGACTCTAGTCGCAGCCGCAGGGCAGTGATCGGGTTAGTGGCGTCGTTGGGGACGGTAGTCGGTTCGCAGGTGGTCGCTGCCGCGCCAGCCTCGGCAGCAACGTTGACCGTCTGCACCAGCGGCTGTCAGTACACGACGATTGCCGGCGCGCTGGCTGCGGCCAGTAACGGTGACACGATCTCAATCGGCGCCGGCATCTACGCTGGAGACCTCACGATCGAAAAGAGTGTACGCCTTGTCGGCGCCGGTACAAGCCTGACCACGATCACTGGCGGCGGTATTGGCGTCATCAACGAAAACGCCACGCTAACGGTTGAAGACAGCACGATCAGCGACAATGGCTGCTGCAGTAGCAACCCCTACGGCCCGCTCTACGGTGTGGGCGGCGGCATCTACAACACCGCTGGTGGAGCGGTCACGCTCACGCACAGCCCGGTCGAGGCAAATAAGCCCGACAACTGCGCGGTTGCTGACAGCGTACTTGCGGGGCAACTGCAGGCCCTGCCAATCTGCTCAGGAGGATGTTTCTGCTCCGAGTGACGCCGTCTTTGGTTTTGTGCTCCCGTGAGCTGCTAGGTGGCGCGCGAGGTTCCCAACGCTCTCACTCGGCCAGCATCAGTCGGGGTGGAAGCCTTCCCACTTAAACGCGCAGGGCCAATTATGTCGAACGGCCGGAAAAAGTCAGTCGGCCGCACCTTTTCCTGAGGTCCCGAAGGTGATTCTCCTGGTAGCTGCCAATTATTATATTCGGGTCGACAGATCATGTATTGACACAA
>SCQM01000131.1 GCA_004298555.1 Actinomycetota bacterium | reverse complement strand
GGATTACAAGGGCAAGGCCAAAGACAGATCGAATAGCCTGTCCATGGTTAATAAAGCGGTTTATCGATCCCAGGGCTGAAATCTATTATGTCCCGGCGGGTGAGGTGCTGGACCAGGCCGAGTCCCTTGGGGCGACGAGTTTTGATGCACCAGGAGCAAAATACAATCATCGCAACGGTTTGTGTACGTTTGAAGTTCTAATTGACGATTTCAAGTTGCGTAACGATCCTGCCCTTGTGCGGCTAGCGAAAATTGTCCATGCCGCTGATATAGAGGGTGAAGTATCTACAGACCCAGCCGGGCCAGGTTTGTTAGCGATTGGACTTGGGGGCCTAGATGTTGAAAGCGACGACTATCTGCTCTTGGAGCGTGCGAGTTTTGTGTATGACGCTCTCTATGCCTGGTGCAGGAAAAATCCAGAACCCGAGCTGGTGGCATCATGACCCGCATCACCTACGATGACCTTCGCGTCGAAACCGTCGTCCAGGTTGCAAAGCTCATGGCTGCTTCGGCGATCACGGCTCCACGATCTGGTGGACAGCTCATGTTGAAGGGCAAGCCGAACTTTTTTGAAACAATAATAATTGACGACAGAGAAACTCTCAGTTCATTGTCGCAATGGATGCGCAGAAGGGGGAAGGAACGGCGAGAGAACATATGGTTCCGTGATGCAGAAGTTGCTAACACAATCGATGCTGTCGTGTTCGTCGGCCTTAAGGATTGGTATCCACCAAACTACGATTGCGGGGCATGTGGATTTGCAACATGTGCGGAATTTTTGCACGCCACTAAGAAGATTCGCGATGACTCGAACGAGCTGGAATTCAAAGGTCCAACTTGCAATCTGCGAGACATTGACCTTGGGGTTGCGGTTGGCTCGGCTGCAAAAACGGCGGCCATACATTCTATTGATTGCCGATGCCAAACACGAATCGCCGTCGCAGCCCGAAAGCTAGGGATAATTGATTCCGATATCGCTATCGCTCTTACGCTATCGCTTACACAAAAGGCGGTAAGTTTCGATCGTAGAATGCCAGACACTGAATTCGACTCACTTGACTTGTCTGCCACTGGCACTCTTCCAGTCGGGGTCGAAGGAGCCCGTCTTTCTGACGGTGCTAGGAATCGTCAGAAAACACGATACCCGATTGGTGAAAAGTCGTGATCGTTTGTCTAGGTAGACATAGCTAGGAACGATGCAGATCTTGACACGAGCTGGCCCAGTCCTACGGCTAGTTGTTCCCCCAAACTGGTAGTAGGGCTGGGCCGTAAAGGTGCACGCCGGACTCTGCTTTTGGAAAGCTCAAAAGATCCGGGAGTGCCTCGAGTCATTCAGTCGATTAGTGGCGTTTTGTCGATATCGGTTGGGTTGTTCTATACATAACCCTCTTGCTGGTTCACAAGGAGATAGTTAGTTGAAACTTCATCGCAAAAGTCGTCGGCAGACTCTAGTTCCTCTGGTGCTAGGTATTGCGGCATCGGTGTCTGGGCTGGCCATTTTTTCACAAACAGCTTCGGCATCAACCTCAAACAGTGTTTCAAGTTTGCAAGGTGCCAATTCGGTTACATATGAAGGAACAAAGGGGGCTAACAAAGCGCCTATTACCCAACTGAAGCTGAATCCATCCACTATCGCATTGGGCAAGACGCTATTCGTCGAGAGCTGCGCTAGTTGTCATGGAGATGCTGCAGTGGGAACCAGCCGGGCGCCAAATCTTCAGGGACTGGGAGCTGCTACCATAGATTTCTGGGTGTCGACAGGGCGTATGCCACTAGCAGATCCGACGGTGCAACCCATTCGTAAACCACCACGGTTTAGCCGCTCGCAAACGTTGGCTATCGATGCCTACGTTACTTCCCTTGCAAGTGGTGGACCGCATATTCCACAGGTGAATTTGGGGGCTGCTTCGCTTAGTGCCGGTGAAGGACTATTCGCCACCAATTGCGCGGCGTGCCACACTATCACAGGTGTTGGAGATGCTCTTGCAAATTCTGTGTACGCTCCCTCATTGCACAACGCATCGACCACGCAAATTGCAGAAGCAATCCGTACTGGTCCGTTAAACATGCCTCGTTTCGGGACTGGAAACCTGTCTAACCAACAAGTTGCAGACATAACAAAATATGTAAAAAACGTTATCCAACATCCTAACGATGTCGGTGGTCTTGGCTTGGGATGGGTAGGGCCGGTTGCTGAAGGCTTTGTGGCAATTTTGATTGGGTTAGGGGTCCTCATGATTGCTGGTTATTGGATCGGCGGTCGAGCACATGAGTAGGTCTCCTTTCGGACGAGAACGCGTGAAACATCGGTACGGCGCAACTGGTATTTGGAGTTGTTACTGATCTATCGCAATTTCAATTGACGGGCAGTTCCAATGGTTCTTTCTGGGTCCGAGCTGGCCGTGACCAACCTATAGCTCTCGGATTTTAGGAGTGGAAATGGATTACAAACCTATGGACTGGATGGACGAACGCCTGGGTGTGGCCAAATTTAACCGGAAATTTCTAAACAAGATTTTCCCAGATCACTGGTCATTCATGCTTGGCGAAATCGCGATGTATTGCTTCATAATCTTGCTTTTGACAGGAATATTTCTGACGTTCTTCTTTAATCCTTCAATGGCATAAATTGTCTATCACGGCTCTTATACGCCGCTCAAAGGTCAAGTTGTCTCCCAGGCATATGCTTCCACTCTGAACCTGTCGTTCAACGTTCGAGCTGGCCTGGTCATGCGGCAGATGCATCACTGGGCTGCAAACGTCTTTGTTGCAGCCATAGTCGTGCATCTTCTTAGAGTCTTTTTCACGGGTGCGTTCAGGAAGCCTCGCGAGATCAACTGGCTGATAGGGTCCACATTGCTAATCCTTGCTATCGTCGAAGGATTTATTGGTTACTCTTTGCCAGACGATCTTAACTCTGGAACCGGTATACGAATTGCGTACTCGATTATTCTCTCGGTACCGGTTGTCGGCAGTTACATAGCCTCATTCTTGTTTGGTGGACAGTACCCTGGGCACGTCATTATTCCAAGATTTTATACCATTCATATACTCCTTATCCCGGCGCTAATGCTGGGACTTTTGGGTGCGCACATTGCGATCATGTGGCATCAGAAGCACACTCAGTATAAAGGTAATGGAAGGACCGAGAGAAATGTTGTTGGGGTTGCGATGTGGCCGGCATATGCACTTCAGGCTGGGGGTTTTTTGTTCCTAACTGCAGCAGTCTTAGCTGCTTTGGGAGGTTTGTTCCAGATCAACCCGATTTGGCTATATGGTCCTTACGTTCCATACAAAGTCTCTTATGCTGTTCAGCCTGACTGGTATATGGGTTGGCTAGATGGAGCGCTGCGGCTATTTCCCTCCTGGGAGATCACCGGGTTTGGACACACAATTCCAAACGCGTTCTTTCCTGCTGTGCTTCTTCCTGGAGTCACCTTTACGCTGTTGATGGCCTGGCCATGGATTGAGCGGAAATTTACCAGGGATGATGGGTATCACAATTTGCTCGACAATCCTCGGGATAACCCTTGGCGAACCTCTATCGGAGTCGGGGGTACGACCTTTTATACGGTGCTGTTCTTTGCGTCGTCAACCGATGTTTTAGCTAACTTCTTCACTGTGTCACTCAACTTAGTCTTATGGACATTCAGGGTATTTCTAATAGTATTACCGCCAATCACGGCATATATCGCCTATAAGTTGGCCAATGAAGCCAGAATGGCACGGGGCGTCGGAAGGCCTAAGAAAGCAATGATTGTCTCACGCTCAGGGGAGGGTAAGTACGCTACGGTTGAGTCTGAACCTCGACCTGACCTTGTCTTGAAGGCTCGGTCTATCCATGGGGAGGTTCCTGAAGAATTGCCCGAAGAGGTTCGCCTTCATCAACGAGAAGACGGCGAACTGTTGGTTGCGACGGAGAATTACTCACGGTCAACTTCGTCGCCAGCTCAAGTATTGACAGAGGAAATCGGAGAACGCCCATCTGGTGGAACTGGGATTTATAAGGTACCACGAAGAGCAGCTGGAGCAGGTGGAGGTCTTTTTAGTCCCAGTGGTCGTAGGCAATTGAAAATCATGAGGAAAAAGAGCTAATGGCACGGGTCCACTGCGATGGGTCATTCTCCCACTGAAAATCGGATTCTACCCTGTGGTTTTATGGACTTACATATTTCGAAATATCAGGAAGCTGCACAG
>SCQM01000016.1 GCA_004298555.1 Actinomycetota bacterium | reverse complement strand
TCGCTCGTAAAAGAACAAGCTTTCCAGATTTGTGGAGTCTTCTCGACAGCTCCATGTCCTCAAAAATTGGAAGGTCTGGAAACTGCCCAATCGCCTCGAATGCGCTTCTACGGACAAAAAGTGACTGGTCCCCAAAGATCCAGTGGAGGTATTTTGCACGAAGGTTCGAACTCCAGGAAAGAAACAGAAGGCCAAAGCTCCGTTTGTCGAATCGGAGCGATAGGCCACCACCGACGACTTCTTCATTTCCGAGAGCCGCCCTGATCTGATGGAGTGCACGGGCATCAACTTCGACATCCGCGTGGATAAACCAAAGTACCTCAGAAGATGCTGCCACGGCCCCAGTGTTCATCTGGAGTGCTCTTCCTGGTTTAGAAGTAACTACCTTTGCGTACTGTGACGCCAATTCCACGGTGTTGTCGCTACTACCGCCGTCCACTACGATCAGTTCACAATCTGGAAAGTCTCTAATAATCCTCTCAATGCTTCCCGCGATATTCAAGGACTCGTTTAGCACTGGCACGATTATCGAGACCGAGGGGGTGGTTGGCTGAGGGTTGAACCCGCCTGGCCGATTACTCGCTGGCATTTGTCATCCCAACAACGGTGGATAGAGGCTTCGGATCTAGTATTTCACGAAGTTCGAGAGAGAGGTCGCCTTCAGCGAGCATTGCCGTTGCGTCGTCGGTGGTATCAAGATCGCGTAACTTTTGGACCGTTGCTATGCTAAGGCCCAAGCGCCTGGCTGCTTCAATGCTCGCCTCAAGTACTCGCGGTCCACTCCATAGAGTCGGATCGATATCGAAAAGCCCTCGGATCGGCTTGGATAACCCGGTCAGGTAGTAACCGCCGTCGAATGCCGGGCCAAAGACAATATCATGGCCAATATCGAGCGCGGCCAATGCGGCCCTGAGATGGTGCTCTTTCAAAGTGGGAACATCGGTGCCGCTTACCAGTACCGGACCGTTGCTGAGTGCGAAGACCTCTTCAATTGCATTGGCCATGCGCTCACCGATATTCATCCCGCGCTGAACAAACATAGCCACTTCATCTGCCACCAGCTGTCTCATCTCGCCGTCTGCATCGATGGGGTCGAAGGCGACATAGGTAGGTGCAACCAAGGTGGCGAGGGAGACAGCCTGACAGATTAGATACTCTTGTAACTCGCTGCAGCGAGCAGCACCGAGAAGAGGGGCGAGCCGGGTCTTTACTGATCCGGGCCTTGGCGCCTTGGCCATTATCACTATCGCTGGAGAGGTTTTCATGACTCAAACCTGTAGACAAATCCACTGGGACGAATGACCTGACTTTTCAACTTGAGCAAGACGTGCCCGACAAGAGAGGGGAGCACTTTACCGCTTCGTGCTACTGCCTCAGCGATTTCAAACGCCGGCTGGGATTCGTGACTTACACCGTTCGCATAGTCGGTGATAAAGCCAATCAGGGCAAATGGCAGTTGAAGTTCTCCGGCAAGGACGATCTCCGGTCCAGCCGTTTGGCTGATGGCGTTCACCCCACTGGCGCGAAGAGCGGCGATCTCGGCCCGTGAATTGAACCGGGGCCCGTCCACATGGCCATAGCAGCCTTTGCCAACAAGCTCAAGGCCGAGATCGTTTCCCGCTGCGATCAGCAGTTTGCGCAGCTCCGCACTGAACGGTTGGTCAAAAATCCAGTGCCCACGTTGTGGATCTCCTGGCGTCTCATACCAGGTGCAGATGGTTCCATCTGGAAGCCTGTTTGAAGGAAAGTAAAAGTCGTCGAAAACTACCACTGATCCAAGTGGAAGAGTGCCCTCGACAGCCCCGCAGACGCTAAGCGAGATAATCGCATCCACCCCGGCTTCATCAAGAGCGGCAATGTTGGCGCGATGATTTACATGATTGGACAATCGGACATGCCTATGTCCATGACGGGACAGATGCGCCACATCTTCACCAGCAAAGCGTCCCATGGACAGCTCGGCCTCGCCATATTTTGTGCGAAAGGTCCTAAGTTCCTTGTCTTCCAATGCTGGCCAACTGTCTATTCCCGAGCCGGAAATGATGCCGATCATTAAGGCTCCCTCACACCGCATGATGGAAGCGACTGTTCCGCTGATACTTTCCGCACGTGTGGCAATGGCAGAAGCTGGGCAAGCGCAGCATTTTCACCAGGATCCAACACCGAATGCTGCACGCAAGCTGGAACGATTTCGTCACTCTCTGGATGTGCCATACCATAGAAGCAGGACTGGAGTCGCTCCTGGGTCTCGCGAATCACGATGTCGTCGCTCATTACACCTTTTTTGAGCATGTCCCAGGCTGGCCGCACATCTTCGGCATCCATAAATCGGTGCATCACAAAGGTGACCGGGATTACCTGCTTAGATGCCAGTGCCCTGATTGCCTTAGGCCAACCGCCGATTCTGTGCACAGTTCTGTTAAGCCATCCGAGCGTTACGCGAATCAGATGCGGTTGGGCAATGGCGGCGCGCGTCAGACGAGTCAATAGCAGTGGTAGCGGCGCGCTCCAGTGAACCCCGCCTAGATACCTGAAAAACTCATCCCGGACAGAAAGGTCACTATCGCTATCTTCGTCAAGCACCGGATACCATTTGTTACCTACGTAAAACCCGAAAGCGGTTCGATTGCAGCGAAAGTCTCCTGTTTGAAAAATCTTATAGGGCAGCTTGGCACCTGCTCCCTCCTCGATCTTTGACCAGATCACATCGGGATCCAGCACGGAATAGTCTTCCTTCCAACGGCGCTCATTACCTACAAATGCGGCGGGCTGAAAAGAGAACATGCCGAATCCCATCGAGTGGCAATCCTTTATGATC
>SCQM01000130.1 GCA_004298555.1 Actinomycetota bacterium | reverse complement strand
TGCAATTCTCACGGATGCCTTTCCAAAAAACGAGCGCGGTTTAGCCCTCGGCATCAACAATGTTGCAGGTATCGCCGGGTCGTTCCTAGGGCTGATCATTGGTGGGCTGTTAGGTCCCGTTGACTGGCATCTCATTTTCGTTGTGTCGGTTCCTTTCGGGATTGTTGGTACGCTTTGGGCATACTGGAAACTCGAGGAACGCGGAGTGAGGACCAGGGCTCAGATTGATTGGTGGGGAAATCTGACCTTTGCTGTTGGGTTGATATCTGTACTTGTCGGCATCACCTATGGAATAATGCCTTATGGCCACCACATGATGGGCTGGACCAGTCCCTTCGTCCTTATCGTTCTGTTTCTCGGGATTTTGATGCTGGCAGCATTCGCTGTCATTGAAACAAAGGTGCCCGAGCCAATGTTCCGGCTGTCATTGTTCAGAATAAGGGCCTTTGCTGCGGGTAATATTGCAAGTCTGCTGGCGTCACTTGGCCGCGGCGGATTGATGTTCATCCTGATTATATGGTTGCAGGGAATATGGCTGCCTCTGCACGGCTACTCTTTTGAGAGTACGCCGCTGTGGGCCGGGATCTACATGATTCCACTGACGGCCGGATTCCTGATTGCTGGACCGGTGTCTGGAATCCTATCTGATCACTATGGTGCGCGGCCCTTCGCCACGGGGGGAATGCTTGCTGCGGCGATAAGCTTCTTTCTCTTTACGATGGTTCCCATCAATTTCTCCTATATCTGGTTTGCGCTTCTACTGCTGCTAAATGGTATAGCAATGGGGATGTTTGCTTCGCCAAACCGTGCCGGGATAATGAACAGCCTTCCCCCGAACCAGCGGGGTGTTGGTTCGGGAATGGTCTCAACTTTTCAGAACTCAGCGATGGTGCTATCAATCGGGATATTTTTTACTCTGATTATTTCGGGCCTATCTGCAAGTTTGCCGGGCGCCCTTTATAGTGGTTTGACCAGTCAAGGCGTGCCGGCTGCCTCGGCAACCGCGATCTCGCATCTTCCGCCGACTGCTACGCTGTTTTCGGCTTTGCTAGGCTACAATCCCATACAGGCTTTATTGGGACCAACTCTGGCTCACCTTCCAGCAGCAAACGCAGCATTTCTCACAGGCAGAGAGTTTTTTCCCAGGCTTATTGCCTCATCGTTTGGCAAGGGACTTGATGAAGCTTTCTACTTTGCTCTAATTGCTACAGTTGTAGCAGCGATCGCTTCAGTTCTTCGCGGCGGAAAGTACCACCACGGGGATGTTATCGAAGATGAAGTGCTGGACGAGCCCGAGTTGGAGCGCAAGGTTGGTTAACTCATTTGAAGGATTCACATATTATAAATATGGCAAATCCATTATGGGCACGTCGGCAATTCGGCAAAGTGTTCCCAAGCAGGTGATATAAATGACTACCTCGAATGTAGATACTCCGTTGTCACGCATAGGCGTGGTTGCGGAGCGGATCGGAATATCGGAGCGGACGCTGAGATACTACGAAGAGTTCGGGCTGGTGACACCCAGTGCCTATTCGCGCGGCGGTGCACGTTTGTATGACGAGGATGTTATCAATAGGGTAAGTCATATTCGAAACCTTCAGTCTCTAATGGGTTTCAACCTTGAGGAGATCAAAGATATCCTCTCCGTTGAAGATCATCTTGATCAGATCCGAATCGAATACCGAAGCGGATCTAAACCGAAGAAGGAGCTTCTAAGCGCCGCAATAAACATACTTAATGATTTGCAGGCGAAGGTCCGCGACAAGCAGGTGGGACTTCAAAACTTCCAAAATGAGCTTGAGGCGAGATTGACACGAATTCATAACGCGCTGGACGAAACTGACTCGTAGCAATAACACGGCCGGATGGCCGCCATGGCCGGCGCTGCTAACTTGTTTTCAACCGGAATTCCATGTTTCGCGGGCTTTGCAGGTGACGTGTCCAATTCGGTAAATACCAAAGATTGCTGGTGTGACTGGGGGAAATAGACATGAGCTGGATTGACGCCAATGGAGTAAGTATTCGTTACAGACTTGATGGAACGGCAGGGAAACCTCTTGTAGTGCTATTTCATGAAATTGGCGGTTCTCTGGAAAGCTTCGGTGAAGTTGCTCATCATCTTCGGCCCGATTTTCAGGTCCTGTCATTTGATCAGCGGGGCTCTGGCCTTTCGGAGAAGGTGCGAACCTCTTTTGGCGTCGATGATTTGGTTAGCGATGTTTCCGAGTTGATCCATATTGTCGTTGGGGATGTGAAGTGCCATCTTGTCACTGTGGCGGCAGCAGGACTTCAGGCACTGCGGTTCTACGAGCGGTTCAAGAACCGCGTCAGTTCCATAACGCTTTGCAACCCGGCGCTTGGGGTCGATCCGGCGAGAGCATCGGCGCTTATTGAGAGGGCTGATTTTGCGGAAAGGAATGGAATCCGGGCAGGGCTTGATATGACTCTGGACAAGTCATATCAATTGGAACTCAGAGATGACAGAGTTTTTCCGGATGTCCGGGGACGCTATCTCTCCAATGACCCGTTTGGGTTTGCAGAAGCGAATCGGCTACTTGCTAGAACAGATTTGCGTGGCCTCCTTCCTATGCTTCGCTGCCCGACGATGGTTGTCGCAGGCCGCCAGGATCAAGTCAGGCCTTTTCAGGGGAGCGAAGAGACGGCCAAACAAATTGCAGGGTCCCGTTTTGAACTTGTGGAGCGCGGCGGACACTTCATCACGATCACGTCTCCTGAAGAGGTCGGTGTTTTGCTGGCGGATTTTCTAAGCGGGATCAGTTGAAAGACAATACAGGCGTCGCATGCTAAGTATCGCTGCTTGCGACTAAGCCGCGTTGATGGTCCTCTGAAGCTGGAGGGGCCTGATTGGTTGGAACCGGGGGAGCGCTGTCATCCGTGTCGCGTCTTACTACTAGCACGACGTCTCGTGCGATTCTCCAGGGCCAGGGCTGTGCGAGTCTCAATGACTAAGGGCAGCGATTTTTCTCACGGACCGACTTAGGGTCGGTCCGTAGTGGAAAGAACTTGCCCGTACCTTCGATTACTTCGATCAATGCGGCGATCTTTGGCAACCATCCGAAGGAAGTAAGCCAGTTTCTGGTGTCCGCGATCCCGATTATCCGTAGGTTGGTACAAATAAGTCGTCAACGGGAACCGGCTCTGCTATCAAGTCTTGATCAACGAGATAAGTGACAAGAGCTTCGAGAGTTCTTCTGTTGGGTTCCACGCCATATGGCCAGGGATCTCCGTCGAAGATATCGTATATTTCATCGATATCCCGCATGAGCCATGGGTTCATATAACGCAGGGCACGCAGGTTGTACATTTTCTTCAACGCGAGCTTTTTAGATTCAACGAACGCGTTATAAAGGCTTGTGGCAACGAAAGGATAGCGCTCATATATCTCTTTTTTGATGGCGATCAGGTGCATAATGGGGTAAATGCCGGTTCGCTGGTAGTATTCTTTTTCCAGCTCCACGTAGTCAGGAAAGAGCCGGTCAACATTTGGATTTGTCCTGATTGATTCGGGAAGACTGGTTCCAATCGTTGCGTCAATGGATCCTTCGTCGATCAGGTCGCTAAGTGACTTGCCAGAATTGTTGATCTCGATATTTGCCGGTTTAAGTAAAGGGAGCACAGTTGGGTTGCCATGGCTGCCCACCGTATTCACCGCACCTTGCACCCACTGGATACTCTTCACGTCAACTCCGCACTCATGCTGAAGATAACCTCGGATGAAGATCGCAGCAGTAATTGTGTAAAGAGGTACACCGACGCGGCGTCCTTCCAAATCCTTGGGTGAATTAATGCCCCTATCCGTTCTTATTGAGATAAAGCCGGTTCGAAAGGACCTTGACGGAAAGATCGGTATTGCCACGAACGGGCAGGCTTTGTTGGCGTAGCGTTGAACAAACTCCGAGCTTGAGTATTCGGAAACGTCAAACTCAAGTCCTCCCGACATTCGGTCAAAAATAACGCGGGGTTCATCAAACTGCATGAAGTTAAGTTCGATTCCCTCCGGCTGCACCTCACCGGTATAGATTGCTTGCATCCTGTCGTATATTGCCGAGGCAAACGAAAGTTTCAACTTAGGCATTTAGGCCCCCTGTCTTGGAATGTCGCTTCTCACAATAGTCAAATGGATTGAATCAAAACTGAAATTGCATAACTTTTGAATGGAGGGCTGAGCATGCTAAGCCTCATCTTCTACCCGATTGCTAAGGGTCCCAACCCCAGTTACCTCAACTTCCACCACATCTCCTGGCACTAGATAAGAGGGCGGCGACTGATGTGCGCCGGCGCCGACCGGAGTTCCTGTGAGGATCATGTCGCCTGGAACAAGAGTGGTGAAGGTGCTTATGTAGCTGATCAGTTCTTCGAACGGCCAAAACATGTCCTTAGTAGAGCCATTTTGGCGGATATTTCCGTTGACCCTAGTGATTATTTTCAGATCTTGCGATGGATCCACCTCGTCGGTCGTTACAATCCACGGGCCTATGCTGCCAGATCTCTCAAAATTCTTGCCCTGGGTAATATTCTTGGTTCCATGCTTCACCCAGTCCCTCACTGTCCCTTCGTTCGCCGCCGTGATGGCTGCGATGTGCTCAAGGGCGTTTGCTTGGAGTATATGCCGGCCGCTTTTTCCAATGACCAAAGCAATCTCTCCTTCGTAATCGAGCTGGTCTGAAACCCTTGGCCTGATTATGGCTTCCCCAGGGGGAGAAAAGGAGGACGGAAATCTGACGAACAGATTAGGGTAGGACCCTCTCTTTATCTCGCCTTTGTATTCCTCCTCCCGCTCGGGATAATTGATTCCTACGCAAATGATTTTTTCCCCACCTTGAACTGGAAGACCAAGCTTGATATCGTCCAGTGTGTAGTCAGACTTTTCGGTGACATATTTTCGGGCTGAATCTAGCGCATCTGCGCGCAAAAGTTCAAGCAAGGTCTTCTGTTCAAGGCGGCTGCCCAAATCGGTGACGCCACCATTCTTTGATACGACACCATACGAGTTCCGGCCATTGGCGGTGAACGATGCCAGTCGCATTTATTTCTCCCTCTTGGTTTATTGGTCATGGGCTAATGAAGAACTGAATCTGGGAGCGAAATTATTGCAGCTCCAGAATGAATTTGGAGCTGCAACGTCTAGCTCACACCTCGATCTGAATCACCTTCCCGTCCCGATCCTTGCCCTGGGCGCGGTATTGGCCTATGTTCTTCATGAGAGCTGCGTCTGAAACGCTATAGAGGATGGCGTCCTTGTCAGATGTATTCACATGACGACGCCACAGGAAGTTCGGAACTGCTATCACATCGTTAGGCTTCCAGTCCAGTTTTTGGCCATTGACCTCGGTGTATCCCTCGCCTTCGAGCACTACCAAGTATTGGCTGGATGTTTCCCTTTTCAGCTGGGTGGCCTCATGAGGCCGCAATAGCTGAGCGCCGTATCTCAGGGTCGGGAAGACGGACTCGCCTGTCACTGGGTTGACTAGCTCCATATGAATTCCCTCGAATGGATCGCCTGCTTCGTCTTTCAGCTCAAGGAGGGTATCGCGAATATCGGTTCCAGCGTAATGGAATAGGGGCGTGAGTCTCTGGCTGAAGCCTCTCTGGTGGGAGACAAAAGTGGGCCTGAGGCCGCCGTTGCTGTAAAGCTTTTGTGAATATCCGTCGACATGCCTGACCGGCTGGGTACGGTCGGTCGTATTGAATGCACCCTGGAAGTCCTGGTCCACCCATGCGCAGTCCAGGTATTCCATTAGCGGCCAGTCGAGAGTGTCAATCCAAATCACAGGCTCCTCTCCGTCATTGCCGTGGTCATGCCACGTGCCATTTGGCGTAAGGATGACGTCACCTCTGCGTGCTTCACATCGTTCACCTTCAATATTGGTGTATCCGCCGTTGTCGGTGAGGATCGTTCTGCTGGCATTTGGGCTATGAACATGGGCAGGAGCTATATCGCCTGGGTTGTAGATCGAAATTGAGCATCTGATAGTGTTTGTGACCTGGATTCTGTCTGTCAGTCCAGGGTTCATCAATACTATGCTCTGCCGGTCGGCAAATTCGACCGGGGCGACGTCGGCATGCGCCGCGATCTGGGAGATTTTTTCCAAATAAGGCCTGTAGTCACTCCAGCGCCAGCGGTAAGGAAGGGCTTTGAGCTGATTCTTACCGACCTGGCCGCTAGCGAGTTTACCGGTATCGTTGGCTCCAGCTGCCGAAAACCATGGCTCCTGGGCCGGGGCGTTTTTTTGGGTTCTGATCCAGAACTGCAGGTTCTTAGCTTCCGGATTGAGTGCCTCCATTTGTTCTCGTGCGGTGATTTTCTGGTCCTGCGCAGATTCCTTTATCTCGTTGATAATCTGTGTTGCATTCTGCTGTGTTGTCATCTATCCACTCCTTATTTTTGAAGTTTCTTTTACTTTCTCGAACCGTGGTTTGACATCTATAAAAACTCTGTCAGGGCAGACACAAAGTCAACTGGATTTTCCAGATTGCAGAGATGGCCCGCGTTCGGAATCGCTACAAACTTGGAATTGGGAACCGTCTCACTCAGGACCCTTGTTCCACCGACAACAGCATCCTGTTCGCCGGCAATGAATAGAGTAGGTACCTTGAGATTCGCAAGATCGGGGCGAAGGTCAAAGGTCGAAAGTGCATTCGCAGATCCTCTAAAGCCTGAGACAGAGGTGGATCGTATCATCCTGGAGACCTTTTCAACAATGGGGCTGTTGGCAGCCAAAGTCTCTTTTGTAAACCAGCGCCCTATGGTTTCGTCGACAATTGCGTCCATTCCACCGGCTGACACCAAGTCTATCCTATCTAGCCACTGCCTGGCCGAGGCGGGACTTGCAGCCGGACCGCAGTCGCAAACCACGAGCTTGTCTATCCTTTCAGGATGTCGTTTTGCCAGCGTTAGTACGGTCATTCCCCCCATTGAAATACCGACCAGGCTGGCTTTCGCGATTCTCAACGAATCCATCAGAGCGAGAAGGTCTTCGGAAAGCATTTCGATCGAGTATTTGCCATTGGTGGCGTCGCTCAGCCCATGGCCGCGATGATCGTATCTAAGGCAGTGGAAGCGGCTGCTCAGAGGTGGAATTTGTTCACTCCATAGACTTGTATCAGTTGCAACGGAGTTTGAGAAAATGAGCCACGGCAGGTTTGGATCTCCATCCACCACGTAATTCAACTCGATTGAACCGATCCTCGATTTCATGGTCAATTCCCCCAAATTTACTCATTCTGTCGGGAAATAGCCGGAATGAGTGTTAGAAATTATGGCCGACATCCAATTAACGGCAACCGAATGATGCACCTGGAACCAGTCTGAAAGACAGCATTTGTGATTTCAGTTCTGCATTAAACCAGTTGCCGGAATTCAGCTAATGGAACGGTTGCACCAACGTTCTAGATCAAATGAACCCTGCTCCTATCACAAACTTCACTTTTGCTGCGCACCCCCCGGTGTCCGATCCAAAGCCTATGATAATAAATAGCCCTAGAACCTAATTTAGATTGCATATGGTGATAACAATAGATAAAACAATATCACCATTTGTAAATGTTGAGGCGATCATGATCAATCCATACCATCCAAAAGCTGGGAGTTCATTCCAGGTGATCTGCTAAAAAAGATTTCAATTCACTGTCATATTTTTGTGGATGGAAATTCCACGATTCGAGATGCCCAGCTCCCGCGGTGGTGACATATGTGACTAAATGTGGCTGGTCAGCTGCCAGCTCATTCGATGTTATCGGAGGCACCGTCTTATCGTTTAGGCCTTGGAACAACAGAATCGGGGCTCTGAATTTGTTTGATTTGGAAAGATAGTCCAATTGGCTCCATGCAACGCCAAACCGCAGACTCGAGATCCATTTGGCTGAGTCAGTCAAGCTTTGGGGCAATGGAATTCCAATCAACGGAAGGTCCATTTGGGAGGCATTGAAATCGACCGTCTTGGAGAAGTTCAGCATTGGCGCATCGAGCACGACCGCATCGACTTTCGATGCGAGAGGCGATCGAATAAGAAAATTAGCCACAATGCCACCGCCCATGCTGTACCCAAGTAGAACGACGTGGTGTGCACCGTGCGAAAGCGCATACCCAACCGCCGCTTGCAGATCCTGCCATTCGGTGAGCCCATAGCGAAGCAGATCGGATCTTGATTCCGGTGCACCAGGATCGTTGCGATACGAGATCATGAGAATTGGGAGGCCCAAGCTGTGCAGCGTTGGGACCGCCTTCATTCCATCTAGCAAGGTCATGGCATTTCCGTGGACGGTAATAGCCCAGGTGGTGCTGCTCCCGGGGATAAACCAGGATGGATAATTGCCAAGCGGACCTTTGTAACTAACTTGCTGGTAATTGATGCCAAATGCCACTTTTGGATTGTCGGGGAATGCCTCTGTATCGATTGCAACCTTTTGTCCGGGGTTTGGGTCGGATCCAGCGACGAGCTTGAAGGCCCTTTTAATTGTTCGTAATGTCGAATTGTCGATCGTGGAGATCTGGCCGTACCCGCCCGGCCACTGTAAGCCCCAAATACCGCTGGTAACTGCTTCACGGGGTGTCGAACTGGAGGTGTCAAGCACAATTGAGTTGCTAGAGACGCTTGCTACGGGAATCGTATAGGAGGGTTTGATGGATCTCCTTGCTGCCCCGCTCAGGCCGAGGGTGTAAAGCTGGTTGGAAAAGTACCATCCGCCTCCACCAAAAAACAGTATTCCGAGTATTACCAGTAGGATGATGATCCATTTGATTAGTCTGGCCAAGGTTGTGCGCCGGGCTTTCTCCGGTGCCGTTGCCGGCATCGACATCGCAGCGCTCATCTGAATTTGTTCCCGCGTTCCATATGAGGGCCAAGTGTAGTCGTTGCGGGATTTGAGTGCAGTTTGAAACTGAATGTGGATCGTGCAGGCAGCGTTGAAACTGGCAGAGGTGTTTATATAATCAAGAACTCTTCCTGGTCGACATCACTTGGACGGACAAATTTCGCACCTGAGGCGTTCGGATCGCTCAGGTCCCACGAATCATTTTCAAGATCGATGATTGCAAGCGCAGCAGTTGGAAATTTGAGTGCCAACTGCTCTTTCAACGGGCCCGCAGGTGCCATGGTATGGGCAAGGATTTGGATCGTTGGATTATGACCTATTATCAGGACCGAATTTATGGCGGCGGGTACATCCACTAAACGGTTAAGGACCTCGGAAGAGTCGGCTCTGTACAACGCATCCTCGACTTTGACTTGAGCAGATTTCTTCAGTATCGCCCGGATTGGCTCAAGCGTTTGAGTTGTCCTTTTCGCCGACGAGCAGAGTACCATTTCAATGGGCAGGTCCGCTTTTTTCATGTACGAAGCCATATTCTTGGCGTCGCGCAACCCCCGGGGAGAAAGGTGTCTGCCAAAATCGGTACTGGCGGGATTATTCCAAAGTGATTTTGCATGTCGCATTAGATAAAGGTGGCGCATACAGCTTCTCCATAGTGGGCCTTTATCTGATGATATCAGACTATTAGGTCGGCTTCTAGAGGCTGACCGGCTTCTGTGCCCAAGAGGACCGCTACGACCAGCAGTAAGGCGGCAGAAATCGCGGAGGCAGTTGCGTCTGACCTTTGGAGCAGCGCGGCGGGAAGCGTGATCAACTGAGCTTGTGCCTGTCTCGAAGCCATTTTTGTTCGAGTTCACCCATGGGCGTGGCTGGGGGACCTTGAATAAACGTCCAAATCTCCTCGGCAATCTTGCGCCAGTTCGCCTTTGCTCCAAGTCGGGCCAACAGGGCGTACAGGCCAAGATTTATCCTTTGAATTATGACGAAATATTCGGGTACATCTATGAATTTGGAGATTCTTGATGATACGTCGAAGGTATGCCTGAAAATCGCCGAGGCGAATTCGGAAGACAGTTCGACCTCCTCCTCAGAGGTGAGAAAAGCATAGAAATGCTTGAAGTACTCCATGATCTCGGAGGTCGCCAAGGGGGAGTCAGGTGGAATCAGCCCGGCGGACTCAATGACTTTCCGAAATTGATCAGGGTTTGGTTCAATGAGTATGGTTTTTATCATCGACTCAAATACGAAAAGGTGTGCCGGCTGAAAGACCTTGGTAAGTCCAAAGTCCAAAAAGGTTACGCGGCCGGACTTGTGAAAGATGTAATTGCCGGGATGCGGGTCTCCATTAAATGCAGCGATCCTGTAAAGCGACCCGAAGACAAAGCGGTAAATGGTTTCTCCGGCAAGGTTGCGTTCCTGAGCCGGCCAGGTCATTGCCTCCTCGAAGCTGCTGCCGGTGACCAGCTCTGTCACGAGCAGTCTTTTAGTCGACATCTCGTTGTAGATGCGTGGGATATGGATGAACGGGTGACCGTTGTAGTAGTTGAAGAATAGAAGCTGATTTCGGGCTTCTATCTCGTAGTCAAGCTCTTCCAGCATCCGTTCTCTTATTTCTGCCACGACTCTTTTGGTATCCATATTGGGAAAGGCAAGTCCGATGATTCGTGACAGGGCATCGCTATTGGCGAGGTCTGCAGCCATGGTGTTGGCTGCGTCAGGATACTGAATCTTCACAGCAACTGCATTTCCAGATTTGGTGATTGCACGGTGGACCTGGCCTATAGAGGCTGCGGCGATTGGGTCGAGGTCCAGCGAGGCAAATACATCTTCGAGTGGTGCTCCAAGCTCGGCTTCGATTGTTCTCTTTGCAAGTTGCCTGCTCATTGGGGGAACGCTGTTGTAGAGAGTCCCAAGAGTCGCCTTGACATTCTCGGGAAGTCCATCATCAAGGTAGCCTGCCATTTGGCCCAGCTTCATCATGACACCGCGCATTTGTCCGAGGGTTTCCACAACCTGATTGGCACTTTTGATTTCAAATTCCCGGTTAAGCTTTTCTTTTCGCGATGCGTTCGCGAATATAGTTCTCGACTTGAACGTCAGGTAAGTTGCCGCGATTTTCGCTGTGAGGGTCGACATCTTCGCCAAGCGAGTGAACCTCGTTGTCAAAGAACCTTTTCGAAATCTCCTTTGCTTCATATTTCACTTATCTCAGCAGGTCCATTAGGGCACGTTCAAGTTCTGGAAAGTGGAATTCAAAACCGGCTGCCTGCAGGGCCTTAGGAGTAACGCGTTGTGAGACCAGAAGCATTTCGTCGGCAAATTCTTTTCCGAGCGCAAGTTCCAAAATAAATCCGGGGACTTTTAGAAATTGAGGTTTCTTTAGAACTTTGGCGACAGTCTTGGAGA
>SCQM01000129.1 GCA_004298555.1 Actinomycetota bacterium | reverse complement strand
GGCCGAAGATGCAGTCAGGGGTTCAGATATAGTTGCCCTTTGCACTGATTCATTGATCCCCGTAATAGATGCTTCCTGGTTGGAGCCCGGTATGCATGTCACGAACGTTCGATCGAATGAAGCAGGGAAAGAGGTGATTGACCGGTCAGACGTCATTGCGCGCCTTGGAACCTCTACACTTCCGCGCGAGGGATTGGCCGACTCGACAATTGTCGGAGGGGATGGAATGACGAGTTACATTGCCGGGAGTGCCGAAGAGGCGATGAAAGTCCCCAAGTCTCTGTCGCGAGAGATCGACAATCCAAATATTGGCACTATTCCGGATCTCATGGCTGGGCGCTGGCCTGGGCGCACAAGCAATGACCAGATTACATTTATCAACAATCAGGGAACCCAAGGGCTGCAGTTTGCTGCAGCGGGATCGCTCGTGTACCAACGGGCCGTAGAGAAGGGGCTTGGACACCCTATGCCTGATGAGTGGTTCCTTCAGGACATCCGTGACTGACCCAAGCGCTTAATGCCGCTCCCGACCTTTGCGCGGATCTTTCAAGCGGTCAGAATTGGGCGGCTATTATCAGGACAAAACCTAGGTTGGGAATGGTGCGGCGGTCTGTGTTCGAGATGGACTGTAATTATTGCGCTGGGGAAAGGGGAACGCGAAGTGACACTGGTACTGAGCATCGAAGAGCAGCGTGAAATCCTGGATATGAAAAACGTGTTGGAAGCCTTGGAGATCTTGTACAAAGAGGAAGCTGCGGGCAGGGCGTTAAGCAGGCGCCGCTCGGACACCATCGTTCCAAATCAGATTGGGGTTTACGGCCTAAAATCCATGGATGGCGTGGTCCCGGCTTTCGACGTGGGCGTCGTCAGGATCAACTCCGATGTCGTCACCTGGCCCACCGCCGGCAAGACAAAACGCAGAGTGAAGGTGCCCGCCGCGCCAGGCAACCGCTGGGTTGGATTGATTCTCCTGTTTTCCATCTCCACGGGAGAGCCCCTGGCAATCATGCCCGACGGCTACGTCCAGCGGATGCGGGTGGGCGGAACGAGCGGCCTTGGGGTCAAATATCTCGCCAGAGAGGACGCCAAAGTTCTCGGCCTCATTGGATCAGGTTGGCAGGCCGGTTCCCAAGTCCTTGCAGCGTGCCAGGTTAGAGACTTCGACAAGGTTATGGTCTACAGTCCGACTCGTGAAAATCTGGTCAGCTTTGTCCGAGAGATCGGCCCTCAGGTTAAAGCCGATGTGCAGGCTGCAGACTCTTCTGAGACGGTGCTGTCTGAAGCCGACGTGGTGCTGTGCGCGACGAATTCGCTCCAGCCCGTGTTCGACGGAAAGCTGGTGAGGCCCGGTCAACATCTCGGCTGCATCAAGCATTGCGAGCTTGACGACAACGCTTTTAAGAGGGCTGACCGGATGGTAATTCACACGCCCAGTGCCAGTCCGATGCACCAGGTAATGGAGACAGTCTTGATGGAGGAGCTTAGCGGAGACCAAGGATGGGCTGATGACCATGGAGGCATCGACTGGAACGGCGTGCCAACACTCGCCCAGCTGGTCACTGGAGCGGTGCAAGGGCGAAATTCCCCAGACGAGGTCACCTGCTTCGTGAATAACCTCGGACTGGGAATCCAATTTGCTGCCGTTGGAGCCAGACTGTACGAGATAGCCCATGAAAGAGGTGTGGGCCGCGAGCTCCCGACGGAATGGTTTACCCAGAACGTGCATCCGTAGAATCGGAACATGCGGGCAGGCAGACGCGCTGGATATCCGAACCCGCATGATCCCAAGGTGGTTTTCTATCCTGGGGAGTCACCGGACGTACGATCGATCATTGGAACAGACAATACGGAGGGGATTTGTTAGTTATCGACAACAAAATGGTCACCGAGCTCCTGGATACACGAGAAGCAGTGGATGTGCTCGAGCAGTCGTATCTGGACCTGGCTGCAGGCGAAGGCATCTGCAGGCCCAGGATAGACATGCGTATACCGGCGGGTGATGGAAGGTCGGTCTATCAATGGGGGACGATGGAGGGCGGTTCGGCGCGTAGCGGGTACTTTGCCATTCGAATGAAATCGGATGTGTTGACCGAAGTGTCAGTGGATGGAAATCGTACCCAAGAAAAGTATTGCATTCAGCCGGGAATATTCATGGGCCTGGTCATGCTGCTCTCTGTGAAAAACGGAGAACCTCTTGCCCTAATGAATGACGGCGTCCTTCAGCACACCAGGGTTGCTGCTGACTCCGCCATCGGCGTCAAATACGGATCGAATTCGGATGCGAAGGTGCTGGGGATGATTGGATCTGGTGGCATGGCACGCAGTCACCTGGAGGCGGTACTGGCGGTTAGAAATCTTGAACTTGTCCAGGTATATAGCCCAACAAAGGCGAACAGGGAGCGCTACGCCGTCGAGATGACTGATAAGCACGGCATAGAGGTGAGGGCAGTTGACACGGCAGAGGCTGCTTGCAAAGGGGCGGATATAGTGACCGGCTGCACCGATGCGGTGGGTCCGGTGATCGCCGGACGTCATCTGGAGAGTGGCGTGCATGTCACCAGCATCGGTGGGCGCCCTGACCAGAATGCGAAAGACAGATTCACCAGGTGGCTGAGATTAGCGGATGCCACAGTGCCGGAAAGCAACCAGTCGTGGGGCACCAGGGATGAGTTCGTATATTACAAGGCACGTCCGAACGATCCGGTTTGGGAGCAGCATCGCCATGGCGCTAAGGCGTGGAACATCTATGGCATAGAAACCAAGGTCGTCACCCTGGCTGAAGTTCTAAGCGGGAAGTCTAGCGCTAGGGAAGACCATGCCGATATAACATTTTCCGAGCGGGGCAATGCCCAGGGCGCGCAGTTTCATG
>SCQM01000015.1 GCA_004298555.1 Actinomycetota bacterium | reverse complement strand
CTATACTCTAATTTTTTGATTGATACTTGCAACTAGAGTTATATATTTTCTATAATTTTTATTGCATATATTATTAGTCAATCGAAAGGAGGTCCCTATGATGCTTATGCGATCCGATCCATTTCGTGACTTAGACCGTTTGGCACAACAATTCTGGGGAACATCAGCCCGACCTGCAGGTATGCCACTTCAAGCATATCGAAAGGGTGATCATCTCATCGCCGAATTCGATCTTCCTGGAGTAAGTCCGGAATCTATCGACATCACCGTCGAAAAGAATATGTTAAGCGTCCGCGCGGAAAGACTTCGCGTTGACGTCGAAGGCGACGATGTTGAGATGATTTCCGATGAACGTCAATATGGAACCTTCACTAGACAGCTGTTTCTTGGCGAAACCTTGGACACAGACCATATAGAGGCCGACTACGCGGATGGAGTGCTTTTAGTGAAGATTCCCGTTGCGGAGTCTGCCAAACCTCGTAAAGTCCAGATCAACGCAGATAAGAAACGCACCGCGATCAACGCGTAAGCGAATATCCTAATCTTGATGCGAAGGCCCATCCCAATTAGAGACGGGCCTTCGTGGGTATAATTGAACCAGTCAACTTAGCAAAGAGGTGCTACTAAATTGACCAGCAGCAACCTTCCGTTCCACGACGAACACGTTGCTTTGTATTCGGTGGGTCAGGTTGCAGAAATGCTTGATGTCCAGCCAGCATTTCTAAGACGTCTCGACTCGGAATCCGTGGTTCGGCCTGCACGCTCCGGAGGTGGACAGAGGCGTTACAGTCAAAATCAGGTCTACCTGGTGCAAAAAGTAGTTGAGCTGGCATCTGAAGGGATGACCCTTGCTGGTATTCGCAAACTTTTTGAGCTTGAGGCCCAGCTGCAAGATCTCCAAAGACAGCTTGACCAACTAAACAAATCCAAATAATTTGCGTCTGCACTCGGGCCGCTATCGGCAGCATCAGATTCGCAGCCAACTCGAGCGCGCGCAACCCGAAGGTGACCAGCGAATAAACTGCCTTTACAAATCTAGGAATAGTCAGTCCTGGCAAAAAACTTTGCGCCTTTAGAATTCTCTTCACAGGACAAAGGAGCATGGGCAATTGTCACAGAATCGAATAATCGGCGAACTGGTACCTGGTCTTGATGAAGATACTCGTGAAACCAGTATCTCAAAACTTGTGAAAGATGAGGGATCCCGATTTCGTCTACACAGTGCCGTCTATACTGATCAGCGGCTTTTTGATCTGGAGATTAATCGGATATTCGGTCTTTGTTGGGTTTATGTTGCACATGAAGCGATGATCCCAAAGCCGGGAAATTATCTAACCACAAGCATCGGCACCCAACCGGTTATCGTCAGCAGAGACGAGCATAGTCAAATTCACGTTCTTTTTAATCGCTGCGCCCATCGGGGATCAGTTGTATGCCGTGAAGAACGGGGGCATGCTAATGTCTTCCGATGTCCCTACCACGGCTGGGTTTTTGGAAATGACGGTCATCTAGTTGGTGCTGCCCAGCGGAATGGTTATCCGGAGGAATTTTTGGAATGGGGCTTAGGGTTGGAGGAAGTCCCGCACGTTGGCAGTTATCGCGGGCTGATCTTTGCAAACCTAGATCAAAATGCTCCCCCTCTGGAGGACCGGCTTAAGTTTATACGGCGTTACATCGACCTGTGGTGTGATCGCTCTCCAGAAGGAAGCGTGACCCTCCCGGAAGGTACTCACCGATATGAGTTTCCTGCCAACTGGAAGCTCCAGGCCGAAAACGGCGTCGACGGCTACCACGGAAATTATGTGCACGAATCTTTCGTCAATTTGCTCGAACGTTCGGGAGAGCGAAGCGAAGCTGACACTACCAAAGCGCGCAACACTGTCGGGTCACTCAACCTTTCCAAGGGCCTCCCCCACGGAGACGGCATGCTGGAAAGAGAGGACGGCATGCTGGGAACTTTCGATTATAGAAGTCAAGCCGCATACACCAAACAGCTTGAAGAGGCTTACGGTTACGAGCGTGCCGATGACATAATGATGCAGCGCAATATATTCATATTCCCGAACCTTTTCCTGTTCGAGTCTCACATTCGAGTCATCATTCCAGTTAGAGCCGATAAAACCTTTATAGATGTGTATCCGACCTATCTCAACGGGGCAGATAACGAGCTCAATGAGGCTCGGCTCTATGAACATGAGCGTTTCTTTGGACCTTCAGGTTTTGGAGCACCCGATGATATCGAGATATTCGTCTGTGCCCAGACTGGAGCAGCGGTAACGGCAAATCCTTGGCTTGAATTTTCGCGGGGAATTCATCGCGAGTCGATCAATGAATTTGGCGAGACAGTCGGGCACTCAACCGATGAGGTGCCCCAGAGATCCTTTTATCGGGAATGGCGGAAGGTAATGGACCCACACAATTCTTCAGCAAACGTAAAAGGATGAGCCAAATGGAACTGTCCGTCGACCTCATGACCCTGCTGGATGTACAGGCTTTTCTCTTTCGGGAAGCTCGCCTGCTCGACGAAGGACTATTGGAGGAGTGGCTTGCATTATTCACCGATGATGGAGAGTACATTTTGCCGATCAAAGACGGCCCGCCTCCAGAGCCAGCAATAATACGTGATTCCCGGGCGAGGCTTGAAGAGCGGGTGTTTCGGCTTACCCATACACTTGCCCACTCCCAGCGGCCAAGTTCAATAACCCAGCATGACATTACCAATATCGAAGTGCTTGAACTGGAAGACCAAAACACGATCGTAGTTGCCTGCAACCAAACCGTGCACGAACTTCGTCCGGGGAATCCTGTCCAAATAGGCCTTGCCCAACCTCGGAGTATTCATGGGCGCTGCCGTTATCGCCTTTCAAACCAATCTGGGGACTGGAAAATACGGGAGAAATACTGCCTTCTATTAAATCGGGAGTTCCCAATATATAATTTGACCTTCATTTTCTAGAATTCTCTGCGCCAATCCCAGAAATATATCCAACGCCACAGACATGGCTTGCCTGGAAGCTTGCCCACTAATACCCCGCCAATGCGATAGTGAATTCGGTCACTTTCTCGAAAGTCATGACTAAGCTTCCACAAATGAGTGACCTACCATTATCACTGGCCTGTGGACCTTATGACCGTAACGAGGCGTTGCGAACCGGTGCTATAAAACCCGAGGGAATCGACCTTACCTACATAGCGATACAGTCTCCGCCGGAAATTTTCACGCGAATGATCGACTTCAAATCCTTTGATGCTTCCGAAATGTCATTATCAGGCTACCTTCAGATGCGTTCGAGAGGTCAAGAGGAGTTTGTCGCCATACCGGTTTTCCCTTCGAGAGTTTTCCGGCACGGATTCATATTCGTACGAGACCACATTGAAAACCCAAAAGATCTCGAAAATAGCGTCGTTGGAGTGCCTGAATACTGGCAAACGGCAGCCGTATGGATTCGGGGTATTCTTCAGCACGAATATGGTGTCGACCTCCGCAGCATTGAATGGAGGGAAGGGGGAGTAGATGTGCCGCTCTCTAGCCAAGAGCAAAATCTACGCAAGGCTGCTGGAGGCTACCGGCCAGAGATGATCCCAGAAGGGCAATGCCTCAGCGATCAGCTTGCACTTGGGAGCTTGGATGCGGTGATTGGAGCGAGAAAACCGGCTTCGGTCGGAACTGTACCTGGGCTCAGACGGCTGTTTCCAAACTACAGGGAGGTGGAAGCAGAGTATTTCAAGCGAACCGGAATTTTTCCGATTATGCATACCCTGGTTATACGGACAGAACTCTACGAAAGGCATCCGTGGGTTGCTGAAAGTCTTTTCAAAGCGTTCCAGGAATCCAAGAAAATGTGCTTGGACCAGATGCGCTTCACTGGTACGATCCGGTACACCCTCCCGTGGCTCTTTTCGGACTTGGAGGAAATCGACGACATTTTTGCCGGTGACCCATGGCCATACGGATTTACTGCAAATCGCAAAGTCCTTGAAACATTCGCCACCTATCTCCACGAACAGGGATTCATTGCCGAGGCGATAGATATTGGTGACTTCTTCACTCCAATATTGGAC
>SCQM01000014.1 GCA_004298555.1 Actinomycetota bacterium | reverse complement strand
GCTCTTCCGATCTCACCAATGGGAAATCTTCTGTCAACGGCCATATGATTCCGTTTGACAATAAAGGGGGCCACCAGGACCTCCTATTGCCTGCACTGCATGCCATCCAGGAAAGGGTGGGTTGGCTAAGTCATGGCGCACTTGACTATCTCAGCCTGGAACTCGGCGTACCGCCGGCAGAGACTTACGGAGTGGCCAGCTTCTACTCACTGTTCTCCCTTGAAGAGGTGCCTCCAACGGTAGTCCATGTTTGCGACGATGTAGCATGCAGGGCTGCAAACAACCGGGATCCGGCCGGTACGATGAATTCCAAATTCGGCCCACCTGATGCCAGGAACGGCAATATCATGTGGGTTCGCAGCCCGTGCCTTGGAAGATGCGACGAGGGCTCTGCAGCGTTGATCCAGCGTTCAGGGGAGGAGCACAGGCGAATACTGGTTGCGCCGGCCAGCGCAGATACGATCTCCGAGATCATCAGGAATCCGGTCACTGAATGGACCAGCACGAATAGCGCCAGGGTGCCCCAAAGAGAGACCGATCCGTCGGCACTCAGACTTCTCAGGAGGGTCGGAATCGTAGATCCCTTGTCGATCGATTCCTACCGCAGCCACGGTGGCTTCCAGGGGCTGCGCAGAGCCCTGGACATCGGCCCGGACAATGTGATCAGGGAAATGAAAGACGCCAAGCTCATGGGCAGGGGAGGTGCTGCCTTCCCAACCGCCATCAAGTGGGAATCAGTTGCCCACAGCTCGGCGAGACCCCACTATTTCGTCTGCAATGCGGACGAATCCGAGCCAGGAACCTTCAAAGACAGGCTAATAATGGAGCAGGATCCGTTCTCCGTCATTGAAGGCCTTACGATCGCGGGTTACGCCACAGGATGCGAGAAGGGGTACATATACATTCGCGGGGAATACCCCCTAGCCGAGGAAAGGCTCTCCAATGCTATCTCCCAGGCAAGAAACAAAGGATTCCTAGGCACTGATATCAACGGCCGCGGTTTCAAGTTTGACGTTGAACTCCGAAGAGGTGCTGGAGCATATATAGCAGGTGAAGAGACTGCTATGTTCAACTCGATTGAAGGCAAGAGGGCTGAACCGCGCAACAAGCCGCCGTTCCCAGCCCAGGCTGGTCTTTTTCGCAAGCCAACCGGTATCAACAATGTCGAAACGCTTCTAAATGTGCTTGAAATTCTTCGCATTGGCGGCCCGGAATTCGCCACAATTGGAACTCCAGATTCAACGGGAACGAGGCTTTTCTGCCTTTCGGGAAGTGTAAACAATCCCGGACTATACGAAGCTGCCTTCGGCATCAAGCTTGGAGACCTTCTTGACCTCGCTGGCGGAGTCAAGTCAGGCAAGTCGCTGAAGACGATACTGCTGGGAGGCGCCGCCGGATCGTTTGTAGGGCCGGACCAGCTCGATATGAATCTGTCATTTGAGGGGGTCCGTGCATCTGGAGCGAGCCTTGGATCCGGCGTAGTAATGGTTTTTGACGAAGATGCCCAAATCGATCAGATTGTATTGCGCATAGCCCAGTTTTTCCGAGAAGAATCCTGCGGCCAATGCGTGCCTTGCCGCGTTGGAACCGCGCGGCAGGAAGAACTGCTGGCCAGGGTTGTAAGCACCGCGCCCTTGGGTTCTAGAGATGACGAACTTTCATTACTGGCGAATTTAGGGGCGGTGATGCGCGAGTCATCAATCTGCGGCCTTGGTCAAACCGCCTCAAATGCCGTGGAATCCGCCTTCAGGCTTGGCCTGTTATAAGAGTATGGGGAGCGCAATATGAGCAGTGGCATGACTGTCTCAATCCAGAGAAATTTAAAGATCTCCGTAAACGGTGTGGAGGTAAGCGCACCTGAGGGCTTCACCATATTGCAGGCGTGCCGCAACGAAGGGATCGATATTCCCACGTTATGCTACCTGGAGAATCTGACACCGGTCAACACCTGCAGGTTATGCATGGTCGAAGTCGAGGGATCTCGAACCCTGGTTCCGGCATGTTCGCGCAAGATCGAGGCGGGAATGGTTATCCGCACCGAGTCTGACAGGGTTTCAAGAAGCCGAAAAATGATCCTCGAACTTCTCGCATCTTCGGTAGACATGTCAATCGTCTCTGCGGAGCTTGCCTCATGGATGGCACTTTACGAGGTTGACAAGGAACGATTTGGACCTCTTACAGCATCGGGGATCGATGGAGAGCTGGAAAAGATGCACGCTGGGCATCACCATAAACCGGACGGCAATTCCGCATCAACGGTTGCCCAACCGGCGAAGATAGACAACGACCAGTACATTCGGGATTACTCGCGCTGCGTGCTCTGCTACAAGTGCGTTGAAGCGTGCGGAACAGATGCGCAGAACACCTTCGCCATTGCGGTTGGCGGACGAGGGTTCGAGGCTCACATAACCACCGAGTTCGGCGTTCCCCTACCTGAGTCAGCATGCGTCTATTGCGGCAACTGCATTGCCGTGTGCCCCACAAGCGCCTTGATGTTCAAAATCGAATACGATCTGAGGCAGGAGAGCAAATGGGACGAATCAAGGCAGACCATTACCCGCACCATTTGCCCGTACTGTGGAGTTGGCTGCAACCTCGAGATCCATGCCCAGGACAACAGAATCGTTAAGGTGACATCGCCAATGGACCACGACGTGACAAAAGGAATGCTTTGCGTCAAAGGTCGGTTTGGCTTCGAATTCTTAAACGGCTAGCAAGGCCAATGGGTAAATTTTGCCAATTTAGTTTTTGCACTTCCTGGCAGAGCACCTCTTACTACCCGGAAAGTCCGACTTAGACGACATGCTGCATTCCAATACCGCGACATACATGATAGGTTTGGTTAGAGTAAACGTATCTTGACAAGCTTCCCCCTGAACCATCTCAGCCAACCGCTTTTTAATTCGCGACCCTATTTTTATTGCTGGAGTTAATCAGCCCACTGACGATAAATGCATAAAAAATAAAACAGCCATCGACCTTTGAGATGAGACAATTCCAATCAACTCCCTCGATGCCACTCAAAGCCCGCTCGATGCTCACATAGCACCTGGAGGTTATGATGTCAGCCAGAGAACTTCTCCAATCTTGGCCCCTGATAAAGCAACTTACAGGCAGTGACCCTATGGGTAGAGGTAGTGCTGCAAAGTCGGCACACACTTCTGAAACCAAAGCCCGTACTACGGCTGCAACACGGACAGTGCAAAGCGTTTGTCCATATTGCGCAGTTGGATGCGGACAAAAGATTTTCGTCAAAAACGAAGAGATCATTCAAATAGAGGGAGACCCTGACTCCCCAATATCCCGGGGCCGCTTGTGCCCTAAAGGATCCGCGACCAAACAACTTGTCACTGCACCGAGCCGCCAGACAAGCGTGTTATACCGCAAGCCCTATGGGTCCGAGTGGGAGACTATTGATCTCGAGCAGGCCACCGAAATGGTAGCGCGGCGAATAGTCGAGACCCGTGAGCGGACCTGGGAGCATACCGACTCGCATAACCGCCCCCTGAACAGAACCATGGGCATTGCGGGTCTGGGAGGCGCCACACTGGACAATGAAGAGAACTACCTGATAAAGAAACTGTTCATGGCTATAGGTGCCGTACAGATCGAGAATCAAGCCCGGATATGACACAGCGCCACCGTTCCCAGTTTGGGAACATCCTTCGGCCGTGGCGGCGCAACAACATTCCTTCAGGACCTGCAAAACTCAGATTGCATAGTCATCCAGGGTTCAAATATGGCCGAATGCCACCCGGTCGGCTTTCAGTGGGTCACAGAGGCCAAAAAGCGTGGGGCAAAGATTATTCACATAGATCCTCGCTTCACAAGGACATCAGCACTCGCTGATCAGCATGTCTCGATTCGCGCTGGCAGTGATATTGCTTTGCTGGGCGGGATCATAAATTACATCATTGAAAACGAAAAGTACTTCGAAGAGTACGTCTTGGAATACACCAACGCTTCGACGATCATTCAAAGTGATTTCAAGGACACCGAGGACATTGACGGGCTGTTTTCCGGATACAACCCCGAGCTGGGCGCCTACGACAACGAATCGTGGGGCTACCGAGGAATCGAAGAGGCAGCAGCCGCCGGTGCCCGCGAGCTCAGCGTAAACGACCAGGAGCACCAAATATCGATGCACGGAGGACAGGGCGCAGCTCATAAGATCGGCTCGCAAGGCAAATCCCTGAGCGACATTTCAATCCACAGCGACCGCACCCTCCGCGATCCCATGTGCGTTTTCCAGATTCTGAGGCGCCATTATTCCCGATACACCCCGGAGATGGTTGAAAGAACCACCGGGATACCACAAGGCGCATTTCTGGAGATCTGCCGCGCAGTAACTGAAAACAGCGGCAAAGACCGGACTACGAGCTGGGTATACTCTGTCGGCTGGACCCACCATAGTGTTGGCGTGCAGTACATTAGAGGGGCTGCAATAATCCAGCTTTTACTTGGAAATATTGGGCGGCCAGGTGGCGGAATCCTTGCTCTCAGAGGGCACGCCAGCATTCAGGGTTCCACTGATATTCCAACTCTCTATGACATACTTCCTGGTTATCTTCCAATGCCAAGCGCCTCAATGACTGCCGGTTTGAAGGGATATTTGGAATCCCTTATGGCCGCCAAACAAAAGGGGTTCTGGGCAAACCTCGATTCCTACATGGTCAGTTTTCTGAAATCATATTGGGGTGACGCCGCAAATCCGGAAAACGATTACTGCTTCTCCTACCTACCGAAGATCAACGGCGATCACGGCACCTACAGGACCGTCATGGACATGATGGATGGAAAGGTGGAAGGCTACATGATCTTCGGAGAGAATCCGGCAGTGGGATCAGCCAATGCCAGGATGCAAAGACTGGCCCTTTCAAAACTAAAGTGGCTCGTAGTCAGAGACTTCAACTTGATCGAGTCAGCAACATTCTGGAAAGACAGTCCCGAGATAGCCACCACAGAGCTTGAAACATCCGACATCGCCACAGAGGTCTTCTTCTTTCCGGCAGCATCGCAGGCGGAAAAGGACGGGAGTTTCACACAGACACAGCGGATGCTGCAGTGGCACCACAAAGCCGTCGATCCCCCCGGAGACTGCAGAAGCGAACTTCACTTCTTCTACCAACTTGGACTGAAAATCAAAGAACTCTTGAAAGATTCCAAGAATCCGCGGGATTACCCGATCCGTGACCTGACTTGGGACTACCCGACAACCAAAAATGGTGAACCGGTTGCCGAGGCGGTGCTGAAAGAGATCAACGGATCACACCTGGCCGGAGAAAAGAAAGGCAAATTACTCGCGTCGTATACAGAAATGAAGCCTGACGGTTCGACCAGCGGTGGATGCTGGATATATACAGGCGTCTTTGCAGACGGGATCAACCATGCCGCCAAAAGGAAGCCCGGCCAAGATCAGTCGTGGGTTGCGCCTGACTGGGGATGGGTCTGGCCCGCGAACAGGCGCATCCTCTATAACCGTGCATCGGCAGATCCCGATGGCAAGCCATGGAGCGAACGGAAAGCATATATCTGGTGGGACGAAGCTCAGGCAAAGTGGACTGGCCACGACGTGCCAGATTTTGAGCCGTCCAAGGCTCCTTGGTACAGGCCTCCAGACGACGCTGTGGGGCCGGATGCGCTGGCGGGCAACGATCCTTTCATCATGCAGGCAGACGGCAAAGGATGGCTGTTCGCCCCGGCGGGCATAAAAGACGGTCCGCTGCCGACTCACTACGAGCCACAAGAATCCCCCGTGACCAATGCGCTGTACGCGCAGCAGAAAAACCCCGCAAGGCAGGTATTCAAGCGGAGTGACAACCTCTCCAATCCCTCCGCACCGGCTGAAGGATATGAGGTCTATCCCTATGTGTTCACCACATACCGCCTTACAGAGCATCACACCGCGGGAGGGATGAGCAGATTTTTGCCCTACCTCTCCGAGCTGCAGCCTGAATTCTTCTGCGAAGTGTCACCTGAGCTTGCCGCCGAACGCAACCTGCGTCCTGGCGGCTGGGCGACAATTGTTACCGCGCGTACGGCGATCGAAGCGAGAGTACTTGTGACCCGGCGGATCAAGCCATTGCGCATCGATGGGAAAATTATCCATCAAATCGGCTTGCCCTACCACTGGGGGGTGGGGAACCAAGCGCTGGTCGCTGGTGATTCGGCAAATGACCTCTTTGGATTGACGCTCGATCCGAACGTCCACATCCAGGAATCGAAGGTGTCTTCCTGCGACATCCAGCCCGGGCGCCGCCCAACTGGGCCTGAACTGCTCAATCTGGTTGCGAGTTATCGCAGGAGAGCCGGCATCACTCAGGACACGGGCAATGAGCTCGCCACGAACTATGAGGCTGACAAATGAGTAAAACCATCGTTCATCTGGGGCTGGATCCAGCCAAAATCTCCGGTTGGGACGTAGCGCAGCCCAGAATGGGCTTCTTCACCGATACCTCCCTATGCATCGGCTGCAAAGCGTGCGAGGTCGCATGCAAGGAGTGGAACGAGATACCCGAAGACGGACTCGACTGGCTTGGCATCTCCTATGACAATACAGGATCCCTTGGTGCCAGCAGCTGGAGGCATGTTGCCTTTATTGAACAGGCCGTCCCCGGCGGCAGAACCGATACCCCGTCCAGCGCGTCCGCTTTGGACGGGTCCGATCTTCGTTGGCTCATGTCTTCAGACGTATGCAAGCACTGCACCGAAGCTGGCTGCCTGGATGTTTGTCCTACCGGATCGCTCTTTAGGACAGAGTTCGGAACAGTGGTTGTTCAGGATGACATTTGCAATGGCTGCGGCTACTGCGTTGCGGCATGTCCCTTTGGAGTGATTGAGCGAAGAACGGGTTCCCACGGAACAAAAAACGTTGGTCTGGCTCAAAAGTGCACGCTTTGTTATGACCGGCTTGTCAGCGGAATGACTCCGGCCTGCGCACAAGCATGCCCTACAGAATCGATCCAATTTGGCAATCTCAGCGAACTGCGAAGCCGGGCACGCAGACGGGTCGAGAAACTTCAACTCGATGGAAATCGTGCCGCCCGTCTTTACGGCGACGATCCGAACGATGGCATTGGCGGCGCCGGAGCCATGTTCCTGCTTCTCGATCAGCCTGAGGTTTACGGCCTGCCTCCTAACCCGGTGGTTGCAACCAGAGAGCTGGGTCAGATGTGGAAGCAGGCAGGCATCGCAGCGCTGACATTCTTGATCGGAGCTGCAGCAGCGAGCATAGAAAGGTGAAGAAGATGCCTAAGAATAATGGCGTTCGGGGTGAGGCGCGCATGGTCCCAGACGCTAGTTTCACCTCTTACTATGGCAGACCGGTTGTAAAGGCCGCCCCCTGGAGCAACGATATTCCGGCATATCTGTTTTTGGGGGGACTTGCCGGCGGGTCGTCGCTCCTTGCTGCTGGCGCCGATGTAATGCACAATGATGAGCTGCGCCGGGCTGCGAGACTGACGGCGCTTGGCGCCATAGGTGGCAGCTACCTGGCACTCGTACATGACCTCGGAAGGCCCAGCCGTTTCTTTAATATGCTCAGAGTTGCAAAGCCGACGTCGCCGATGTCCATGGGAACTTGGATTATAACTGCATATGGTCCGGCTGCAGTGTTGGCAGCCGCCTCCGAATTTACAGGAATGATTCCCCCGGGACGCCTTTCAAGGCTTGTAAGCTTCGCAAACAGGCCGGCAGGCATTGCGGCCGCCATGATAGCTCCCGTACTCAGTTCTTACACTGCAGTGCTTCTGAGCGACACGTCCACTCCAGCCTGGAACCATGGATTCAAGGAGATGCCTTTCGTATTTGTCGGCTCATCAGCAACAGCCGCCGGAGGAATGGCCATGATCGCCTCCTCAGTCCACAATGCGGCTCCGGCACGGCGACTTGCGATAGGAGGTGCCCTGACGGAGCTGCTTGCAATAGAGAAGATGAAAGCGTCGATGGGGGTAGTTTCCGAAACACTCGACTTGGGAACGGCCGGCAAGCTCATCAGGCTTAGTCAATTTCTAACCATTTTCGGGGCGCTCGGCAGCATTGTCTTTGGACGCAAAAGCCGCGCGGTCTCCCTCGTCTCGGGCTTGGCCCTGGTGCTTGGATCGGCGTGCACAAAATTTGGCGTGTTCGAAGCGGGGCAAAGCTCCGCCAGAGACCCAAAGTACACGGTTGCACCCCAAAAGAAAAGTCTGCAAGACGGGGCAACCCATGCCAGACCAAAAACCCGATGGGACGTATTGCGCAATCCATACCATCGGCAGCGGAGTTCGCGGTGACGGCTGGATATCGCCGGGGCCGGACAAGTCCAGAGGCTCTTGCCCGCCTCCATTCTTTTCCGCGTACCCGGATGTCGGCCTAAGGAAACAACAGATCCCCAGCCAAAACAGGCTGGGGATCTGACGCGCTTATCTGGTTATAGACCACTCAGCGAGCGTAGGTCCTCCTGCGTGGCTTCGAATAAGAACTCCGGGAAGAAGACTCAGATCCAAACTCTCTTGCGTTGGCGAAACTATCCCGCCGCTCCCGGCTCTTGCTGCCCGTCGACTCTTCACGGTAAGAGGTGCTTGCGCTCCCATTTCTTCTCTGGGAACTGCTGCCAGACGAAAATGACCTCGCACCGTCGCGGCTATAGCCGCGTGAATTCCTGGAAAAACCTGCTGAACCGGATTTTGGTCTCACCGAAGCCTTCGAGTGGATCTCTAACAGGTCCTCGAATTCAATTATTTCATTGGTTTGGCTGGCCTTCACCAACAAGCCCAGCCGTGAATCACTGGGATCGACAGAGTAAATAGGCACACTCACCCCAAGGGCCTTTTGGAGGTACTGCACCTCTCGGCCTGATCGAGGCGACAGGAGGGTGACAACCACTCCAACTGCGCCTCCTCTTGCCGTGCGCCCAGAACGGTGAATGTAGGCCTTGTGATCTTCGGGAAGATCAAAGTGCACTACCAGATCCAACCCGGTGACGTCCAAACCACGTGCAGCGACATCTGTAGCCACGAGAACTTTGATCGAGCCTTTGGAAAAACGCTCCAGAACCCTGTTACGTGCCGACTGGCGCAGATCGCCGTGCATCGCCGAGGCGCGAATTCCAAAATCCATCATCATGTCTGCAAGCTGATCAGCGCTGCGCTTGGTCTTCACAAATATCAAAGCCCTCTCAGCACCTTGTGCAAGACTGGAGACTGCTTCAACTTTCGAACGCTCCTCAACTGAGAGGAAATACTGGGTGATCTTTGGAGCGTCTTCCGGTTCGGAAATGACCTCATGGCGTACAGGATCAGTCATGTATCGCTTGATCAGACGGTCGACATCCCTGTCCAGGGTGGCCGAGAAAAGCATGGTCTGCCTTTCCGAATACGTTTGGTCCAGTATCTCCTCGATCTGTGGCATGAATCCCATATCCGCCATCCGGTCGGCCTCGTCAAGCACCACTGAAGTGATCCTTGAGAGCGAAAGCGCGCGGCGATTTACAAGATCAATAAGACGGCCCGGAGTGCCAACGAGAATGTCGACGCCACGCTTGAGAGCTTTGATCTGGGTTTCAATGCTTACCCCACCATAGGCGACTGAAACCCTTACCTGCCTGGGTCCGGCTACCGATGCTAATACGTCCCTCACTTGGACCGCCAGCTCTCTGGTTGGGACCACCACGAGTGACCTGGGATGCCTAGGCTGGCCTTGCTCATTCTGCTGGAGCAGTGCTATGCCGAAAGCCAGGGTTTTTCCGGACCCGGTGTCAGCCTTGCCACATATGTCTTTCCCCAGAATTGCATCTTTTAGAGTAACTGCTTGGATGGGTAGTGGATCGGTGATCCCTTGGCTATTCAAACCCGCGATAATTCTTTGATCGACGCCAAGAGACGCGAAACTTAATGTCATGATTTCCTTATTCCATTTGCGCTAAATATAGCGACTTCTGCGATCTGAGTTCGTCTCTAAGATGACTCTTTAAACCGCAGAATGTAAAACGGAACAAAAGACGATCACAGATAGCTGCACAGTGCAGCAATACTTCTATAACAACCTAGCAGGCACATCGAACATTCCCGGCAGAGTTGATTTGCATACTAAAGGGTTAATCCAACCTTTTGAGGCAATCAGATAGCTGTCCTTGTCCGCACGGGCAGCGCAAATTCCCTTATTATTCGTTCAAAGAATGCCGCACTACCCCATCGGCGCGGGCGGCATCTGCCACCGCGTTGGCGACCAGAGTGACAACTGAGCGGTTGAACACTGATGGGACGATGTAACTCGGTACAATCTCATCCTCTGGCACCGCTGAAGCGATTGCATTAGCTGCCGCAAGCTTCATTGATTCGGTGATTGCCATGGCACCGGCGTCCAAAGCCCCGCGGAAGATGCCAGGGAAGCACAGGACATTGTTAATCTGATTTGGATAGTCGCTTCTGCCTGTAGCAATGACGGCAGCAATGTCCTCGATCTCCTCGGGCATGATTTCAGGCGTAGGATTCGCGAGCGCAAAGACGATAGGCTTGCTGCCCATAGCCATGATATCCTGCCTGGTAACCAAGCCTGGACCTGATACCCCCACAAACACGTCGGCTCCAACCAAGGCATCAGAGACCGAGCCCTTGAGATTGTAAGGATTTGTGTTTTCCCCGAGCCATGCCTTCGATCCGTCATCGCCGTCGCGTCCCTGGTATATTGTTCCGCGCCTGTCAGTGACGACCACGTCAGGAACGCCTGCATTCGAAAGAATCTTGGCAATCGCCACGCCAGCTGCACCGGCACCCATAAGAACCACGCGCAGGTCAGTCATCCGCTTGTCGACAACTCTGAGGGCATTGCGCAAAGCAGCAAGGACAACCACAGCTGTACCATGCTGGTCATCATGGAATACCGGGATATCAAGCCTGGACCTGAGAGCTTCTTCAACTTCGAAGCATCTGGGTGCGGCTATGTCCTCAAGATTTATTCCGCCAAAGGTCGGCTCGAGCCGGGCGACAGTCTCTATCAGCTCTTCAGTTGAGTTGACATTGAGACAGATCGGGAAACCGTCGATTCCAGCAAATTCTTTGAACAGCTGGGCTTTGCCTTCCATGACTGGCATAGCGGCGTGGGGTCCTATATCACCCAGTCCGAGCACCGCTGTGCCGTCAGTGACAATTGCGACCGTATTGGACTTGATAGTGTATGTGTGCACTTGGACTGGCTTGTCCACAATCTCCATGCAGACCCGTGCGACGCCTGGAGTATAGGCCATGGAAAGGTCATCCCGATTGTTTATCGGATTTTTTCCGCGGACCTCAATCTTCCCTCCAAGATGCAGCCTGAAGACCCTGTCCAATACGCTCCGGATATGGACGCCTTCAACAGCTTCGCATACTGCCCTAATCTTTGCTACGTGATCCTCGTCAGTTGCAAGAACAGTAATATCCCTAATGATTAGGTCGTTGCTGACTTCGACAAGGTCCAAGCCCAAAATGTTGCCTCCGGCATCTCCGATTGCCGTTGTGAGGCGTCCAAGAGCTCCCGGACGATGCGAAATCTCCGCTCTGATTGTAACTGAATAAGATACGTTTGGTGATGCCATATTCGCCGATCCTACCCGACCTGCCTTAATTGCTTTGACAGATGCTGCCTATCTATAAAAGTTATAAATGTAAAATCTTCTGGGTTATCACAAGCAGTCTATACAGTCTCTTGCTTGAATAGATTGATCGTAAAGCAACCGAATTTTTTAGCTAGAGTGGTCAAGGTCGCAATTTCAATGAGGGAATTACTAAAGATTCATAAGGGTAAAGCATGTCAATCTTGAGGTGGTCTCGAAGACGTCGGAAGAAAGTGTCGACCTCCGAGCCGGGAAGTGACACTGGCACACAACAGAAGCGAGATCCGCGAGGCGACGCCGATCGCAAGATCGTCGACCCCGAAGGGCTGTCCCACCACCGCGCTCTTGGCCTGTCCGACAAGGATCTAAGAGACATGTACGAGGTCATGTTGACCAGCCGCCTGGTTGACCAAAAGATTTGGAACCTCAACAGAATGGGCAAGGCTCCTTTCTCAATATCCAGCACCGGGCACGAGGCAATACACGCTGGAATCTCTAAAGCCATCAGGCACGGAGAGGACTGGGTTCTTCCTTATTACCGCGATCTTGGTTTGCTCCTTGGACTTGGCATGACGCCATACGAAGCTTTCTTGGGAATTTTTGCCAAGGCTGAAGATCCCAACTCCGGTGGACGACAGATGCCAAATCATTGGTCACTGCCCCGTTTGCGGGTCGTCACAGGATCGTCGCCAATCGCCACGCAGCTTCCCCATGCAGCCGGGATCGCCTACGGGCTCAAGCTGGACGGGTCAAAGGACGTCGTCATCTGCAGTTTTGGAGACGGTGCTACATCCAAGGGCGACTTTCACGAGGCGCTTAATTTCGCAGGCATTCATGAATTGCCGGTGGTCTTCATCTGCGAGAACAACGGATATGCGATTTCTGTTCCGCTCGCCATGGAGTCTGCGGTAACCGAATTGTACAAAAAGTCCGCCGCCTATAACATCGAAGGTGTCCAGGTTGACGGAAAGAATCCCATAGCAGTCTACTTGGCCGTGAAAAATGCAGTCGACAAAGCCAGGTCAGGGGGCGGTGCGACCTTCATCGAAGCGATCGCCTACCGGTTCGGCCCGCACACCTCTGACGATGACGACCGAAGCTACCGCTCCAAGGAGGAGGTCGATGCGGCTAAGGCAGACGATCCTCTGACCAAATTTGCCGACTATTTGACGGCTCACGGTTGCGCCTCTGACTTCGAACTGCTGCAGCTCAAGGACGGGCTTGTCGAATCCATCAATAATCAGGCGGTGATGGCACAGGAGGTGCCTGATCCTACGCCGGATTCGGTTTGCACAAACGTCTACTCGAGGGTTATCGAGAACAAAGTCCCGGTCCAGTATGAAGAAAAACCGGAGTTCACCGCCACTCGGACTGGAAACGTCATTGACGCGCTGAGAAGCAGCCTGAACCATATCCTTGAAACCGACCCTGCGTCTCTAATGCTAGGCGAAGACATTGGACGCAAGGGAGGGGTCTTCATGGCCACCGAGGGGTTGTGGAGCAAATATCCCCACCGCGTGATAGACACGCCCCTCGCGGAATCAAGCCTGGTCGGCTTTGGAATCGGTCTCGCATTCCTGGGCAAGCACCCAATAGTGGAAATCCAGTTTGCCGATTTTATCCATTCTGCCTTTGATCAGATTGTTTCCGAAGCAGCCAAAGCCCACTACCGTTCCGACGGAGGTTGGAACGTGCCATTGGTCATCCGGGCCCCTTGGGGCGGAGGGGTCCATGGAGCGCTGTACCATTCCCAGGCTATCGAAGCGATCTTCTCTCACATTCCCGGACTCAAGGTAGTGGCACCCAGCACCCCGAAGGACGTGGTCGGCCTTTTGAATTCCGCGCATCTCGACCCCGACCCAGTCCTGTTTTTGGAACATAAGAAGGCATACCGCTTGATCTCAGGACCAATCCCGGAACTTGACTATCAGGTTCCCATAGGCCAGGCCGAAATTGTCAGGCCGGGCAAGGATCTAACCATAATCACCTATGGCCTGCACAGACACTACGCACTCGCTGCCGCCGAGGCGCTGCAGGACGAGGCCAATATCGAGGTGGTGGACTTGAGAACAATCTCGCCTCTAGACAAGGCCACCATCCTGGACTCCGCCACCCGGTGCTCGCGCGTGCTAATAGTCCACGAAGACAATGTCTCTTTTGGAGCAGGTGCTGAAGTGGCTGCGCTGATTTCCGAACATGCATTCTGGGCTTTGGATGCACCGGTAAAGAGGCTGGCCAGTCCCGATGTCCCGCTGCTCGGGTTTTCTTCCGCGATAGAACGGGCGCTCATGATTGGAACAGATCAGATCGTCAAAGCCGCACGGGATTTGCTGCTCATCTAGCCGGTATCCAACCTAAAAAACAAGGCCGCCTTCATAGTCCAGACCCAGGTCTGGGGCGCTGAACAGCGCCTTGAACTTCACCCCTGTCGCGCGAAGAAGACGCTCGGCGCTCCCTCCCCTGTCCACAAGAGCCACAGCTAATATGACTTTGCCACCAGCATCATGGACCTCTGTGACAGCCTCCAGCATCGAGGTTCCCCTTGTGACTGTGTCCTCAGTTATTACAACTTTGTCCCCAGGGAGCAGCATGCCGGCAATCCTGCCGCCACCTCCGTGGTCCTTGGTCTCTTTTCTCACCGAGAAAGACCGCAAAGGCCTTCCCAGGGCGGCGCTAATGGCGGCAGTGGAAAATGCCACCGGATCAGCTCCCATCGTGAGTCCACCGATGGCTGTAGCCTCTTCGGGAATCACCCGGCAGATGGCGTCGGCGACAAGCAGCATGCCGTCTGCTGAACACACGGTTTTCTTCGCGTCGATGAACCAGCTGCTCTCTTCGCCGGACTTCAAAACGAACTTCCCCGTGAGTACCGAGTGGACGATTATATGGTCGCGGAGCCTCGCAAGCAGAGCACTGTCGTCCATCTTTTGGATCTCGCCCAGCGTGGCAGAAGAATGCTCAGACAAAATTCACGCCCCCTCCATCTTCCTCAACTGTTCCCAACAAATAGGTTTGAATCGCACAGTTATCCAAATGGCTTCGAACAGCGGCTTCGCCGGAAGGCTCAATCGCCAGGATCATCCCGACTCCCATGTTAAATACGCGGAACATCTCTTCATCGGAGATCCTTCCTGCGCCCTGGATTTCCTTGAATATGCGCGGGACATCGAAAGAATCCAATTGTATGTTTGCAGAATGCCCGTCGGGCAGTGAGCGTGGCAGATTGCCCGGAATGCCTCCACCGGTTATATGAGCGCAGCTATGCACCAGGTTTTTGTCGGGCAGGGAGCTTATCGCATCGCTGTAGATGACAGAAGGCTCCAGCAGAACTTCGAAAAGAGGCTTCGCCGAACCCGGCCAGGCTGGTTCGCTGCCCCGCTTTTTGATCTCTTCAACAGACGAGGATCCAAAGAGCGACGCTCTGGCCAATGAAAATCCGTTGGAGCGCAAATTGGGTGATGCCAGACCTATCAGCTTGTCTCCCTTGCGCACTCGATGCGTTCCCCACACTTTTGAACGGTCGACCACGCCCACAGCGAAGCCGGCCAGATCGAATCCGCCCTGCTCCATTGCTCCAGGATGCTCCGCCATCTCCCCGCCAATCAACGAAGCGCCAGCCATGATGCACCCTGCGACAATACCGTCAACCAGCTTCTCTATCTGGTCTGGGTCAAGCTTGCCGATTGAAATGTAGTCCAGCATGAAAAGCGGCATTGCCCCGGTGCATACCAGATCGTCGACGCACATTGCCACTAGGTCTATTCCTATCGAATCGTAAGCATTTGCCCACACAGCCACCATCGCTTTGGTTCCGACCCCGTCAGTGGAAGAAACAAAGACAGGCTCTTGGTAACCAGCAAGATCCGGGGCAAACATGCCCGCGAAACCCCCGATGTCTGAAACCACTTGCTTGGAAAATGTTGACTGGACCTTGGACCGTATCTTGGAAACCGCCGTTTCCCCCGCTTTTATATCTACGCCGGCAGATGCATAAGTCAGCGGTTTCCGAGTGCTGTTGTCCATGGTTAGCTTACGGTATTCGCGGAAGCTGGCGCGGAGGATATAGTCACCGGTATGGCAACCGGATAGTTTCCGGTCAAACAGGCATCGCAGAATCCGTAGTCGGCGCCAATTGCCTTCCTCAAATCCTCGATGTCGAGATAAGCGATTGAGTCGACGTTCAAGTACTCTTTGATCTCATTCAAACTTCTGTTGGCGGCCAGAAGATCCGGCCTCGAAGGGGTATCTATTCCGTAGAAGCACGACCACTTGTACGGGGGAGAGGAAATTCTCAGATGGATCTCAAGCGCGCCACCCTCCCGGAGGAGTTTCACCATTGCCTTTGTGGTCGTGCCTCTGACAATTGAGTCGTCCACGACGACAAGCCTCTTCCCTGCGATGTTCTCGGTAAGGGTGTTCAGCTTGCGCCTTACGCCATTGGCCCTTTGGGTCTGATCCGGGGTGATAAAGGTCCGGCCAATATAGCGGTTCTTGACCAAACCCTGGCCATATGGAATTTGCGCTTGAAGAGCGTATCCCTCCGCAGCTGGGACGCCTGAATCAGGCACGCCCATCACCATGTCGGCCTCCACCGGGGCGGTCATGGCCAGATATTGACCCATTCTCCTTCTAGTTCCATGAACCTCTTTGCCCAGAAGCCGCGAGTCGGGACGGGCGAAATAGACAAACTCAAATATGCAAAGCTTGGGGTCCAAACGGTCTTCGGGAAATGGGAAATAGCTGTGTGGCTCGCCGCCTGAGACAATGACCATTTCTCCGGGTTCGAGCTCCCGCACAAACTTGGCGCCAATCACATCGAGCGCGGGACTTTCCGAGGCGAATACCCAGCCTCTGTCGAGCCTTCCAAGACAAAGGGGCCGGAAACCGTTGGGATCCCTGACTGCGACCAGATTGGCTACATCCATAAGAACCAGCGAGAAGGCACCCCTGAGCATCGGAAGCACTTTCATCAGGGCATCCCTCAAGCTGTTGGGGCCGGGCTCCTTGGGGTAGTTCCTGAAGAGAAGTTCCGCAAGCGCATCGGTGTCAGAAATGGCCAAGCCCGGGAAAAGGCCAGCTTCTTCCACCAACTCGGAAGTATTGGTCAAATTGCCATTGTGACCCAGTGCGAAGCCGGTCTCGCCGACAGCTCTAAAAACAGGCTGGGCATTCTTCCAATTCGATGCTCCGGTTGTCGAATACCTGGTATGCCCGATCGCCATGTTTCCGGGTAGGGCCAGAAGGGTTCTCTCATCAAAAACGTTGCTCACCAGCCCCATGTTCTTAACAACGGTGATCCCCTCGCCGTCTGACACAGCGATGCCTGCTGATTCCTGGCCGCGGTGCTGGAGTGCGTAGAGTCCGTCAAAAGTCAGGTGTGATACTGAAGCTTCGGGAGCATTGTCAAGCTTGATCCCAAATACCCCGCAAGCTTCCTCGGGAGAATCGGCTGGGCCATCACGCTCCGCTGCACCGTTTGAGCACGACCACCCCTGATTGGCTGCGGGAAGCACAGTGATTATAGATTTGGGTTGCACTGAACCGCTGGGATCATTGCACCCAGGTTTACCAATATCTAACAAGTGGTCCTTCCTAAAGGACATAAACTCGCTCGTCTTCCTTGTCTTTATCGAACAGCAAGTCTTTAGTCTTCCATTCAGCGCGTTTCAGCACTTAGAAGTACCAAACTAAGATTCTCTGAAGCCCACATAAAAACCTAGTCGAATTTTCATAATAACCCTTAGGAATTGCCTCGACTTTACTGGCGGAGCAATACCCTTGAGAGTAAAAATTCACAAAGTTTCATGAAAGCGCATAATGATAGATCTGCATACCCATTCTAGATTCTCCGACGGCTCAGACTCTCCACAAGGCATTGTCGAACTGGCAAAGGCTGCGGGCTGCAGCCATATAGCGCTAACTGATCATGACCGCCTCGACGGGATCGGATTTGCCAAACAACGTGCAGACGAGCTGGGCATCGGATTCATCTCTGGCGTAGAGATCTCATGCATCTTCCAGGTCGGGACCTTTCATCTGCTGGTCTACTTTCTCGAGCCGGTCCCAGGGCCGCTTCAGGACCGCCTCAATGATATTCAGCAGGCGAGAACGGACCGCAACCTGGCGCTGGCGAGAAAGCTTCGCGATGCCGGCTTTCCTATAACCTGGGACGAACTTATTGAAGAGGCCGGGGGGCCAAATCTCGGCAGGCCCCATTTTGCGGCAGTAATGTTGAAAAAGGGGATTGTCTCATCAATCCAGGAAGCTTTCGATAAATATCTTGCAAAGGGCCAGCCTTTTTATGTTGCTAAAGTGCTCCTCGGCCCCAAAGAGGCCATCGAACTGGCCCTCGCTTCCAGAGCGCTCCCGGTGATAGCCCATCCGCTATCGCTTGACCTCCATGGCAGCGAACTGCCACTGTATATTTCAGAACTGAAAGGCTACGGCCTGGCCGGCATAGAGTCCTACTATGGGCGGTACAGTCCCGAGCAGAGGTCTTTTCTCGTCGAGCTGGCCGCGTCTCTTTCATTGGTTGCCACCGGCGGATCCGACTATCACGGAACATATAAGTCCGGTTTGCACATTGGGATCGGGGAAGGCGACCTGCTGGTACCCGATTCTGTACTGGATGAGCTCAGGAACCGACTCGCGTGATAGCGTTTTCCTTTACCGTTTTCCTCAGTTCGTCAATGCTCAAATTCACAAGTCCGGGGATATAGAGCCGGGAGCCGGTAACCTCGCCGATAACCCGTGCGCTAAGCCCTTGCCCGCTTACATGGCCAACAACGGCTTCAGGTTTCCCAGTTGCCACCAAAACTCTGGAGGGAGACTCGGAGAATAGATCGACGTGATCGCTAATAGCCCCCTTGGAAATCTCGACGCCAAGTTCTCCAGCCAAAATCATTTCCACCAGCGCCAGTGCCAGTCCGCCGTCGGACACATCGTGTAGCGCCGAAACAACGTATTCCTCGCTGTTCCACACCAAATTCACCATCGCTCTGAGAAGTGATCGGTGAGCTTCCAAATCCAGCTTCGGCAGCGAGCCCGAATTATCGTTCTTCAACTGATAGGCCCAGCGGGATCCGGCCAAATTCCGTTGGGTATTTCCAACGAGGACCAGGCTTGCCGGCTTGACAAATCCGATCCCGGGAGGCCTTCTGATGAGAGTTTGGACAACCCCTAAAGTAGTTACCACGGGAGCCGGATCGATGTCGGCGCCGTTGACCTCGTTATAAAAAGAGACGTTCCCGCCTACTACCGGTATTCCGAGTGCTTGGCATGCTAGGGCAATCCCGTCAATGGCTTCGGAAAGCTGCCACATGACTACCGGATGTTCGGGGTTGCCGAAATTCAGGCAATCGACCAGACATGCGGGTTCTGCCCCTACCAGTGCAACATTCAGGGCGGACTCGGCTACAACCATGGCTGCCCCGCCCTTTGGGTCGACCGCACACCATCGGGAGTTTCCATCGGCCGAAGCGCCAATGCCTTTGCCCGTGTAACCCACTCCGGGACCGGCAGCCTTGAGAAGAGTTGCGTCCTGGCCAGGCTTCACCACTGTGTTCAAAAAAAGCTGATGGTCATATTGCGAAAAGATCCAGCTCGGATCAAAAAGCATGCTCTTCAGATCGTTTTCAAGGTTGGACTTGTCGGCTTGAAATCCTGCCTCAAGCGACCTCCTAGCTTGCAAATCCGGGGGCTCGCTCATTTCCCGGCGGTATTTGGGAGCTTCATCCGCCAATGATGCCGCGGGAACCTCAGCCAGCAACTCGCCGTTTGGCTTGTCATAAACCCGGAGAATCCCGACCGATTTTCCAGACGGCAACACAACCGGATCCGTAACTACCCCGACCACCGATGCTGAAATTTCCCATTTCTTGGCGACAGCGAGAACCTGCTCCAAAGATGCCGGGCTGACAATGGCAAGCATCCGCTCCTGGCTTTCCGAGGTCATGATCTCAAAAGGCTCCATGTCAGCTTCGCGAACAGGAATTTCCGAAATATAGACGTCCATCCCCATCCCTGCGTTGGCGGCCGTCTCTGAAGTTGCGCAACTTATGCCAGCCCCCCCTAGATCCTGAATACCAACGACGACCTTCATATCAAGCAGTTCAAGGCACGCCTCGATCAGACGTTTTTCCTCGTAGGGGTCTCCGACCTGCACGCTCGGCCTCTTTTCGGCACTGGAATCATCGAATCCGCTTGAAGCTAGGACTGAAACTCCTCCAATACCGTCCCTCCCGGTCGACGACCCTAAGAGGACCGCGAGATTCCCGACCCCGGAAGCCTTGGCTAGAACCAATCGGTCTTTGGGAAGAATCCCGATTGCCGCAACGTTGACTAATGGATTCGAACTGAAGGACTTGTCGAAGACAATTTCGCCTCCGACGGTCGGCACTCCGACCGCATTGCCATAACCGGAAATTCCACTCACGACGCCAGAAAATATCCAGCGGTTCTTCGCATCTTCGAAAGGGCCCATTCGAAGTGAATCGAACAACGCAATGGGACGGGCTCCCATGGTAAAAATATCCCTCAAAATACCGCCCACCCCTGTAGCGGCGCCCTGATAAGGTTCAATAGCCGACGGGTGGTTGTGGCTTTCCATCCTGATGGCCACGGCGATGCCATCTCCAATGTCAATCACGCCGGCATTCTCGCCCGGGCCAACAAGAACGTTCTCCCCCTTTGACGGCAGACGGCCCAGATGCACCCTGGAAGACTTGTACGAACAGTGTTCGCTCCACATCACAGAGTACATGGCGAGTTCAAGATGATTTGGAGAGCGGCCCAGGATCCCGACTATCATCTCGTATTCTGAATCAGTCAGTCCCAGCGAGCGGTGTAGCGACATTTCCATGCCTACAAACTAGAGGTAAATTTTCCATTTTCTCTAACCGTGCAGGTGCCGAGCAGAAATTCGATATCTGCCAACTCAGGGCGAGGCGGAGTTACTTACGTTCATTTCTCGAATTAACCCAATTCACTATCGCGAATTTGCATTGAATCCATTTAGTAAAATCACCGTAATTAGCCAAATCATTTCGATCTGATTTATCTAGATAGTTGGTTAAGTGCTACTACTTAATACATGGTTACAAATGGTTCTCGAAAACGACAGCCTTTTTCACTTGAACAGAAGGAATCTCTTTCAGCGGGGCGTGAACAAAGCAAGGTGGTCCGGAAATATCTCGAGGCTCTCGAGCTGTCTAAACCAAGGCGTGGCCGCAAGAGAACAATCGAGTCAATTACCAAGCAACTTAATGCAATTGACAACACCATTAAAGGGACGCACCCCCTAAATCGCCTCCACTTGACGCAAAAGAAAATCGAACTCACCCAGGAGCTTGAACGGATAAAAAATGGTCCGGACATTGCAGAGCTCGAAAGTCAGTTCGTCAAGGTCGCCATGGCTTATTCCAAACGAAAGGGCATTTCGTTCCCGGCGTGGAAGGAGTTGGGCGTTACCCCGGAAGTACTTGCCAAAGCTGGAATTTTTCCAGCCGGTAAACCTGAACGCAACCCACAACATCCCAAGTAGCAAATCTGGTTAGATTCGCTTTTCGAGCAAAAAGAGGCGGTTTCTTCTAAAGATTCGAAATGAATGACTTGAAAATTTGAAGACCATCCACGGACCCCAATAAGTCGTCGCATGCACGCTCAGGATGCGGCATCATTCCAACCACATTTCTTTCTATTGAGCACACGCCAGCAATCGAATTCATTGATCCATTTGGATTATCTACATATCTCAATACAACCTGATTATTCGATTCAAGCTCACCAAGTGTGCCGGGATCGCAGGTATAGTTTCCTTCAAAATGATTTATCGGCAAACGCAACCTTTGGCCAATTTCGGTTAGCGAAGTCGCTGAAGATTTCGCCGATGCCACTTCAAGCTCGACCTCTTTGCAAAGGAACTTCAGGTGCGCGTTTTTTTGAAGCGCACCCGGCAGCAGGCCCGCTTCAGTCAATACCTGAAATCCGTTACAGATTCCGAGCACCGACCGACCACTTTTGGCGAATTCCCTGACTGATGACATCACCGGAGAGAACCTGGCTATAGCTCCCGGCCTCAGGTAATCTCCGTGGGCAAATCCGCCCGGCAGGATCAATCCGGATACATCACCCAAGTCGCCTTGCCCGTGCCATATGAACCGTGTCTTTGTGCCCATAGCTTCGAGCACTGATGCGACATCATATTCGCAGTTCGATCCCGGGAAGACAATAATTCCAATACTCTTTGTCGTCAACTAAGCCTCATTAATTTGAATTTCCACATCTTCAAGCACGGGGTTGGAAAGCAGGGATGTGGCAATTTCCGAAACTCGTTTTTCTGCGCTTTCCTTCGAATCCGCCTCCACGTCCAAAGAAATGATCTTGCCCATACGTACACCCGCAATTCCCGAATACCCGAGTGCGTGAATTGCCTCGAAAACAGTATGTCCCTCGGGATCTGCAATGCCCGGACGCAACCAGACTTGAACCTTTGCCTGAAATCTCATCGACTTCCCATTCATTTATGCTCGGTAACGCAAGTTACATATCGAGTGTTAACTTAAAAATTCTCTGCCACTAATCCGTTCATAGACGGCAATGTACCGATTTCTTAAAGATTCCTGGACTGCGACCGACAAGCTCGGCGGAGGCGGTAATTTATTCCAACCCACTGATTCCAACCAGTCTCTAAGGGGCTGCTTATCATAAGCGGTGGGCTCTCCGCCTGCCAGCAGTTCGCTGGCCTCCCAGATCCGGGAAGAATCTGGAGTCAAAATCTCATCACAAAGGGCCGCTTCGCCGTCGATGAATCCAAATTCGAATTTGGTGTCAGCAAGAATCACGCCGACTTCCTCTGCCCTGCGGGCGCCTATCTCATAAATCTGGATTGACATATCGCGGACCCGGGCTGCAGTGTCCGCGCCGACAATGCGAGCCGCCTCGCCAAAGGAAATGTTAATATCATGGCCGCTCTCAGCCTTTGTAGAGGGTGTAAAAAGAGGCTTGGGGAATTTCATTCCGGCGCTCAATCCATCGGGAAGTTTCTGGCCGTGAACGGTCTGGGATATTTGATACTCTTTCAAAGCGGATCCGGCAAGATAACCTCGCACAATGCATTCTATGGGCAGCATTTCTGCCTCTCTTACGAGCATTGCTCTGCCCTGAAATTCCTCGGGAAGCTCCTCTCCGAGATCTTGGAGCGTAGGATTGGTTGCGACAATATGGTTTGGAAAACGGTCCCCGAGATATTCGAACCAGAACTCAGTCATTGCGGTAAGAACTTTCCCTTTGTCTCTTATCTCCTCTTTCATCACCACATCGAAAGCAGAGACCCGGTCTGAAGCTACCATGAGAAGAAGTTTTTCATCGGGATCGCCAAGGCGATAGAGGTCCCTGACTTTTCCCCTGTTTATAAGTTTGAGTGTCAAAACGGTTCCCATATCTCTATATTCAGCCCAACTCAACTCTACCGTGACATTGACTGACGCGGATCGCCGAAAACTTGTTCCACCGCTCTATATAGATTCGAAATTTATATAGATACGGCTATGCTTTTTTCAATGCCTGAGAATGCGCCAATTTCCAAGAAGACGGCCGAGCACATTTCAGCAGCTCTCTACTCGCTACTCGTATCGGTAGCGCGAAGCATGCCCCGCGATTTGAGCAGAACCGGAGTGGCCACGTTGAGCCGCCTCGAGCAGTCCGGCCCTCAAAGAATAACCAGGCTTGCCGAGCTTGAGGGTGTTACTCAACCGACAATGACAACTTTGCTCGACAAACTTGCACACATGGGACTGGTGGAACGGCATCCGGACGAAAGCGATGGCCGGGCAACTTTGATCTCCCTAAGCAGATTTGGAAAGTCCTATCTAAGCCAACGCCAGCAGATCGGGACCGAGCGCATCGCCGATCTGGTTTCCAGGCTTCCGAGCGAACAGATTCAGCTTCTGGCGGATGCGCTTACTTCCCTAACCAGTTTGAGCCAAGCCGCCGCCCTGCTCCTGGCGGTCGACACCTCAACATCACAATCAATACAGGGCGGAAAATGATGAACCCCAGCCAGAGGCAGGAGTCTAGCCCGTTTCACCAGCCCAAGGCTGTTTGGGTGGTAGCCTTTGCCTGCGTCGTATCGTTTATGGGAATTGGATTGGTCGATCCAATCCTGCCAGCGCTCTCCAGCCAGCTCCATGCCTCGCCAAGCGATGTTGAACTTCTCTTTACCAGCTATCTGATGGTGACTGCCTTTGCCATGCTTCTGACAGGCTGGGTATCCAGCCGGATCGGGGCAAAGGCCACCCTGGTGACCGGCCTTGTTCTCATTGTCGTCTTCAGCGCCTTAGCGGGAGCATCCAACACCATAGGTGGCATCGTAGGTTTTCGTGCCGGATGGGGAATAGGCAACGCGCTGTTCATCGCCACCTCCTTGGCTGTCATTGTTGCGTCTGCAAGCGGCGGACTCACCGGTGCGATCGTGCTTTACGAGACAGCCCTTGGAATTGGTTTCGGACTGGGACCGCTGCTTGGAGGTGAACTTGGCGGAATCTCATGGAGAGGCCCTTTCTTTGGAGTCACGGCTTTGATGGCGGTGTCTCTTATCGCAACCCTTGTTCTGGTTGAGAAGACACCAGTGCCGACTAAGCGAACCTCGTTGGCAGATCCCATCAAGGCCCTAAAACACAAAGGCCTGCGGACCATGAGCATTACAGCATTGTGTTACAACTGGGGTTTCTTCACCCTGCTGGCTTTCACCCCTTTCCCGATGCACCTTGGAATCCACCAGCTGGGCTACACCTTCACTGGCTGGGGGGTAATGGTGGCAATTTTTGCGATATTCATCGCACCGAAGCTCCAAGCCCGATATGGCACCGCCAGAACTCTGTATGTGAACCTGACGCTTTTAGCTCTCGATCTGCTAGTCATAGCCATGTTCACCTCTTCAACGGCGACCCTTGTCATTGCGGTCATAATCTCAGGGGCATTCGTTGGACTCAACAACACTCTCACCACCGAAGCTGTGATGCTCGTCTCTCCGGTGGGAAGACCTCTTGCGTCTGCCTCATACGGATTCGTCCGGTTTATTGGCGGTGCAATCGCTCCTTTTGTGGCAGCCAAGCTTGCAGCTTACTTTAACGTCCATGTGCCGTTTTACCTGGCCGCGGTAGCGGTGATGATCGGAGTGGCGGTGCTTTCGCGAGGACACTCTCTTCTGCTTGCTGCGGAAATCCCGCACCGCCGGATCACTGAAATTCCTCCTGATTCGCAATATCGCACCACCGTGCCTGTGGAAAGCAGCAGCGAAGCCAACGGGCCTGGATACTTCGGGGACGCCTGACACCTGTTCGTTTCGCGATTCCGCCTAGGTGGCACGTCAACTGCCATCGATCCAGGCGCCGCGGAAGCTAGACGGAGGCTATTACCGCCAGCGCCCGGCGATCAATTTTGTCGCCGACGATCGGCATCGAACCGAGCACGACAATCCGCTCTGGAGTCTTGTAATGGGCGAGGCCCTGGTCCTCCAGATAACGGCGCAAGCTCTCAAGGTTGGGCGGATCCTGTCCAGGTGCCACAACTATACAAGCGCATATCCTCTCGCCCAGAACTGAATCCGGTACGCCTATCACTGCGACCTGCGCAACGCTGCTGTGAGTCCTGAGCAGGGCCTCTATCTCAACTGGGCTCACTTTATCCCCGCCCCGAACGATCACCTCCTTGAGGCGGCCCACAATCACCAAATTCCCGTCATCGTCCATCGATGCCAGATCACCCGTGTGAAACCAGCCGTTGCGCCAAGCCTGCCTGCCCTCCTCGCCCAAAAAACCGCTCACTGAGCAGGGCCCGCGTCCAATGAGTTCACCCACCTGCCCGGACGGAACATCCTTTCCTTGGTCATCCACGATGCGGAATTCGGTACCACCCTGGGGACGGCCTACTGTGCGATGGCGCACGGATTGTGGAGCATCAATATCCGGTGCAGCCCAGCCTCCGAAATCGGAGCCGCCGTAGTTGGAAACCACGATCCCCTTGGTCAGCGATTCGAGATCGTGCCCTAAAGTCGGCGGCATTACCGAGCCCACCGCATACCAGATCCGCACCGAAGAGGTGTCCACAAGGTCGAGCTTTGGAACAAGCATCGCGAGTTGCGCCGGCGTGCCACAAACAATTGTCGCGCCCATTTCATCTATCAAATTCAGCGCGCCGGTAGTGCCAAACCGCGGCATCGCAATTACGCACGAGCCGGCAATTGGAGCGGCCAGCCAACCAACTCTGGCCGGCCCAGT
>SCQM01000128.1 GCA_004298555.1 Actinomycetota bacterium | reverse complement strand
CAGCTTGACCTGGCCACTTGCCTGCCATACCGCCGGACCCGCTGTGGCCGTTATGCGGGATGCAAATGTGCCCTGGCCGTAGGGAATAAATGACGTGTCTCCGTGCCTCACGCTCACTAGATCTATATCGCAACCGATAGCGTCAGCTGCAACCTGGGCATAAACGGTCTCATATCCCTGCCCTTGCGGAGACGCCGCCAGCGAAACCATGATCCGGCCAGTGTTGGTCAGTCGGACCCGCGCACCCTCGTATGGTCCAATCCCCGTTCCCTCTACAAACATCGCAAGTCCCAGCCCTAGAAACTTGCCACCTTTGTGGGCTTCAATCTGCTCAGCCCGAAATTCAGCCAAATTGATGCGCTCCAGAACGCCTTGCAGAAGTGCCGGATAGTTGCCGCTGTCGTAAGTAAGCGGGCTGCCGTCCCGGAATGTCAACCCGACTGCGTATGGAAACTGGTCGGGCTGAATAAGATTTCGGCTTCTTACTTCCGCAGGCTCCAAACCAAGATGCTCCGCTATGCGGTCCATCATCCGCTCCATTGCCACAACGGCCTGCGGCCGTCCCGCTCCACGCAAGGAGCTCGTCGGAACTATGTTGGTATAGCAAGAAATGAGCTCGCTATGGATATTGGGGATGACGTATGGTCCGGGCAATGTTGACATGGTTATGGTTGGGACCTGCAGTCCCACACAATAGGCACCCTGGTCATGCTCAAATACATCCTTGAGAACGAGCAGGTGACCGTCGTCGTCGAAACCGACTTCGACATGATGGGTCTGTGATCTTTCCATAGTGGCGCTAATGAAATTTTCCCATCGGTCTTCAATCCATTTGACCGGATGCTTCAACTGCATGGCGATCCAGGGAATGAGAACTTCTTCGCCATAGAACTGGGCCTTGGGACCAAACCCTCCACCGATATCCGCGGGGGCAATGAGCCTGATTTCATCCTCGCTGACACCATAAATCGTGGCAAGCATCTGCCTCACATAGTGGGGAGCCTGGGTATTGTCCCAGACGATCAGCTGTTGGATGACGGGATCAAAGCGTGCGGCAACCGCACGCGCCTCGATTGAATGCCCGCCTCCGCGGGCAACCTGAAACGTTTCCCTCAATACATGCGGAGAGACTTTGAGGGCAGCCTCGGGGTCGCCCGCTTGCTGAATCAGGTGGACCGCAACATTCGTATCGGAACCGATATGAACCGGGGGGGCGCCTTCTTTCAGAGCTTCCGCCGTTGAACCAACCGATTCGAGCGGCTCGTAATCGACTTCTATGAGTTCGAGCGCGTCCTCTGCGATATAGCGGTTCTCAGCAACGACCACGGCAATCGGCTCACCAATGTACCTGGCATACTCCTTGGCTATCGGCAACCTGACCTGGTAATTCAACTTCGGATTCGCAACTTTGGGCGGAAGATCTTTGAGAATCGGCCCGAGCTCATTGGCCGTAAACACCGCGATGACCCCATGAAGACTCTTTGCCGCCTCCGTATCTATCGACAGGATCCTCGCATGGGGATAATTGCTTCGCAGGATGGCAGCTTCAAAAAAATCACCAAATGGAAGATCATCCAGAAAGTGGCCTTCCCCCGTGAGAAGGCGGTGGTCCTCTCTTCGGAGCATACCCGTTCCAAGATTCACGGACTTTTCAATTTCCTGAACATCGCTCAGCTGAGTCATACTCCTTCTCCATTTTGACCATTTGCGCTCGACAGACTCATAACCGCGGCAACCATTCCCGTATATCCGGTACATCGGCAAATGTTCCCGCTCAAAGCCTCCCTGGCTTCTGCCTCAGATTCGATTGGGCCCTCGCGCAGTCTTGCCACCAGGGACATCAAAAATCCACTGGTGCAATATCCGCATTGGAGAGCATGATTGGCATGGAATGCCTCCTGGAGCGGAGAAAGAACACCATTTTCAGCCAGGCTTTCGACAGTCTCGATCGACTCGCCATCTGCCTGCACTGCAAGCAATAGACACGACCTTACCGCTCTGTTTCCCATAATTATCGTGCAGGCTCCGCAACTGCCATGTTCGCAGCCCAAATGAGTCCCGGGCAGTCCAACCTGTTTGCGTATGAAATCAGCCAGGGTCAAGCGCTGCTCCACGAGATAGGTGTCCTTGGAGCCATTTATGGTTACTGTTATCCACATTTTCGATTCGACAGGATCTAATTCAACTGCTTCAGACATTTATTACTCTCCTCTGCCCGGCCAACCGGGCCAATCCGCGGCGTACGACGACCCCCGTGACCTTCTTTCGATACTCTGCCGATGTGTGAACGTCCTCAGTCGGCTCCAGCGATTCCGTCACCAATTGCTGAACGCCGATCAGCACTTCGTCGGATAGATCAGTTCCGGAAATAAACTCTTCTGCCTCTTTGAGCCGGAGCGGGGTCGGCGCGACTCCCGAACAGACAATTCGGCAATCTTCTATGGTGCCCTGCTCGCTCCAGGTTCCTACAACTGCCGCTCCCACCAGGGCAAAGTCACCCTTTCGCCTAGTGACCTCATCAAAGGCCCCAACCGAATTCCGCGTCATTGCCGGTATATCCACCGACTCAAGCAATTCGGTGGAATCGAGATCACTTGTCAGGTGAAAGCGGAAGAAATCCTCAGCCGGCACAGTCCTCCTGGAACTCTTGGACCGAACATTCATTCGCCCATCGAGCGCAATTAGTATTGAAGGGAGTTCTGCGGCGGAATCCGCGTGAGCCAGGCTGCCGCAAATAGTTCCCCTGTTTCTTATCTGAACGTGGGCAATGTTAGTCAGGCCTTCATGGAGTATTGGATACGCCAGCTCAGTTTCCGGAGAAAGCTCCAGATCCCGGTGACGTACCAACGCCGAGACGGATAGCCCCGAATCGCCTAGCGCATAGTTGTCTAGACCGGTAACCCTGTTTATATCAATTAGATGCGCGGGTGCCAGAAGGCGGAAGTTCAGCATCGGCATGAGACTCTGGCCTCCGGCAAGAATCTTGGCCTCATCTCCATATTCAGAAAGAAGCTCCAGAACTTCTTCGACTTCAGAAGGCGCATGGTAAATAAATCGGGAAGGCTTCATATCTTTTCCTCTTCAGATTGTGTCCCGGCTTCGCTAGAAGACACGGAGCAGCACGCCGCTTCGCTGGATACCGCTCCTTCGTCAACCTCGAGCCCTAAAAGATGCTGCAGCGCTGCTCTTCGAACAGACGGACTCTCGATCATTGCGAAGTGCTTTAGCCCAGGTGCCAAGACAAACCTGGCGTTCGGAATCTCCGCACCCAGGCGCTGGCCCATGTCCGGCGGCGTTGCGCCATCGTCCGCACCCGTCATTGCGAGCGTCTGGGCGGTGATGTTCGCCAATAGCCCGGTATTGTCAAACTCTCCCAAAGCCGTGCATGCCTTTGCGTGGACTTCGGGACGAGTCTCTAAGAAAATTCCTACGACATGAGACACCAGCTCAGGATTTGTCCGCCGGAACTTCTCGCCAAACCACCTGTCCACCTGGAATGGCACCTGCATCAGCCTCGGGCGGGTCAGCGCTGTTCTGGCCCTGGCCTTCCAGGCGTTCGGCGCGTCCGGTCCATACCAGGCAGTGGTGTCACACAACACAAGCCGTTCCACACTCGAGGGGCTTGTGGCAGCAAAGTTGATGGCGACGCACCCGCCCATAGACAGCCCCAACATATAAACACTGTTGACACTGAGTGCGTCAAGAACCAGGCGGACGTCGCCGGCCATATCCTCGACACTGAAATCTTTGCCGTCATAGGAACTTCTGCCATGGCCACGAAGGTCGATTGCTATCACCTCGAACTCATTCAGGAACTCGCTCATGATGGGAATCCACATGTCAGCGGAAAGTGCCAATGAGTGAAGCAGCACCAAGGGATGGCCGTCCCCGGCACGAAAGTATGAAATACTCCCGGATGGGGACTCTACAGTACCCCTACTGATTTTAAAGTTCTCTTCAACCATGGCCTGGGTCCCTCGAAATATCTAGCTGGGCTGCATTGTTGCAACATATGTCTTCATGGACCGAAGAGTCCAGCTCTGCGGCCAACACCCTTCCAAGAGGATCCGCATCACCAATTGGAAATGGTGCATCGCTTCCCAGGAGCACCTTTGCCGATCCAACCCTTCTCACCAAAAGCTCCAAACTGGCCGGATCAAGCGTCACGGTATCGTAGAAGAAATTGCGTATCTCATCGATGAAATGTCTCCCGCCCATTGTCTGGGGTGCGAGGCCTGCACGGTTTAATCCATCCATGCGGAACACCTGATAAGGTAGCATTCCGCCGCCATGGACGAGAATGATCTTGGTATTGCGGAATCTGGAGAAAAATCCACTCAGCAGCATCTCGGTGGCAACGGCGGTGGTGTCGATCAACCTCCCTGTTATGTTCTGCAGCAATTTTGGAGTTATCTGGCACGAGGGCCCATTAGTGGGAGGATGGAGCATTACAGGCACTCCGATCCTGTCGATCACCTCCCAAAATGGCCACATCGACTCGCTTGCCAGCGAATCGCACTCCGGCGGATGCGTATTTAGCATCAAACCTGCTAAATGATTCTCATCCAACCGCCTTTCAACTTCTGCTGCCGCCTGCCCTGGATCAGCCAGGTAGATAGTGGCCAACGGCCGCAGTCTTCCGTTTGAGCTCTGGGCCGAATCAAATATGGCAGAATTGACAAGGTCATACCAGATTCGGGTCTGCTCCTCATCGAAACTGGTCCAAGTGTAGAGATCCATCCACGCTGACACCCACTGTCGATAAATTCCGCGGGCGTCCATCCATTCAAGCCGTTTAGAGGCGACAGACATGCCCGGATGGATAGGCCCAAGCCTGTCATCCCCGTGGCGAAGAAATATTGCCCCTTCTGGTGATTTCTCGACCTCGACACCGATTCCTTGCCGACGCTCGTCAGTCTCCCCTAAAAGCTGCTGGGGAACCAGGTGCCCGTGCACGTCAATTGCACGGCCAAACAGTGGTGAACCCTGTATGTTAGTCATAAATCCTCCTCGGCTATCGGCGGCTCTATTGGGACCAGACCGGATTGTTCTATTGCCCGATATCCCAACATGATCAGAGACCGTGTCGTGGCTACCGCAGTTTGGGCATCACCCTCGTCATATGCAACCAGCAGTCTGCGGTGGTCCTCCAGCGAACGCTGCAAACGTCCTGGCAATGACAGACTCAGATGGCGGAACTGCAGGGTTCGCAGCCCGAAAGAGGCAAGTATCTTCTGAAGTTCCTCGTTCCCTGCCACCCGGGCCTCTACCAGCCGGAATCCAACATTGTGCCAGAAGTACTCGTCCACCTTGTTCCCGGCGACATCCTCTTCAAGGGCTTCGTACCACCTCCAAAGCTCCCTTATCCCCTCCTTGGGTGATCGCGCCACAATCAATTCGCTGACCAAGGTGTTCAGACTCGCGCGGAGGTCATATACGTCCTTGATCTGCTTCAAGGTAAGTTGTGCTATATAGGGCCGGCGCCTTGGAGGGATCACCACTGTGCCCTGTCGCTCCAGCTCAGCGAGAGCTTCACGAACCGGCGTTCTGCTTGTACCAAACCTACGCGCTAAATCCACTGAATTCAATACATCCCCTGGGCGCAGCCGCCCTTCGACGATGGCAATTGCTATTTCGTCGAAAATCTCCTGAGCCAGTGGTGCCCTGCCGCCAGCGTCCCTGATGCTGAGCAGCAAGAGCGCCCTGCGGTTGTGGTCAACTATCGAGGGTTCCAGCTTCACTCTCAGAGTCGCAGCCAATCGCGCCTGACCGCTAGGAACATCTGGATCCATTGGAAGAGCGTGAGGCGGGTCCACCAGGGACCCAAAACCGACATTGGAAACTCCCTCAAACAATTCGCTCATTATCTGCCCCCTTGCATGACAATGCCGTTGCAACAACCAGCCACTCGGGGATTGCCGACCCAGGATCGCCTGTAGCCCCGTCCATCCCTCCGCTCGGGAATCTGCAATGATCTGCCTTTTTTCATTCCCTAAGACCTGGCCATTTATTTGCAACCCTCTTTAAAACCTCAGCACTTGATTCAGCCACCATAGGAAAGTCGTTGAGGCGTTCGAACGGGCGGCAGGCATCAATCAACGCCCGGGTATTGTAAGCCGGCTGGCCGGCCAGTCCAAGCGGGTCCACGCGGCTACCCCAGGAGTAGTGCATGATCTCGATATCGCGGGCAGGATCACACCTTGTCGATACAGCCCACATGACTTCGTCAAGATCCCTTGGATTGATGTCGCTGTCAACTACTATCACAAAGCGGTTCATGTAGGCCGTTACCGGATGTTGAGCCGTGAGATAGCCCGCTTGCCGGCTATGCCCGGCATAACGCTGCTGTATCGCCACAGCTATGATGGATCGGCCGCCGCCCACTTCATGGCACCAAACTCCAGCTACCCCGGCAAGCCCCATGCCCCTCAAAGCATCAGTTGCCATTGCTGATTTCATTACCGATCTCATGTAGGAGTAGTCATGCGGCGGTTTCCCCGGAGGCGCACCCAAAATAACAGGGTCATTCCGGTGGAACAGTCCGGTCACTTCGACCGTTAGAACAGGAGTGACGTCTCCCGAATAGTACCCAGTCCACTCTCCAAACGGCCCTTCTGGACGTTTCCGGTCGGGATAAAGCCATCCTTCGAAGGCAAGCTCGCTCTCAGCCGGGATCGGCAATCCAGTATCGGGCCCACGGACAAATGGAACCTTTTCGCCTAAGATCGCCCCCGCATACTCCATTTCTGAAACTCCCGTTGGGACTTCCGTACCGGCTACGACCAAAAAAACCGGGTGCTGCCCCAAAGTCGCCGCTACCGGTGCACGGCCCTCCTTCTCAAACCATTTGGTTATGTGTTGAAAACCGTGTTTTCCCGATTCCGCATTGATGCTCACAGCCTTGCCGTCGTCCTGGACCTGCATTCGATAGGCACCAAGGTTAATCGCCCCGGTGTCAGGATCAGAGGTGATTACAGCACAACCGGTGCCAATGTACCGACCGCCATCATGCTCGTGCCAGATCGGACTAGGAAAGTCCAAGAAATTTATCTCGTCCTTTTTGACAACGTTTTCGAAAACCGGCCCGTCCGCTACTTCATAGGCGGAGAAATCCGGCGACCCCTCGAGCCATTCCTGAGGCTTGCCCCGCAAAGCTTCCACGAGTTCGAGATCACTGAGGTCCGATCCCAGATTCAAGGTCCTGCCCAGCAGGTTTGGATTGGAGACACTCCCAGTTAGCACACGGTAACCTGGCGGATAACCCTTGATATCATCGAAGAGCAGCGCTTTGGGCACCTTGCGTTTGTAATTGAGCTGGCTTGCTGCACCAATTTCAAGTGCGGCATCAGCTCCTTTAACCATTTCCAACTGACCCGATGCCCAAGCTGTTTCCAGCCATTCACGTAGATCAAATTTCGTCATTATTCACGTCTTTCTAACTACAGAACTTTAAATTCGGATCATTTGGGGACCTGGCCCCCCGGTTTTTGAATTAGTCTCCGCTTCGGGGAATGTTCCCCAAATACTTTTCGACGTCGTCAACATCCAGAAGATCCGCATATTTCTGATTCATGTCGAACAAGCTCATCCAGTGAGAAGACTCGAATCTGTCG
>SCQM01000127.1 GCA_004298555.1 Actinomycetota bacterium | reverse complement strand
CCCTGATCACCCCGGACAATTGCAGCCCCTATGGACTTGTCGGCGTCGATGGTCTCACAATGCTCGGCGAGCTGACTGCCCATTTCAGCGGTAAGCCCGTTGCGCACTTCCGGGGAGGAGATGGTGAGTAGTGCTACATTTCCCTCCACCTGCATCCTCACCTCTCCTGGCGTCCCTCCTGTATGTGCCATATATGTCACGTCCCTCTCTAGCCCTCAAGCTGTAACTATTGAATTTCTCCGGATAAAGACTGCCTCACCCTGCGAGATGCAAGGCCTTCAAAGAATGCGTCGATTCTGTTCTTCAACTGAGCCTCTGAAACAACTCTTTTGTCCATATGGTCTGACTCGATGAACAAAGTTGCTGCGCCGGTTTCTTGGCTCACAGCACGGCGGTTGTCAGCCAAGCCTGTTGAAACCGTTCGGCATGACTTGATCGGATGATAAACCACGCCATCGATGTGGTATGGCTCGATGGCATCAACGATGTTCCTGTTTGAATGAAACATGCTATCCATTGCATCCCTGGTGGTAACGAGAAGTCCTTCTGCGAGACTTTCGAGTGGATGGTCCAGGTCATATTGGAATCCAGTGTTGGCGCCTGCTGAGGCAAACCACATGTAGCTGGAGCCCACGAATGCCCCGCCCCACTCCGTGAACATGTCGTTGAATCGCCGAAAGATCGGATAGCAAGGAACTCCAACGAAGACCAGTCGGTATTTCTCCTCTGGAATGGTTCCGATCCCATTGGCGATCTTGTACTCCATCTCCTTGACCAGATCGGTGAAGTATTTCGCACCCTCTGGACGCCCCCTGAATGCATTTACGACGCCGAGATAAACGGTTCCATCAGTAACAGCATTGTAAGGAGCCGGCACAGCCTTATTCAGCTCGACCAGCCGCTCATATCTCTCTAACATCACGTTTGAATGGTGCATGTTCTCACGAAGCAGGTCGATGTCAAATTTTTTCCTAGTTACCTGCTCGCACACGGTGATAAACTCATCGACCTGGCCGCGCACATACTTGAGGTCGTTTTCAAAATCGACATGGCCGTTCCAGGTAAGCCGACCCGCCGCCCGTGAACCGGGCACGTCAATTGTGATGCTGGGGACGTTGTACATCCGCTCCCAGATTTCTGCCCACTTAAGGTAGGTGTTGCAAGCGTTCGTGTAAACGGCAAGCGATGGCTTTGGAATCTTTCCCAAGGGATGGTCGCCTCCGCGTAGCTGGAGTCCGACGTCGGCCTTTACATATCCGCAAACATCGGCAGAGAAACCATAGTCTTCTCCCTGGGCAATGTAGTCATCAGCAACGTGGCGGATAGCCGCCTGAAGTCCATTGACCTCAGGAAAGACGGCGTGGATCCCGAAAGACCTGAGAACCTCAGTCATGCTGCCCACTACAAATACATATGCCGACCGCTCATCTCGCTCTGGAGCGGTTGTAAGTTCTTGGAACCACTCCCTGAAAAGCCGGTTTCCCTCTTTGTTGCCACGGCCAATTACCGACGGCTTTTCCTGCGATACTACGATACCCTGTGACAAATTTGAAGTAGCTGTTGACATTGTGGCCTCCATTTAGGCTGAGAGAAGGTTATCGGTTAAGGCCCAGGACTGGATTTTGAGGTTGGCGAAGTTGCCCATCCGCTTCAGGAGCGAGTCGGTAAAGTAACTGGTGCCAGTTCCGAGGTTTCGTGCATATCAATGCCTCGTCCATTCCAGACTCACACATTGTTGCCCCTTGCACGACCGAGACTCCGATGGTGGCAGCTTTGATCTGGTTGACTGCGGTGGATGAAGACCAGCTGGTGATCGCTGCCAGCTTTTCTGGAAAAAGTCTTCGGTAACCGGGTTGCACAAAACTCGATGGCTTCCGACATCCTCATAAAACCTCCGCTGGACCAGCTATGAGATTAAGCCTTTCCATAAACAGGTTCTGGTGCTGTTCGACCCTCGCCCTCCGGAGTCAACCCGCGTACCTCACCCATAAGCCACAACGCTGTATGAAATTGAAGGTCGGCATCCTGCATCAGACGCTCAACTGCCGGAGAAGGCGCCTGTTGAATAAGGACCTGAAGATCACAGCGGATGTTGTCTAGGTTGGCAACATAGTTCTGGTGTTCCATGGGTTCCCTCCTTTTGTCTAGTTCCAATTCCTGCGCCCAATCAAATGTTCTTCGGCCGATGGTCGAAGAAGCGCTTTGCTTTCAGTTCGTAACGTGGCAGCTCTCCGGGATTGACAACATTGACAGATATGCTCACCCCAATCTTTGTTTTGAAAACCTGCTGTAGACCTTTTTCGATATGTGGATAGGTCTCTGCTGAGACTCCTGGCTGCGGCTCAACCTTGACCATGACTTCGTCGTTCAAGGAGCCACGGGCCACATGCAGTTCATAATGCGAGCCGACTCCGGGCACGTCAGCGAGCAAGTATTCAATCGCTGCCGGATAAACGTTCGTTCCTTTTATGGTGATCATGTCGTCAGTACGCCCCAAGACCCCTCCGTCATATAGGAGCCAGGTGCGCCCACAACTGCAGACGCCGTAATGTGCGCGGACTAGGTCATGGGTTCTATATTTGATTATCGGCTGAGCCATCTGGCAGTAGCTGGTGACCACATTCTCCCCCACCTCGCCGTCTCCAACTGGATTACCCGATGCATCAACGACCGTTGCATACCCCTGGTCCTCGGCGAAATGACAACCATGCTGATCAGGACACCCGGGAGCTATTGCCCCAGCCTCGGCAACTCCGTAGAGTTCGAATGCTTTCGCCCCCCACCCAGACTCGATTACCTGACGCGTGGTCGGTATGCTCGCCCCGGGCTCCCCGGCGTGAATTGTGTAGCGGATAGAAGTGGCGCTGGTGTCAATTCCAAGCTCCTTTGCCAGCTCGATAAGGTAAATCGCATAGGTTGGTGTAGACACCAGAACCGTTGGCTTCAAAAGCTGGATCTGACGCAGACGCTGCTCCGAGTTGAGGCCGCCTCCACTGATCACCGTCGCGCCAAGGCACCTGACTCCCCAGTAGGCACTCCAGAAACCGGCAAACATCCCCCACGGGAATGCGAAATAAAAGGAGTCGCTGGGCCGAATTCCAACTCCCCAATACAGATAGACCCACTGCTCACCATATTGCAGTTGCGAGTGTAAAGAAAATGGAATTCTCAGTGGTGTTCCCGTGGAACCAGAGGTCTGGAACTGATAAAGGTTGTAATCAGGACTCAACGCGACACTATCACCCCATGGGGGATTGACTGCTTGAGCACGGAGCAGATCCTTTTTATCTATCGTCGGAACATAGCGATTGAAATCGTCAAGACTTTTAATATCCTCGGGGACCATATCTGCCTCTTGGTAGAGGTTGCGGTAAAAAGGAACACGATCATAGGCATAGCGCAATAAAGCCTGCAACCGCTTGAGATGAAGCTCGTCCAGGAGTTCCCGCGGCATGGTTTCGGTGTATTCGTTCCAAAATGCTGACGACCTCGAACGCGCACCCAACAAAGGCTCGTGCTGCAACATGTTGGCATTCAAACTTGGCATATCTTGCTCACTTTCATGGTTCCCCATAAACCTGAAAACGTGTTGGCCCCAATCATCTATCGACGTACTTGCTGGTTAGAATGGCCCTACCCCCCATTGATCTGCACTGAACTTCTCGACAAGGCAAAGCTTTCGAGGATTTTCGCACCTGTTAGCACGTGGAGGGGAGAAGTCCGAAGCGAGTGAGATGTCGCCATTTACCTCCCCTTGCCGACCGCGATAAAGTTTTGCCCCTTATCAGCTGCATAAACAGGCATTTAACGGTCGAAGATTTGATTCTCGCATTATCTCAGACCTCCCTCTGCAGGCCTAACTCCCATTAGTTGCCTAACAATGCATATCCAATAATTGCATACATTTATGTATACAATATTTGAACTCTGAATCTTTTGCAAAATATTGGGCAAATAATTAAGACACTTCGCCCGGAACGGGTCACCGTGACGCCATCTTAAGGTCCTGCGAGTTTCATCAGGACTACTTAGACGCCATGCCGACAAAAGGCATGCTCAAACTCCTGTTACCCATCGACCTCAAGAGACCAGCCGCCCTTCCCAATATTTGCAGCTAGCTGGCTCTGCTGTCATACCTGGAACGGGTTTGTTCAGCTGCCCAAGGTCCCAGTTTGTTTACGACATACATTTGTTTCACCACAGTGCGATCGCCGTTTAGTGAGATCCCAGGAATGCCGCCAGAGCGGCGGTAACTGGGAGATACATCCGCCCGGGCTCATCACCTTCGATAACCTTGAAACTAAAGTTCTTGTAGAATGCCCGCGCTCCATCGTCTATTGGATCAACACAAATGAACCTGGCTGCACCAGTATGGGCTGCCCGAATAATTGCATCGACCAAAGGATCACGTCCGATCCCGTGAACCTGGTGTGTCCTGCCTAGCGGGACTAGTCAGGAAGTTGAACCAGTCGTGGACTCTGGGTTGTTTACTCGTGAAACGATCTGTCCTCTGACCTGCAGGGGCACGAATCTTTGAGCCTGACTCATGCAAATATTCGTCAAAAACTGGACATGGAACAAAATTGTGCCTAATCTTAAACCT
>SCQM01000126.1 GCA_004298555.1 Actinomycetota bacterium | reverse complement strand
TGACTGGAATCCTCACAGTTTCGTAGAGTCTGCGTAGCGGTACGCCCGCTAGCTAGGTAAGCCATGCATACCGCGAAATGCGGCAAGACGAAGGCGATTCAGGCCAAAATAGCCGAGCTGGCGTTCATCCTTCCACAGGTAGGCACGCGTTGAGTCGGGCATGGTTAATTCTCATTTAACAAATAAAGAAGATAGCGAACTGATTGCAACTCAATGAACGATCGATACCACGAACTGATCCAAACTGAATCTCTGGATCTACTGAGAGACTACTGATCGAATCTAAATATCTCTGCAAAAATAAGCATTGTTCTCCGCATGGTACCGGCCAAACGAAAACAAAATCGAAACCTTGTTCCGTAGCGGGGTTAGACCGCGGACTAGCTGCGAACGATCGGAGCTCATTTAGCTCATGCAGAGCTAAATGATGTGTAGCGCGACTGTGAATCCCAGTGTGGATGACATATGTTGACGCTCCGAGCCATCGCAGTCCCAATGGGAACGCGCTCAAGCCGCCGCAGATCTTTCAAACCGCTATCAAAAGCTTATCAGCGAGCCGTTCAGCATACGAGATGAAGCGACAGAGGCCGCGCACGACGAATTGGGTCTTACCCACCAGGAAGTTGCTGCTAAGCTTGCCCTGAGCAAAGGCCGAATTTAGCAAATCCGCCATATGCCCGGACTTAGCGAGCTGCCGATGTCGGATCCGCTCCCAAGGAAGGATAGCACCAATGAAGTTTCGACGCCGCGAAGAACCGGAATCGGGACTCGGCATCGATTACATCAGCAACCCGGCATATACGATCTATCGCCACGCGCGTGATGCATGCAAAGCCGTCCATCAAAACGTTAGCTCCAAATCTACAGCTGTCTTCAACGCCAAGACGGGCGCCATTCGACTTTCTGGAGGTGCAGATGTCTGAGGTCGAAATTCCCAATCCTGCGGGAGCGCTACCCGCGTATCTCTCGTTGCCGAAGGGAAGCGCCGGGCCATGGCCTGGAGTGGTTGTCGTCCACGACGTATTTGGCATGTCGGAGGATTTGAGGAGGCAGTGCGACTGGCTGGCCGGAGAAGGTTTTGCCGCGGTTGCCCCTGACCTCTTCTCCCGCAGGCCCAAGGCCGTCTGCGTAGTCTCAGCATTCAGGCAGCTCAGCACCGGCAAAGGCGAGCTGTTCAACGACCTTGATGCCACCCGAGCCTGGCTGGAACGAGACGATCGATGCACAGGCCGGATCGGCGTGATCGGGTTTTGCATGGGAGGGAGCTTTGCGCTCCTGCTGGCTCCGAGCGGCGGCTATGAGGCTTCCTCGGTGAACTACGGCCGCCTTCCCGCCGATGCAGCGTCGTACCTGAAAGGTTCCTGCCCGATAGTGGGAAGCTACGGAGCGCGAGACCGTTCGTTGCGAGGAGCGTCGGACCGCCTAACGGCCGCGCTGGACGTCAACGGAGTGGCGCATGACGTCAAGGAATATCCTTCGGCGGGCCACGGCTTTCTAAACGACCATCCCAGCCGCTTGCTCAAGGTGCTGGGGCCTTTCATGGGGATGGGCTATCATCGTGCTTCCGCCCAGGACGCTATGGCGCGAATAGTCGCATTCTTCAATTCCCATCTGCTGGAGCCGCCTGCCCTGTCCCCGTGACCTGGACCCTTCTGTTAGTCCAGTACCAGCCAGCCCCGTCCCAATTACCCAGCTCAACAAAGGTGAAGCCGCAATGGGGCATCAATCACCTGAGACCTCTTCAGGACTAAGTATTCTTGGCCCAAGGATCCAACAATCAACCCATTCCTCCACAGGCGTAATGATATTTTGCTATTAGGAACTTTGCTCAAAATATTCGACCTAAAAGTACTGAAGCCTCACGTCTTCGACGCTCTGATTGTGCAAAGCTTGCTGCGACAAAGGCAGGGGCGTTTATGACCGTATTTGGTTTGCCTATCTGTATACGATGGACTGATGGCGATCGCCATCTTCGGAGTCTGTGCCTCTGATCAGCATGTATATAGCTGGCGGGGGAGGGCTCGAACCTCCAACCTCCTGATCCAAAGTCAGGCGTTGCAGGGCTTTTACCAGGATATCTATAACCGCGTAAAGTTGTAATATCGCCTCTGATCTGCCACTACTGTCTACTACTGTCTGTAGTCATCCACCACCGTTATTTTGTCAACTACCGACCAACTACCGACCACGACGACCATCATGCAATCCCTTGCGAAAAACTGCACGAACACTCCCGTCTCGCATCTCGATCCGCAATACAACTACATCTCGAAACTTGTGGGAGTGATGTCTAGACTCGAAACTCAACATAGTATCGATGTAGCTCGAACCGTATATAGGTGCTCTGTCGACTTTGGCAGTAGACCCCTATGCACCAAGAGTTTCTCCGCCCGAGTAGCGGCGGCAAATTGAAGCGCAAGATCCTCGCTAGCGGGCAAAACGCACGACTCCTTCTTCGTAACTTTGTCTATGACCTTTGCTGCTTCTCAAACGTTCTGGAACTCTTCAGAAAGCTTGACGCTCCCCCACTGTGCGCCACTTGCCTATGCGCTGCCGTGGACAAGATCAAGTCCGCGTCTTCAGGCCGGGCTTCGCAATTCCTCAAACCAGCGATTATGCCGCCAACTGATCCGTTCAGTCTCTCGACTATGGTCACCAACGGCGAGTACACGGAACCCAGCGGAGTCTCACAGAAACCCCCCAGCTCGTCCCCATCTACTCCAGTCCATCTCTCGGCGATCTTGCCGCTGTAGAGATTGGACAGGTCGTTAAGAACCGAAATCATCTCCTTGGTTCCTCCAACCACGTGAAACTTCCTAGTTGGGTCTTGCTTGTGCCCTGCCAGAATCTCCGGGATGGCGTCGCCGAGACGGGGAAGATGGCTTGTTGGCCGACAAGGCGCCAAATCCGAAATACGCCCCGACGATCACGACAAGCACTTAGGCAACCGCCAGAATACCAACTCTGTTCCGCGAACCTTTTACTGTGACGCTGATGGAAAGGTACCTCCGTTAGAGCGTACCGATGCTGATCCAACCCGCCTCGGCACGTGAGATAATTTCAAGTCTAAGTTACCATTTGGGGACCCTCTCGTGATCTGCTAAGACTAAGCGAGGGGATCCTGTTTTATTGGGACCTCCCCAACTTGCCCTAATGGACTGCGACAACGCAACTGCACGGTCGCCTCCACACCGTCATCAGCTCCAGTGACGCTCTACACCACTACAGAAATCAACGAAAACGCGCCCTACAGCTGGGAACCCAGGCGAAGCGAAGGTCGCCCCTGCTGGATTTACAGCTTGGGAGAAACTGCTTTCTGCAGCAGATATTTCGATGATCTCAATATGTCCAGAGCACCGCTTGCTCGATTCGCGATTCAACAGTCAGTCAAGCCGCCAAGACTGACAGAAACTCTCTAAAGGTGTCTGGGGTAACGGGCGAAAGATCTATGTCGATCACGAGTTGACTAGCCATAGTTTCAAGGACTCGTATCTGATCGAGCGGTATGGGCCGCAACAGCGAGTTGTTCCCAGCGCTCTTCGATATGGCCGAAACGCCAGATGGATAGGGCGATGCCCCAAGTGAGGACGAACACGGCGACGATGAAGAGTCCGGCATGGTTGATGTTGAAGTTGGCTGAAAGACTCCAAATTCCTCCGGTGAGGTTCAGCTGGCTTTGCAGCACCGATAGCAGTTCAATTGTGCCAATAATTAACGCCACCGCTACGGACAGTCCGGTGATGGTGATGTTGTAGTAGACCTTGCGGACAGGCCGAAAGAATGCCCAACTGTAGGCGAAGTTCATGAACGCCCCATCGACGGTGTCGAGTAGGGACATTCCAGCGCCAAAGAGGATAGGCAGAGAAAGGACCGCCCAGAAGGGCAATCCGCCAACCACTGCGGATCCGGCAAGCACCAAAAGAGCCATCTCTGTAGCGGTGTCGAATCCCAGACCAAAGAGAAACCCGATGGGGTACATCTTCCAGGGGACATCGACTCTGCGGGCCAAAGGACCGAAGAAGCGGCTCATCATCCCACGAGAGTTGAGCTGACGCTCCACCTCGTCCTGGTCGTAGACCCCGCGTCGCATGCTCAAGAAGACCCGTACAATCGATACCAGAATGACGATGTTCAACATGGCTATGATATAGAGGAATGAACCCGAAACCAATGTGCCGATCAACTCCGTATAGTGATGTATGCCCGAAGTGGCGTTTCCTGCGTTTTCAGTTAACGCCCTGATCCCGAAGTTCACCAGGACCGCCAGGATGAACACTACGGTCGAATGACCGAGGGAGAAGAAGAACCCGACCGACAGAGGCCGTTTGCCTTCCGCCATGAGCTTGCGTGTGGTGTTGTCAATCGCAGAAATGTGGTCGGCGTCGAAAGCGTGGCGGTTGCCGAGTGTGTAAGCCAGGATTCCTGTGCCGATTCCGAATGTCGTCTTGTCATCAATGTGATAGTGCCGTGCCGCCCCCAGGAACAATAGTCCGAAGCCAAGGACGTGAAGAAAGACTATGAACCCGACCATCAATCCGACCCGGGACCACTCCTTTTTCGACAGAGCGTTCTGCATCCTTCGAAATCGGGAGAGTTGATCTGTTAGCGCCGCTTCCGCCATTTTTATCCTCCATCTAATGGCGGAGGATAAAAGAGCTCGGTTCGGGGTCGGATTCGACACCCGAACGAACCGTCCATCCTCCGTGGACTGAATTCGCAGATGCCGAGTAGGCGACCGGACTTACTCCCTCTCAATAAGGGAATCACCGTTGCGGGACAGCGCCGGAATCTCACCGGACTTCGCTAAACGACACCACCCTGGACCAGCCAGAGCAATTCTAGAGTAGCAGCCTTGCACGTCATCTGTTTGCTGAAAGAGCGCGGCCGACATCAGATCAATGGACAATGTCCTGATAACTCCTGATGAACGGGAAATCTAATTCCCGTTCATCAACTCAGCATCGGAAGAACCATTGAGGAATTCGTCCACTGCCGCCTGGCTTATGCGCCACTTCCCTGAGTAGGGGCCTGTACGAACTCCCCTAATGCGCCCCTCGCTCAGGAGCTTCTGGACTGTTCCGGGGGAAAGCCTAAGCTGCTCGGCAACTTCGCTGATGGTGAGGACTCTACTGATCCTCTCATTTCCATATCTCACGTTTGTTCTCATAGCTTATATATATGCAATGGCGCACCAGGGTTCTCTGCGACGATGATGACATCGGCGTCTAGCTGCGACCATAGCCGTATCCACCGTCATGATCTTGTGAGGTTCCCTTGTCTGAGCCACTGCCTCTAGAACCGGAATAACCTTCGTATCGTTCCTCGGATTCCTGTGCGAGCCTTGCCCGGTACGCTTCCAGACGAGCGACCATCTCGGTATCGGCCTCTGGGTCGTACCACTCGCCACTTCCAGGCTCTATCTCGCGAACTTCAACCACGTTGAACAAAGCAGCCCTGGTGGTTCCCAGACGGACATCAAGTCGAGGATCCCTTCGCCCCATTTCCTCGTAGACCCACGCCATCTGCTCGTAATCCACGAGCCAGATGCCGTCGTCGTTCTTGTAGAAAAAGCCTCCAGCGTACTTGCGGGACTTTTTAGCCTTAGGTGCATCCACCTTTTCCGCCCGCGATGGAAGATGCTCGCAAGTGTCATCTTCTGCACCGTTTTTTTCATGAACTCGTGACTTACCGTTTTTGCTTAGATCGCCACTGTCATCGGCTCCCAGGTTTGAAATAGAGCCGTCTGCGCCTGTTAGCTCCCGAACGCATTGCGCCAGGAGTTCATCGGTCTCACACATCTCTTTGACACTCCGTGCGATTCCCTCGCGCCGAAGGACCTGTTCCATCAGTTCTGCCGGGTCATCGCCATCTTCAGAGAGTACGACAAATATTGGAGCATTTCTTCCTCTGGTAGCAGCTGAATAGAGCCACTCCCTTGTCTCTGCGCCCGTTACAACCACTACTGCGCGTTCCCAGCTCTGGCCCTGGGCCGAATCGCCAGTGTGCACTCCTCCCAGAGCCAGCGATGTCTTGGCAACCTCTTTAGTTACAGATAGAGTTCTGTCGCCGATTTGAAGGGTCACCTCTCTTGAGGATAGGGCTGAGATCGCCGCTCTTTCACCGTTTGTGATCATTGCCAGTTCGCCATGTGAGCCTTTGGCGAGCGAGTTGCGACGTACCACTATCTGGTCGCCTTTCCATGCGGCGATGCCGTCTCTAAGCATTGCGATCTCGGGTGTATCTGCGCCAGAAGAATCAGAAATCTCCGGGCGTGGAATAACCTCGGCGATCTTGCAGCGGAGTTTGTTCGAACGCACCGCGATCTCAGCACCTTTATAGTCACAGGCTATCTTTGCCACCTCTTCGACATTTTGCGCCGATCTGACCTCTAGTTGGGATAGTACGGCCTTGGCATTGGCTTCTCCGGTAACGACACTTCTTAGCGAGTCATGGAGATCTTTCCACCGGGCGCACCTTTTGGTCTCGGAGAGACTTGGCATGTTGTAGTTTTTTGCCAGGTCCATCACCAGCCTTGCCGAGGTTGAGCCGTCAATGGGTTGGATCTGGTGTGAATCACCAAGCACCTTTACCTTTACCCCGGATTCTGCCAGAAAAAGGATCATCTCCACATCGCTGTGATCAAGTAGCCCGAACTCATCTACCACCACCACATCCCCAGGCTTTGGCCCGTAATGTCCCCCGAGGGCGACTCTTTGTCTCAGTGAATGAGTAGAAAGTGAACGGGACCGATCAGCCCCTGAGGCAAGTCCGGTATCGGCTGCGGTGATGCGGTTTCTGGCAGTGGCCCACACCGTCACGCCTCGGTTGCTCCATTTTCTAGAGGCATCTGCCAGCGCCCAGGTCTTTCCTCCACCTGCAACGCCTTGGACCACAACGAGTGGAGCGCCATCTACATCTGATAGCGGGTCATCGGCGGCATATGGATAGTCTGGGGATGCTAGGAGCTTGGAAGCTCTTTCACGTAGCGTTTCTTCGCGCTTTAGCTGCGAGGTGAGCACCCAGTGCTTTTTACCTACCAGTACCCTGGGATCACTGGCGAGCTTTGCCATTAGCCCAGGGCGGCCCTTGTCGTCAACGAACCTGGCGCAAAGCCCAGCCACCGACTCTGGCGTCGGAGCACTCTTCAGGGTTGCCATGAGAGCAATCACAGAGGTGACATCGTCGTATTTGGGATAGCTGGCCCAGGCCGATCTGGCAATGGTTGCCAAGTCGTCCCAGTTCGATGAGTCGTATTTCTTGGCCAGCCATGTCCCAACAGCTTTTGCCTTTTGGGAATCTGACAACGCCGCATCTAATAGGTGTTCTATTTCTTCAGCGCCGATTGTCTCTCCCCGTGAGCGACGAATCTCTTCGACGAGGGTTCCAGGAAGAGACCTGTCCGGCTTTCCTGATGCGATCTGGCGCCAGTGACGCCAAGCCTGGGTGTCTGAGATCTGGGTACCATGGGAGGCGAAATATGTCTGGATAGCCTCTATGGCGTTATGGGCCGTAGAGGCTAGATCGATTATTAATGAATGGTTTCAAGAGATTTTGCGCCATTCCGCCAAAATTTATTGTTCTCCACAGATAGTCACTTTCAAGAAAACACGAAGTTCGCTGGTCAGGGCTAGCCAGACAACCATTATGTTTGGGTCACCGTGGGCGCCAAAGGTTACTGACAATTGAGCAGATAGTGGAATTTCATAGTCGAGCCAACAATGGCGACAGCAAAGTCAAGCATGATTTCAGTGCTGCCTAAATGGTCGAAGAATCATGTAAAGCAGGGGTTGCGCTTGGAATTACGATACGAATCATTCGTTCGATATACGCTGTAAAAAAGACGCTGACCCAATCATTTACCCCCCTTGACTGTATACCGTGTCACGGAGTAGACTCCAGACATGACAGATGATCTTTCCGCTTTGGGCCACTATACGGGACCGGCCACCCTCATACTCTCGAGTCTTGCCGACGGTCCGAAACACGGATATGCCCTAACCAAGGACATTGAGAATTTCGCTGGCATTCACCTTGCTCCCGGGACTCTGTACGCAGCTCTTGACCGGCTTGTTGACTATGGATTGATCGAAGGACTTGAGGCCGTGGGCAGGCGCCGCCCGTACAAGATCACCGCCCAGGGAGCAACGGCCCTCATGGCACATCTCCAAGCTCAGCGCCGCGTAACCGAGACGGGTCTTGGGCGCCTCTCAGGTGCATGGGGCATGCCATGAAGTCGGCTGAACGGCGCTCCCGGCGTCTACTTCGCTGGTATCCGCGTTCATGGCGCGAGACCCACGAAGATGAATTTGCCGCTTTGCTCGAAGATTCGATGTTGGATCGACCGTTCTGGCCGGGCCGATCACTGAACATCGCCATGAACGCAATGCGAGTCCGTTCCATTGAACTGCGTGGTTCACCTCGGCGGATGTTCCTTGCAACCAGTGTGCCAATTGTCGTTTTTGTCGTGGCGATCGACTTAGCCACGAACGGATTCGGACTCTTTTATGTCTCTGGTCCATCGAAAGGTCCGATGCCTTACAGCTCTAGCAAAGGCGTTGCCTACAACAAGATTCCTGACTACGTTTCGGTCTACATCGGGCCGAACGAGATCGGATACACCCCAAAGGCCTACATCGCTGCATCCAATGGTTCCAGCAATGATCCTCTGCTCGGTCGGATTGCGCCGGTATACGCCAGCAATCTGACGACACTTCTCGGTCATGAATATCCGGGCATCGGTTTCGTGCGGCTTGGGTCCTCGCCGTGGTCAATTTCTTGCAAGTCCGAGAGCACATACGTCAATAACCCACACGGAGGGCAAACCATCACCGCCATTGCGTGTCCTTCAGCAACAATGGTTCTTCCCAATGTTTTAGGCATGGTGACACCCACTGCGGTCGGCGAGCTCTCAGGGCTAGGAGTAGGGGTGGTAGTTCAAAATGTCCGAACCACTTCAGTCCCACCAGGCCACATAGTCTCAACTTCGCCGGAAAGTGGCACAACCATCCGCGCGCGTCAGCAGGTGGTGGTTGACAATTCGGTAGCGTTTTGAATTCCCTTTGTAACGAGCAGTTGATCATTCGTTGTGAACTTTACAAGCCTGCTGCCACGATTAAACCTTTTCCCAAGCGGTCGGATTTGTTCTTGGAAGTAGCGCCCTGGGGGCGAAATGATTAAGCCGGAAGATGGTATTCCCTAATGGCGTGAGCTTGTGGCATTGCATTGCGATCTGAACGCGAAAAGGGAAAAGCACATACGAGTGGCTCAGCAGAAGACCCGAAAGAACATTTGTTTCTAGAAAGTTTGATCTTGACTCAGCAAAACATGACCCTTTTCGGCTT
>SCQM01000125.1 GCA_004298555.1 Actinomycetota bacterium | reverse complement strand
GACGAACACGACGATGCGATAATTGCGAGCAGTATTGCTAGAGAAATTGTGGCGGTCTTACGGGCATGAAGCCATTCTCGATCCATTCAGATGCCTCTCTGCTTATTCAGGAGTAAAGGGAAATGGGGGCTATCCCATTAGAGGTCGATACTAGGTGATTTTCTTAAATTGGGAATTTGCTCAGGATGAGAGAGCTCTTATGCATTTCCTCTTCGACCATAGGGAGGGGCATCATGGACAAGCGGCTCACGTCGCTTCCATGGCCGGCTGCCCAAAGAATATCTATGCGGGTCCCGAATCGTTTGGATTTGTGGAAAGTGCGGTGGAATATTTACTCGTTTCAGTGGTATGGTCGATAGGAAAAAGCGGATATCGGGAGCTTTGTATAGGGCTGAGAGGATGCCAATGGCATCGACCGAGTTGACCTGATCCGGGTAATGCCGGCGGAGGGAGTAATTATGAATAGTGCCATAAGCAAGGTTTATTTGAAGACCCCTAATAGGGGCTTGGGGGTGCCGTTCAAGGAGGTGCTCCTTTCTGAGCAAGATTCCGAGGGGGAATTCGTGAAGTTCCATCTTTACGATACTTCCGGACCGGATGGCGACCCAAAATCTGGGTTGAGTCCACTTCGATCAAAGTGGATCCTTGACCGTGGTGATGTTGACGAGCTAAGGACTGATTCGATCGTTGTTCCGTATGGCAAAAAGACTCAGGATATGGGTTCCGCGACGCTTACCCACATGGTCGTACGGGCGAAAGCGGGCCACCGTCCCACCCAGCTCGAGTATGCCCGTCAAGGCGTAATAACTCCAGAAATGGAATTCGTGGCGCTAAGGGAGGGCGTGGAGCCGCAGTTTGTGGCACAGGAGATCCGGGAGGGGCGTGCGATCCTTCCTTCGAATATTAACCATCCTGAAAGTGAGCCAATGATAATTGGCCGCAATTTTCTTGTTAAGGTCAATGCCAATATAGGTAACTCCGTGGTGTTCTCTGGCGTGGATGAGGAAGTGACCAAGCTGCGTCAGGCAATCCGCTACGGTGCGGACACTGTTATGGATCTCTCAACAGGTAAGGATATCGCCATCATTAGAGAGGCTATTATCCGGAACTCACCTGTTCCAGTGGGGACAGTACCGATCTACGAGGCGCTTGAAAAGGTGGGCGGCGTCGCAGAGGATCTGAACTGGGAGGCATTCGCAGAGACAATGATTGCTCAGGCTGAACAAGGTGTGGATTACATGACAATTCACGCTGGGCTTCTGCTTGGATACATCCCGCTCACAATCCCCCGTATCACTGGAATCGTGAGCCGCGGCGGTTCAATTCTCGCAACGTGGTGCCTCGCACACCATAAGGAAAACTTCCTTTATGAGCACTTCGATGAGGTATGCGAGATACTGGCCACATACGACATTTCTGTCTCATTGGGTGATGGCCTCAGACCGGGCTCTGTTGCCGATGCGAATGATGAGGCCCAGTTTGCGGAGTTGAAGACCCTTGGTGAGTTGACAGCAAGAGCCAAGGCCAAGGGCGTTCAGGTCATGGTGGAAGGTCCCGGCCACGTTCCATTGCACAAGATCAAAGAAAACGTCGATCTGCAGCAGGTGGTCTGCGAGGATGCCCCATTTTACACCCTCGGACCTTTGACCACTGATATCGCGCCGGGCTACGATCACATCACCTCTGCTATTGGTGCGGCCTTAATCGCGAGCTATGGGACTGCTATGTTGTGTTACGTGACTCCCAAAGAGCACTTGGGCCTGCCAAATCTTGAAGATGTGAAACAGGGAATGATCGCATACAAGATTGCCGCACATGCTGGTGACGTGGCTAAAGGGCACCCTATGGCATCGCAATGGGATGACGCGCTTTCCAGAGCACGTTTTGATTTTCGGTGGGAGGACCAGTTCAACCTGGCGCTGGACCCAGAAACTGCAAGAAGTTTCCATGACGACACGCTTCCTGCGCCGTCATCAAAGAAAGCGCACTTCTGTTCTATGTGCGGCCCAAAGTTTTGCTCAATGGCCTTGTCCCAGAAGCTGAAGCAGTCATGGGATGAGGAGGTCATTTCTGGACTGGAAGAAAAGGCAAAGGAGTTCGAGCAACTGGGTGGTTCGATCTACGTGGATATTTCAGCCAAGAGGTAACCTCTTTTGGCCGGCAGGGATTTGGCCTTTATTGGCCGGTCTCCTGCCGGCGGAACGTATTCCTGCTTAGGCCGATGGCTCCTGTTCCAGGGTGGCTGTCAGTTCGATTTTTTCTGAGTCGGTGACCTCAAGGAAGCATTCCGTAACAACGCCAGCGTCACAAAGGTCACCAAGTCCTAGTTTAATTTCGTTGAGATCGCTGCTGCTTCCTCGAAGTTCGAGAATCTCGACCCTGGTTTTCATGGATCTTTTTGCTTCTGATTTCTGCTTTCTGATTCCAGCAAGGATGTCCGAAACTGACTCCAGCAAATGCTGATTTGCAGGGCTAAGGCTTAGTTGATCCGTCCCAAACAGCTCAAGTGCACTCTGCCTTATTTCCGACTCAACTTCTTCGGCCGATGGCCATGGCGCCGTATGGACCGAGCCGTCCTGGAACCACGACCAAACTTCTTCCGCAACAAACGGAAGAAATGGTGAAAAAAGGCGCAGCATGATCCTCACAGCTGTAAGCAGGGATACCCGGGCAGACATAGTTGCCTGGTTTTTCAAAGCGCCCGGTTCGTTTTTCAAAACACCGGGTTCGCCAGCAATGCCGTTTTCCTCTCCGTATGCACGGAGTTTTACGAGTTCAAGATAGTTATCGCAAAAGTCCCAAAAAAATCTTTCGCACGTTTCGAGCGCCCTGGTATGGTCATAGGCATCAAGAGCAGTAGTTGCCTCCTGGATGACGTCAGCTAGTCGGGCAAACATCGACGCATCCATAGGAGCTATGGTCAGGCTTTTTTCTGAGCTGAATTTTCCGCCTGGATCGGTGCCGGCAATGCTCAATGCGAACCTGGAGGCGTTAAGTAGTTTGATGGCCATCCTTCTGCCAATCTTCATCTGCCCTTCATCAGCAGCCGTATCAACTCCCGGGCGACCACTCGCTGCCCAATATCTAAGTGCATCGGCACCGTGTTTTTCAAGCAGTGGCATTGGAGTCACAACGTTGCCTTTGGACTTTGACATCTTCTTGCGGTCCGGGTCCAACACGAAGCCGGAAATCACAGTATTCTTCCAGGGAAGCTGGCCATGCTCGAGTGCGGATCTCAGCACGGTGTAGAAGAGCCAGGTTCGTATAATGTCCTGGCCCTGCGGCCTCAGATCCATTGGGAACAGCGACTTGAAGGTCTTGTCGTCGTCCAGCCAGGAAGTCGCTATTTGCGGAGTCAAAGAGGAAGTCGCCCAGGTGTCCATGACGTCAGGATCGCCGATGAAACCGCCAGGCCTGTTTCTTTGCTCCTCGCTAAATCCTTGCGGAGCATCTTGGGAAGGATCTATTGGAAGCTGCTTAAGGTCCGGCATGATCGGCTGTTCAAAGTCGATTTCGCCATGACGATCTATATGGTACCAAACTGGAATCGGTATACCGAAAAATCTTTGCCGAGACACATTCCAGTCTGCATTCAGACCTTCAACCCAGCTTTCATAGCGTACCCGCATGTAAGGCGGTACCCAATTGAGCTCTTTCCCAAGTGAGATCAGTTTTTCCTTATGGTCCAGCGTTCTGATGAACCATTGTCTGGACGCAACCACTTCGAGGGGTTTGTCGCCTTTTTCGTAGAACTTTACTGGGTGGGTGATCTTTCGTGGAGGCTCAACTAAATGGCCTTGCTCATCGAGCAAACCAACAATGATTTCTCTAGCTCGCCGGATCGGTTTTCCAGTTATCTGCAAGTAATTTGTTCTGGCCAGGTCGGCGTCACGAGACTCCCAGCCTGGAGATCCCCATTCCGGCTGCATTAAGCGCCCGTTGCGGCCTACGATCAGGCGGAGATCCAGGCTGAGCTCCCGCCACCACAGAACGTCGGTGAGATCACCAAATGTGCAGACCATGGCGATGCCGGAACCCTTGTCCGGTTCAGCAAGTTCGTGGGCTACCACCGGAATTCGAACGCCAAATAATGGAGAGTAGACGAAGGTGCCAAAAAGGGACTTGTATCTGTCGTCTTGAGGGTTTGCAACCAATGCGACAACTGCGGGAATGAGTTCTGGCCTAGTGGTCTCGATGACAACTTCCGAATTATCGCCTTCCTTGTAAAATCGTACTTTGTGGAAAGCACCCTCTATCTCACGGTCTTCCAGTTCGGCCTGCGAAACTGCAGTGGCGAAATCGACATCCCAAAGAGTGGGTGCCTCTGCACTGTAGATTTCATTCTTCTCTATCAGCTTTAAAAAGGCAGCTTGAGATACTCTCTGTGCCTGCGAACCGACAGTGGTATAGGTTAGGGCCCAGTCGACCGACAGGCCCAAATGCCGCCACAAGTCTTCAAACGCCTTTTCATCCTGTTCGGTGAGCTCTAGGCAAAGTTCGATGAAATTTCTTCGCGAAATTGGTATCTGATCTTTTCCGGAATTGGATTCCGGTTTGAATTCGGGATTGTACAACATCGACGGATCGCAGCGGACTCCGTAATAGTTTTGAACCCGTCGCTCGGTGGGGACCCCATTATCATCCCAACCAATTGGATAGAAAACGCTGAA
>SCQM01000124.1 GCA_004298555.1 Actinomycetota bacterium | reverse complement strand
ATGACCGAATCCTTAGGGCTTATCATGCATGTTTCCTGGGGTTCGCTCTACCCTGCGCTGGCCCGATTGGAGGCCAAGGGTGCCGTTAAAGCCGTGGAGGCAAGGCCGGCCGTGCCCCAAATACCGATGACGGGCTCCCTGGGTGGTGAACGGGCGGCATTTCGATCGAGCCCAGAAGGGTTGCGGGGGTCAAGAAATAAAAAGGTGTACGGCATCACTGATCTTGGCTCAGCACTCTTTTCCGAGATGCTCAACAATGACAGTGAAATTGATGAAAAGGGTTTTGCAGTCCGGTTGGCTTTTGCCAATCACATGGATTCCCAAAGGCGGCTAAGGATGCTGCAGGAGCGGCGGGATCTGATTTTGGAGCGGGTCAAGTCATCCCGCAAGAACATTGAGAAGAAGCGCTTCACGCTGGAACCATATGTCGAGCTGGTTCTTGAGCACTTCCGATCTACAAACTCTTCAGATCTGGCATGGATTGAAGAGCTGATCGCAAAAGAGGAGTCCTCCGTCGAGAACCCGGAGACAGATCTCCTGGTTTCTCAAAAAATCAAAGACTCCATCCAACACTAAGGAAGGTGAACCACAAGTGGGCAAAATAAGAGTAGCAATCGCAGGGGTCGGCAACTGTGCCAGTTCTCTGGTACAAGGAATCGAGTACTACAAGAATGCCGACCCGAATGAATCCGTGCCGGGACTAATGCACGTAGTTCTTGGCGACTATCACGTCCGGGATATTGAAGTGGCATTGGCATTCGACGTGGATGCAACCAAGGTTGGTACTGATTTGAGCAAGGCGATCTTCTCTGGCCAAAACAACACAATCAAATTTGCCAACGTTGACCACACTGGAGTAACCGTTCTTAGGGGACCAACCCTGGACGGATTGGGCAAGTACTACCGCCAAACCATCGAAGAGTCCCCCGAGAGCCCGGTCGACATCACCCAGGCGCTCAAAGATGCCAAGATCGATGTGCTCGTCAGCTACCTTCCTGTCGGCTCCGAACTGGCTCAAAAGTTTTACGCACAGGCTGCAATTGACGCCAAGGTCGCATTCGTCAATGCAATCCCGGTCTTTATAGCCTCCGATCCGGAGTGGGCCAGGAAATTCACCGATGCCAATGTCCCGATCATCGGCGACGATATCAAAAGCCAGGTTGGAGCCACAATTGTCCACCGCGTTCTGGCCCGGCTCTTTGAAGACCGCGGACTGGTGCTTGACCGCACCTACCAATTGAACGTCGGCGGAAACATGGACTTCAAAAACATGCTTGAACGGGAGCGGCTCGAGTCAAAGAAAATTTCCAAAACTCAAGCGGTCACATCCCAGATCGACAACGGCATCGAGTCGAACAACGTCCATATCGGACCTTCCGATCACGTCGCGTGGCTGGAGGACCGCAAATGGGCCTACATTCGCCTTGAGGGCCGCAACTTTGGTGACGTTCCCTTGAATATCGAGTTAAAACTTGAGGTTTGGGATTCTCCGAACTCCGCAGGGGTTATTATCGATGCACTGAGATGTGCAAAGATCGCTCTTGACAGAGGCATGGGAGGACCGCTCCTTGGTCCATCGGCCTACTTCATGAAGTCTCCGCCTGTTCAGTACAGAGATCAAGTGGCACAGGAGATGGTAAATAGCTTTGCAGCAATCGGCTGAGGGAGGCAGTTGGAGTCCGTCGATTATCTAACTCAAGAGGTGACCCGTCTAATCGGTGAGGTCAAAGGCAAGAGAGTCCTTGAGCTTGGATTGGCAAGGGACTGTCTTTCGAGCCGGTTCGCAGCACAGGGCGCCTCACCGATTCTGGTGGAGGAGTCTCAAGCCAAATTATTTGAACTTCGCAGCAGCGAGGCATTCAATGAGTTCAAGTTCGAGGTCCGCCAGAGCAAGCTTGCGGACCTTGCTTTTTGTCCAGCAGAATCCGTAGACACCGCATTCAGCATCATCGCTCTCGCGGGCACGAACGATATTGCCAGAGTTTTCCGGCAACTTCAAAGAGTCCTCAAGGCTCAGGGCACCTTCATCTTTGGCCTGGTGCATCCGTTGGCATTCATGCAGTTCCAGCAGTCAAACGCCATAGATCCGCCACGCTACAGATCGACGAAGCCGATCTCTTCCACCGAAATGAATTGGAACTTTCCTGTGCCCTTGCCGCAGCTGATCCACCCGATGCCGTTTGGAGAAACCTTCTCCTTGCTAAAGCGATCGGGCTTTGGCATAGACCAGCTTCTGGAAATTCCCGCGGAAGACACGGGCAACTCCTCGTCGGATCCAATGGTGCTGCTGATTCGGGCACGCAAATAGTCAGCTTCTCTTTTCCTGCCACCATGACAACAAACGTTCTCTGGCTCGATCTTTTCCTATCAATCCTTCTTCGAGTCTGATCTCCAGCAAAAAATCAAGCGCCTCACCAACTAAAGGAGAGGGCGGCACCTCCAGCAGCTTCATGACCTCGTCCCCGTTAATCTCCGGGCGAATTGCTCCGAGCTCTTCTTTTTCCCGGAGCTGGGCGATTCGAGCCTTCAGATCTTCCATCCGCTCGCGCAATGCCAACACCTTGCTTTGATTGCGGGTGGTGCTATCACACAGAGTCAGCTCATTCAGACGATCAAGCAGCGGGCCGGCATCCCTGACATAACGTCGAACCGCACTGTCGGTCCAGCCAGCCTGATATGTGTGAAACCGCAGATGGAGAAAGACGAGATCCGAAACGTCCGCGATATCCTGCACCGAATATTTCAGGGCACGCATTCTCTCTCGGGCCATTCTTGCCCCGACGACATCGTGATGGTGAAAAGTCACCCCTTGGGGTGTGATGATTTTGGTTGCAGGCTTGCCAACATCGTGGAAAAGGGCCGAAAGCCTGAGTATCCTGTCTGGAGAAGTCTTGTCTACCACGGCAATAGTATGAGCTAAAACGTCCTTGTGCCGATGAATTGGATCCTGCTCGAGTTCGAGCGCCGGCAGTTCGGGAATGAACTCCTGCGCCAATCCGGTAGTCACCAGGAATTCGAGACCGGGGCTTGGCGTCTTGGCGGTGAGAAGCTTGTCAAATTCATCCCGGATTCTCTCTGCGGACACAATCTTAAGGCGATCGTGCATGCCGCAGACCGCTTCTACAAGCTCGGGAGCCGGGTCCACTGACATCCTTGCGATGAACCTTGCGGCGCGCAGCATCCTCAAAGGATCCTCAGAGAAAGAAATTTCAGGCGACAGCGGCGTGACGAGGCGGCGATTCGCCAAGTCGTCGAGGCCGCCGAACGGATCGACCATCTCCGGATTTTCCGTGTGCAGGGAAAGAGCCATCGCGTTGATGGTGAAATCTCTTCTGGAGAGGTCCTCCTGGATATCTTCGCTATATGTAACCTTCGGTTTGCGCGAATGGGAGTGGTAGACCTCGGCACGATGGGTAGTTATTTCAAACCTGTAACCACCCATTGCAACTCCGACGGTGCCGAACCGCTTGCCCTGCAGCCACATTGCCTCTGCCCGACCGACAACTATCTTTTCGATCTCCGCGGGAAGAGCATCCGTAGTAAAATCCAGGTCATATTTGGGATCATCCAGGTCTGAAGCACCTGATACCGTCTCTGGCACGACGCCGCCGTCGACAAACAAATCCCTCACGGCACCTCCCACCAGGTAGAGCTTCTTACCATTTGCAATAAAAAGCTCGGCGAGCGGCTTAGAAATATTGATTACTCTTTGAAAACGATCAACAGTCACGTTGCTCACAGGCTAGTGGGCCGATTCGGGACTAACTATTACTTACCCTATGGACGGCTTTAAATCAATCAGGTTACGAGGCTTTCAAATGCCGATCGGCTGCAAGATGCCATGTGTACCAACAAAAGGTACTACCAATCTAGAGTTTTCTTAGCGCGGTGTGGGCAAATTTAGTAAGCTGGATTTAGCCGGTGCCGCTTGTACAGATTGATGCACTGCGCGCGTGGTTTCTAACGGCAGCATGTGAAATTCCTGCTGCAGGGTTCGGATACCAAACATTTGGGGCTGGCCAAAGATGCAGAGGGGCATCCGAGGCTTTGGCATGATAATGAAACGGATATGACAGGTGAGTTCGGAGACAGACAAATCGGTGGATTCTGGCGGAGCAAGTGAGGCGCACCACCCTGAAGCAGAGGGTAAAAAAATCATTCTTGAGGCTGGGAAGGGATGGAATCCCGGAGACCGCCTCCAGGTCGCGGTAGTCTCGTTCTCCCATACCATCCAGCACGGATATGTGGCAGCCCTGGGTGTCGCCTATCCTTTCGTATTGGCTGACTTTCACGTCTCATATGCAGTGCTTGGAATGATTCTCGGCGGAGCAGGCATCGTGGGAGGCCTGCTTCAGGGGCTGGCAGGATTCGTAAAGAAATATTCGACCAAGGTGCTGCTCGGAAGCCAAAATGTGGGAATGGCCCTGTCACTTGCGGTGGCAGCGATTTCACCTGGCATGTTCTTGTTTGGAGCGGCCAGGATCTTTGGCACATTGGTCAGCTGGCCTCAACACCCGGTTGGGAGTGCTCATCTTACAGATCGGGTTCCGCATCGCAGAGGGTTTGTGTTGGCAATGCACACGACTGGCGGAAACCTCGGAACGCTCTTGGCACCCCTCGCCACTTCAATAATCATTGCATACTATGGATGGAGACCGGCACTGTTGACTATGGCAGGCCTCACAGTGCTGGCATCGGTTCTTACCTGGACATCAGTGCACAGCCCCGACCACGTTTCAAGGCACGAGCAGCGCACTAAAAGCGAGAGGATACCGGTTGCCAAGGCTCCAACTGCTAACGGGTCGCTAATGCAGGCTCTAAGACGCAGG
>SCQM01000123.1 GCA_004298555.1 Actinomycetota bacterium | reverse complement strand
AGCTCCCTCATAACGTCCCACATCCCAAGACGGCTGCGAGGATCAAGGCCTGTTGTGGGTTCGTCTAGAAAAAGGACCTTCGGAAGCGCCACTAAGCTAAGCGCCAGGTCTAGCCGTCGCTGCATCCCGCCTGAATAGCCCTTCGTGGGACGATCTGCAGCGTCTAGAAGATCGAACCGCTCAAGGAGTTCGTTGGTGCGCCGCCGCCGAGTCTCTGGATCCAGATGATAGAGGCGGCCCATGATCTCGAGATTCTCCCTGCCGGTTAAATCCTCCTGGATTGCGGCTGACTGCCCGGCCAGGCCAATGATGTCACGCACCGCGGCAGGAGAGCGCACAACGTCCCGTCCTTCCACTAAGGCTCGGCCCTTATCCGGCTTTATAAGCGTGGTGAGGATCTTGACCGCCGTTGTTTTGCCGGCACCGTTGGGCCCGAGCAGTCCAAGAACCTTGCCCCTCTCGACTACCAGGTCGATCCCAGAAAGTGCCTGGACCTTGCCAAATGACTTGTGAACACCTTCGACAAAGATGGCTGGCCCATCCCAGGTGCCCATACCACTAGACGAACTCATTGTGTCCCCCATGGGCCATCCGGCTGAGCGTGCACATTTGGGCACGCAATCGTTGGAACTGCGAATTCAACGAAGTCCTCCGTTCCTTGTAAAAGATACAACTGCATTTACCCAATCGACATTTCCAATGTATGCGGCGAATAGAACAACTCTCGCTGGATGCGATGGGATTGATTGCATCCAAATTCCAAAGCTACTTGACAAGATACCATATGTCAAGGCAAACTTGACATATGACTGATCAGAAGGAAGAGATACCCCGAAACGTTCCGCCGTTGATGGTTGCCACTTGGGAGAGCGCAACCTCCGACCCCGATCCGCTCGCAGCTCTGGGGGCCACCCGGGCCTTGATGGCGCTCCTATCCACCTGGGAGGCGAAGCTCGCCGTTGAGGCAGTTGCAGGCGGTGCAACATGGGAGGCGATTGGAAGTTCGCTGGGAGTTAGCCGGCAGGCGGCCTGGGAACACTTGCACGATCACGTCGAGGAGTTCAGGGATCACATCAAGTCCGAAGCTCGCGCCTTGCGAGACCGGCACAGGCAGGAGATGCAGGAGTTTCGCGAAGAAGTCAGGCGAAAGGCTAGGGACTACCACAAATTCCGATAGTTCCACTGGCGTCCCCGACCGGCTAGCTGCTTGCTGAAGGCCGAAATGGCGTCGCCTGCCAGGCGTTTCTCCAAAAAGCCTACGGTGCCGCTCATTACAAGAACGCGGCTATGAAACTCAGTTCGGACTCTTTGGATGTCACTGTGGCAATTGCGATGGCAGCCTCGATCATCCATGGTACGCGGGACCCCAGATTTTTGTCCCAATCGCTGCGAGAATCCTGCGATGCTCCTGGGGAATCCCGTTCGGGCCGAAGTTCTCGAATAGTCGTTCCGCCCCCTGCGCTCTTAGGCCATCGGAAATAACCGCGCGTCCGCTGGAGTCTGGATTGCCTTCGGATGGCTGCACTGCATCGCACCTCATATCGGAGGCCGGGACCGGATAAACAAGCATGGGAGTTCGCCAAGGATTTGCAGGGGGCTGGCGAGGCCAGAACTTCTTTCCGGCTTTTCTTGGTACTCATCAAAGAATCACTCCCACTATTTGAGAATTCCGCCGAAAATCGCGCTGAGCTCTTTCAGGTGACCTGAGCGCAATTATCGCGGGAGAAAATTGTCCATGCTCCGGACAACCTTATGCATCCCGCCACCAGGTCAGGGCAAATTCGCAAACGACTGTGAGGCGTGTGCGTGAATCTTCCAATGGACCGGGCCGATCTGCTCATCCGCCAGAGCTGGTGCAATATTTTCATTTTGCGGATGCAGCACAAGGCATGGCCCCGCCTAAGTGCGCCACCTCGGTGAAGCAGCATTCCTTTCCGCTTTGCCGGAAGCGGTTCAACCTTTGCGAAACGCCTCGTGCCCAGGCCGGGAAAGGAGCAAAACGGCTGTGACGATAAGGATTAGCAGCCCAGCGAGGTGGTAGACGACGTCGCCTGACACAATCGGCCGGCCTCCGAAGAGGGTGAAACGCAATCCGACCAGGAATCCAATGATTGCGAAGATCGTTGTGCCCAGTGCCCAGCCCCAGGCTCGTGGAACGCTTAGCACGGCAGCAACGGCACCAGCGAACACTACCACGGCGATGATCGCCTCTGGAAGGGCGGCGCCCGGAAATGGATCGTCGATCCCGGCCAACTCTACGCCGAAATGGATCGTCGAGGCGACTGCGAGGGTAAGCGCAACGACCACCATAAGGCCGATAATAACCTCGGCCAGGTGGCTCCTGTGGTGAGCCGTCGCGAACATCACCTCAGCATAGCTAAGAGTACGTCGGAAAATCCACCCAAACAGACAACACCGGGTTTGCCAAATGTGTCATATCGGCCGGGAAGTTTTTACGGGTCTTGAGAGGCGTCTCATTTTGGATGGCTGTGGCGGTCACAAACTGTCGAATGTCAGTGCCTGGCTGGGGAAATGGCCCTGTAAAGATTTAGCTGCCTCGTCAAACCACCCAAAGCAGTCTCCGCAAAAGCCAATGCTTATAGCCGCCACGAATAATTGTCCGAATCGTTAGAGGACCAGGCCAACTTTGAGCAACTAAGGATTGTTTGAGCAGTCGTTAGTTAAGGAACGGGTCCAAGGTGAGGCGCCACACTAGAGAAATGCTGACAGCGTTGCTCCTGACGATCAAGGTTCTAATCGCCTAGCCAGCGGTCGCACTGCCGCCGGCACCAGATGCCTTCACGAAAGAGTTTCCATTCCACGTGGTCATATAGATATCTGAAATCGTCAGACCATGGTGGTGGCTTGAGGAAGTGTTGTACAGACCGTAAACGCCCGGCACGTTATTCAGATGCTCCATGTAATTCTGAATCTGCTTCGCAGTTGCATTGACTCCGAGCTTCTGGATTGCACCAATCAGCAAGTTTGCTGGATCCCAAGCCAGTCCCCAGGGGTTGCCCGGATGACCTCCGGCCGACGTGACAGCGGTGTCAAAGGCGGCGACCTGTGCCTTGACTGAAGCATTGGTGATATCAGATGGAGGCAGATACAACGGAGGTGTAGGAAAATATAGTGCCTTGGGAAGTACGGAGGAAAAGTGCGTCAGCAGGGCATGGCTGGCGTTTCCGTTATCGGTCACTGTTGGAATATTCTCCATTCCTAGTGAAGCCATGCCGTTCAAAACCGTACCGAGCGGCGTTCCAGTCGTCCAGATGATCAGTGCCTGGGGATTTGCCGCCTTGATTACAGATAGCTGGGTGGTGACATTCACCGAATTAGGATCAAATGTCTGGTGCGCGACGAGGTGCATGGACGAGAACTGAGGCAGCTTCAGTGTGGTAACCAGTTGCTGGTAGCCACCTACACCGGTGCCATCCGTGGACGTAATTTCAGCTATATTATTCAAATTTTTCGACTTTAAAAATGTGAGATACGCTTCGGCATCTAATCTCAACGGTAATCCGGCAGCAAATACCATGCTCCCAGGCGATGGATTCTCGATCGGTGACAAATCGTAGATAAAGGGGCCGTTCGGGCCAGCCAAGGCATCAACGGCCTGGTCCGGCGCGATGATTGAGCCATTGATAATGAACGGAACTCCCGAGCTAATCAATGGAGTTGCCAATGACACCGCGGTGGCCGGAGTCGTCTGGTTGTCCTGAATGCTCATCTTTATCGGATGGCCGGCGATTCCGCCTTTAGAATTGACCTGGTCAGCGAGCAATTGAAGCGCCTGCGCTTCACGGGTTCCAAGTACCGAACCGGCTCCTGTCTTTGACACAATCGCGTGGATTACATATGGAGTTAGCGTTTTAGCTGTGACTGCGGCACCGCTTGTCCCAGTCGAACTGGCTGCCGAACTTGAGCCACAAGCTGCCAGAGCTATGGCTCCAGCCATGACAATCGCTCCAGCTTGTATTCTCTTCAACCTGCCCGAAACCAGCGGCCTACTAGAGCTGCGCATCAAGAACCCCCACATCTGAACTAATCCGACCCCCGTCGAAGTACTATCAGAGTAACCCTACGAACTTTGCTACTTACCGGGTGCAAAGGTTTTCGTTGCACTGGCGCGTGAGCAATTGGAATTCATGAACCTGAGCAGCACTTTTCAGTTGCACATCCTAATGCGTGCATCGTCTGGATTCAGAGCGTCAACTGTTTAGGAAGCCATGGGCTTTCGAACCTGCCGGATCTGATAGCTATACAGGTGGAGCTATTCTTGATGAGATGGCTGTGGATGCCTACGACATGCGTGAATTGAATGGTGGTTACCTTGGCTGGGAGGGCAAATGGACGAAGCTAGGGTCCAACTTTTCGTAAATATCTTGCGCCATCGGTCGCTTCGCCGAGCAGCCGAAGAGACTTACATGACGGAACCCACGCTCAACAACAGGTTGCGTACCTTGGAGCGCGAATTGGGTGTCAAGTTATTGAAGCGGACCCCGAGGGGCATCACTCTTACTCCAGAAGGTGAGGTCTTCGCCGCTTTGGCCCCACGTTTGCTTGGCACCTGGCAGGACATTAGAAAGGCAATGAACCCTACGCCGGCGCAGGACGAGCTCTGGATAGCAGCAACCCCAGATCTGGCGAGCCTCATTCTCCCGCAGTTTCTCGCACACCTCAGCCAGACCTTTCAGAAAAATGCTTCGGGAGTGATTGTGTGCCATCCGCCAGAGATGCTGCAAGGTTTGGAGTCGGGGCGGTTCAACGTGGGCCTGCTTCACAGTGTCGGGAATTTACCCAATCTCTCCTCGCGCAGACTCTTCGAGGACCGCTTGATACTCATCAGCGGCGAGCCATTGCCGGAAGTTCCATTGGCGGCAATCGAAGAATGGGAGCTCTTTGCACCGGTGCGTGACTATTTAGCCTGGCAACTCATTGAAGCCTTTTTCAAGGAGCGCGGAGTTTGGCCTCGAAGCCTTGTCCATGTCAACCACCCACTGGTCATTACTCAAACAGTCAAGCAGCATCCTGGGGTTCGTGGCATCGTAGCCGAGGGCATGTTGTCCAATCTGACGCTCAAGGCGATGCAATCTCCGTACCCCGTGAAAGTGACAGATGCGCAACTGCCAGCGCTGCCCACCTACGTGGTGTGGCGAAAAGACGAACGGTCACAGCGCACGACTGATTTTGTGGATCTTCTGGTCCAATTTGTTGCAGCACGGAAACCAAGCTCATTGCCCGTTGGCGGTTGAGTTACAGAAATATCAGGCTTCCTTCCATTCCGATCTAAAGGGATTTCATGGGGAAACCCCCGGTTTGCCAAACCGCAGTGCAACGAAAATCTTTGCACCTGACAACACGCAAAATGTGCGAAGCTACTTTGATAGCACCCCATAAAGGGGTCGAATTTGTTCAGATGTGGGGGTTCAACGATGTGGA
>SCQM01000122.1 GCA_004298555.1 Actinomycetota bacterium | reverse complement strand
CGGAAAAAGGTGTTACCCTCGCCGAAATAGCAAGCATCGCAAATGTGGGGAGACACGGAATGTCGGTGGCGCGCGATCTGCCCGTGGCAATTGAGCGCACCTCATATTTCAAGCCGAAACAGGCGGCATATTCAAGCGGAATCAGCGCCATCATCGTGAACGTTGACGTGGAAACCGGCAAGATTGAAATCCTACGCAGCATTCTTGGCCATGACTGTGGGACGGTATTGAATCCTTTGTTAGTGGAAGGCCAGGTCCTTGGCGGTCATGCGCACGGAATTGGAAATGCCATCTATGAGGAAGCCAAATACTCCAAAGATGGTCAGCCCCTTACGGTAAGTTACCTTGATTACGCGCTGCCGACCGCAATCGAGGTGCCGACTCCGGAACTCTTTCACGTCGTTTCACCGAGTCCGTTGAATCCGTTGGGAGTAAAAGGTTCGGGTGAAGGAGGTACGGTTCCCCTTCCGGCATCTGTAGCAAATGCCGTGGAAGATGCTCTGAGGCCTTTTGGGGCAAGGATCAGGGAGATTCCATTGACGCCGGATCGGGTATTGGCGGCAATCTATGGTTTTGGAAAGCGGGAGGCATAGTGCTCCGAGTTCAGCGTAATCCCGGATACCCGCATTTGCGATTTTTCTAAAGAGTGGTTGGAGTCCTGCTCCATCGGAGTCGGGCTCCGGCAGTTCAAGTATTACTTATAAGAGTCAGACGGTGAAATGAACGCAGATTTGCGAAAATTTATAGATGAACTTTATGAAGACGGCAAAAAATTTGATAGTGCCGAGGCGGAATGGTCGCGCCGCCGCCGGAACATTGATCCTCCAGCCGGGGAGTTTCTCTGGATATTTATAAAGGCTTTGCAGGCCAGGAGTGTGATTGAAATTGGAACATCCAACGGGTACTCCACCATCTGGCTCGCTGATGCCGTTCGGGCGACCGGCGGCACGCTTGTCAGCGTAGATTATGACGGGGCATGGCTGGATCAGGCTCAGGCGAACTTGCGCGGAGCTGGCTTGCTCGATTCAGTCGAGCTGAGATGCCTCGAGGGGGGCGCATATTTGGAGAGCCTTTCAGACCAATCGGTGGATTTCATGTTCTTCGATGCGGAACGGTCCGATTATGCCCGCTGGTGGCCCCATCCCAGCCGGGTATTGAGGTCTGGCGGCGTTATCGCGGTGGACAATAGCACCTCTCACCCTCAGGAGATTGCTGATCTGTATGCGCAGATCAATTCTGACGGGGGATTCTCGTCGGTGGTGGTGCCGGTGGGCAAGGGCGAACTCATAGCAGTGAAGAGTGGACTGGCCGCGCCGACCCGGCTCTAGGCATTTTATCCTATCCTAATGGATCGGATGTCACCTGAGCTGGAGCAGGAGTCGGATCACACCGTCTAGCGTGGAGGCCTCAACGTCGGGAGCAGTGAAGTAGGCAGGGAAGTGCCTGTGGTTTCTGTTTAGCCATCCCGCGACAAGACCCGCTCGTTTTGCGCCATGCGTATCCCAGGGGTGCACTGCAACAAGGGCAAGAGAGTCCGGAGAAACTCCGCTCTGTTTCGCGGCGTAAAGATATGGTTCCGGTCGGGGTTTCCAGTGGGCAACCTCATCTACCGAGAGCACCTGACTGACCAAATGGCTGACTCCGGCTCTTTCAATCAGTCCGCGAGTGACATTGGCATTGCCGTTGGTCAAGGCTAATGCAGGAATACCTGCCTCTTTGAGCAGCTCAAATGCCGATACTACGTCTGGGTGCGCTGGCAAACTGGCGAAAGTTTCAAGGAGGACCGATACGGCGCCGGTAGGCGTGTTCATACCAAGTGATGCGAATAGCTCTTCGAAGGCCGATCCTGCAACCATGCCAAAGGGTGCCGAATCTCCCGATGCGGCAAGTGCAATCCCATCGCGAAGGACCATGGCAAACCACCAGGAAATCGATATGCTCGGGAGCCCAAAACCATCGAAAACCTCGCTCAGCCTGGAGATATCGAAAAGCGTTTCATTCACGTCGAAAGCGACGGCCTTTGGTCTGTGCGCCCGGGTGTTCATTGCACCTGCGGTGCTTCGCGCAGCGAACGCTTCAATTCCGCAAATCCCTGGAAACGGGCAATCTTTTCTGTGGCATCCCAAAGAGCCAAAGCTTCTTCTCCTCTGGGGATTCGGCTTATCACCGGCCCAAAGAATGATGGACCATCGGGAGGCGCAAAGGTGAGCACCGGCGTTCCGATGTCCTTCCCTGCACGGTCCAGAGCAAGTTGGGTTTCCGCACTTATGGTGGCGTCTCTGCTGGAATCATCAAGGGCCCCGGCAAGGTTTGCATTGAGTCCGGCGCTGGCAAGCATGCTCCCGACCAGCTTGGGCTCGCTCATCTCGCCCAGACGCTTATCGACATGTATTGCCTGTCCAAGAGCACTGTACAGCCGGGCAACTCCGTCGTTGCCGGCATCATCCCGAACCGCACTGGCAACTCGAAGAAGTTGCAGTCCGAGAGTATGGGTGCGGGTGTAGCCGGATGGAAACTCGCTTTCATAGTCTCGTTGAGAGTTGACCATCCTCAGAGAAATGAATTTCCAGTCGACCTGAAGATTGCGCAGGGAAACCACTTCGGTTACCCAGCGTGAAGTGATCCAGGCCCATGGGCAAACCGGGTCAAAGAAAAAATCGACGTCAGACATTTTTTGCCTCTCTGGAGCTACCGATGTTTGTCTGAGAATACAATAGACCCGCCGTCACGCTAAGTATTGACGCTGATGCGCCGAAAAGATGTCCGGCCCCTGGCAACAATGCTCTCTACCGGGCGCGTCAAATCAATTCAGCGAATCGGCCGAAGTGAAACCGGCCCAAATAATCTGGTTCTATTTGCGCAGTATGCCTATGGTTGGCGAAAGCGCTTTGGTCCGGCGAGCTGCCGGTGCCAAAGCAGCTTCGAGCAGTCACCGTCCCACTTTGGCGCGTCACGCCTGCACGTCAGTAAATACCCACGGCACAGGATTCTGCGCATACTCTTCGTACGATCCCTCAGTGCTGATCCCTGGGATTTCCGGTATCCAGTCCTCCTTTAGAAGCAGATCAGGATCGCCGAACTTTCCGGCCAGTTGTCGAACTTCGGGATCATCCAGCGCCATAAGATGCCCCCGTTCAATGACGCGCAGAACCTCTCCGGATTTGGTGGTGACATCAAGAGTTGGGAACAGCAAGTGGACATGGAGATGTCCATATAGCATGCTTCGCTCAACTGCCCAGTCCTCATACTCGTCCCTCCAAGACGTCCCAAGTCCAAGATGGATTACGCCAGACCGGCGTCGCTCCCATTCTGAGCCTCCGGATGATTGGAGATGAATTCCATGCGGCCGTTTTATTTTCGGGTTGGTTCCAATCGCAACTTCCCAAAGCCAAAAGAGCCCTTCTCGGGGAAAGCACGGATATTGCGAATGCCTGCTCTCCTCCAACAGATCATTCCAGCCTGCACCGTAGGCACCGCCTCCCTGGATAGACTCCAGCAATCCGTCGCTCATATTGAGCCTCATGTTCGGATATGGCCGCCCAAAGTGGTTAGTGGTTCCTGCGAGTATTCCGGTTGCATCAGCTTTTTTGACTAGCGGGGGCATAGGATGCCCCATCAAGTGACCCCACAACGGAGCTTCCTTGAACGGGCTGGCCGGCCGTTCGAAGTATTCCGGCCAGAGAGTGTAAGTGATGTCCGTGCCTTCGGGATCGGTGAGGTGCACAGTTCCTCCACGTCCTCGATCCCAAATTGGCTCCCAGGCCTTTCTGTTGATCAGGGCATGGAGTTCACGCGGGAACAGTGTGGCGGTGCTGCAAAATTGCTCTTCGGTCTGCCACGGAATGAACTCATAGTGCTTTATGCGCGGATCTGCTCCTGGTCCTCCACCACGCCCGTGGATCAGCATGTCATATCCATTTGCGAGCGCCAGCTCTTCAACCCATGCAAAGCCTTCATAGCGGCGAGGCTTGATCCGATACGATTCCCGGCGCATAATGACTTCGATCTCGTCCACATCGCCGAATTCGCGGTCCGGCCCCACGTCAACGATGACAATGTCGGCCTTTGCTCCGTTTACATCCCTTAGAGCGCGCGATATTGCTTCAGGTATGCGCAGGTCATATTGGCTGTCTACCGCAATAAGGACTCGGCTCCCCGGACGCGCATAGTTGTAGCCAATGAAGCCTACTGCAGTGCGCCTGATCCCTTCCTCGCTTGCCAGAAATCGTGCATAACTGTCCAGGCTGCTGATATCTGCTTTTTGAAGTCCGCCAGACCCTTCCAAATCGAAGGCTGCTGTTCCTTCATGACCAGAATCACACATTGTCCCCCCTAGATAAAATGTGTCCAACGTCAGTATTATTTGGCATATTGAATTAGTTGGACAGGGCAGCCAACCATGATCCAGTTGCCATGTCCAAGAGTTCGAAATCAAAATTCCCTGCTATTTGTTATGGGAACCGCTGGATCTAAATTCAGCATTAGTTACCGGGCTCGGCGCCACGGAGTTAATTGAATTATGAGCCACAATCTCCAATCCGCGGCACAGCCGCAAACCGTATTATAGAACTGCATCTTGGGCAGCACAATCTTCAGTTCGCTGGATTTTTATCGCTCCCCAAGAACAAAATTGACTTGTTACAGCAAAGTTTTTGGGATAGATGAGGGCATTTCTTCTGCCGGCAGCTGTTCCAGAGTTTTATATTCCGGATTGCGTTGGTGGCCGAGTTTGCAAAGGTTTTCAAATTTTAAAGAGCGGCAGGGCTTGATCTGTTATAGTCAGAAGTGGTTGACATGATTTGCGGACGGTTTATCTCTTCGAAATATCCAGGTTGATAATCGGCAAACTTTGGTCTGGCTGGACCGGTGAAAAATCGAGATCCAAGGGCCATTCACCTGTGCCACCTCGCAGGTTTTAATCTGCCATTCCTTTTTGAAGTTGGGGGGGAAATAGAATGGAATCTCGGGTGTGGGATCCGTTTCTCACAGAACAGGACCGGCGGACTCTCAAAGAACGTCCACATTTGGTGCGCGGCTTCGGGCAGAAACCCGCCTTGGTATTGATAGATCTATACCGATGGGTTTTCGGGGACTTCCCTCAGCCAGTCTTGGAAGCATTGGATAGATGGCCTGGAAGTTGCGGACTTGCTGCCTGGGAGGCGATTCCATATATCCAGCGGCTCTTGGCTGGCGCACGCAATGCCCAGATTCCGGTGATACACGTTACAGGATTGGATTCCTCAGGCGTAGAAGGGTGGTCTGAACAGGGCACCGATCTGGCAGTGCCCGCGGCCGATCCTGACTACATGGATCGGCTAGGGCACAGGTTTGACATAATTCCAGAGGTTGCACCCATTTCGGGTGAGGCAGTGCTTCGCAAGACATCCCCGAGTGCTTTTTGGGGGACGCCTTTGGTCGGTCATTTAAATGCTCTAGGGGTGGACACGCTGATAGTATGCGGGGAAAGCACCAGCGGCTGCGTTCGCGCCACAGTCGTCGACGGACGAACATACCGATACAATGTCATCGTTGCGGAGGAATGCGTCTTCGATCGTCATCAGGCGCCTCATGCGATCAATCTTTTTGACATGCATCAGAAATACGCAGATGTGCTTGCTCTGGATGAGATCCTGCTTTGGATGGCGTCCTGCGGAAATGCTCCTTCCGAACTGGAACACTTGCGTGGTTGAGGTCACTACGGGTGATCGGAATCTTATGGCGCTTTCTTGCGTGAATACGATTGCTGAACTGGTCATTAGGTACGAAGTCCAAATCTGGGGGTAATGATGAAACTCTTTAGGCATAAGGCGATCTGGGGACTTACGGTTGGCGGCTCTATGACATTGACCCTGTATTGAGTGCTCTGGTGCAGCTGAACCAGCAATGGGCGCCATTGCTTCCAGCCTCGAAGTTTTATGACAACAGCTATTCCAACCAGGCCAACGGCGGCTGATTGGCTACTTCTTTGGAAGAGATAGCACATGAGGATTCCTTGAGATTTTTCCGCTTTAGTGGAATTGCTCTCGACGGCCGAGGGAAGTTGTGCTGCAGTGACCGGCAAGGAGGAACTTTTGATGAATGTGATTTCAGAGCGGGTTGTAGGCGAGCGCGGTGTTCCGGCCTTTTTGGCCAGGCCGGAAGGGGGTGCTGACTTACCGTGCGTGATACTTTTGCATGAGCGTTACGGGCTGGTCAAACACACCGAGGATCTCGCAGAGAAGTTGGCGAGTTCCGGCTATGTAGTGGTGGCGCCGGACCTGTTTTATGCATATCCTGATCAGGAAAGCCTTCGGCGCGGAGATGTGGGCGTCAAGCTGACTGACGCAGAGGTGACAGAGGAGATTGACGACGTTTGTGCCGTCTTGGACCAGATCAAAGGTGCCGATTCTAGTCGGCTCGGCATGGTTGGAGTATGCCAATCGGGGCGTTATTCCATCGCCTATGGCGCCAGGCGTCCTTTGAAGGCATGCGTAACCTTTTACGGGGCCGCCCAGGAAAGTGATTGGGCAGTAAACGAGTTTCAACCCGATGGCCTTGCTGCGCTCATTGCCCAACTAGAAGCCCCGGTGCTGGGCATCTTTGGAGAAAAGGATCACGTCATTTCGATTAATGATGTGCGCCGGTTGCGCAGTGCGCTAGAAGAGCATCAGAAGTCTTATCGCATCAAGATTTATGCCGACGCTCCGCACGGCTGGTTGAATGATACTATGCCTGGCCGGTACCGGCCCGCAATAGCTGCGGCCGCATGGAGCGAGCTCTTGAAGTTTTTCGATGAAACCTTGAACGGCAGCGGGGATTGGTCCAGGGTGCGTTGGGAATTCAGCAGTGATTTTGCAAAGGATTATGACTTCACCAAAAATGTGCGGCTCGAATAGCTTTTGATTTCCATCCGCCCGGCCTCCTCATTGGTGCCAGGTCATATAGGTTTTAGGCTCTTGTCCTACGCGGGCAGGAACCTGTCTATGTTCGCCTCCACCCATCGGGTGTTGTACCTTCCAGAGTCAAAGGCTGGATCATCTGTCAAAAACGACAGGAATTCGACGTTGGTTTCTATCC
>SCQM01000121.1 GCA_004298555.1 Actinomycetota bacterium | reverse complement strand
TCTTTGGCTTGTTTCGGCAGAGCTTTTGATCATCAACTCGATATGTCTGTGGTGCACTGTCGTGCATGGAGTCACGATTCTCCTCTTTGCACTAGTGATTTATGACTACTTTTCCGCGCCCCCTGCGCGGATTGGAGGTGAGTAAGACCGACACCGACACAGCTCTTCGGTTCCCGGAACCGGAGCGTGAAACTGGAACTGCAGAGCGGAGATGAGATTTGCCTGACACTAGACCTGGTGCTGTAAAAAATAGTAAAGAGAGTGTTTTTGATTTGTTCGGCCAGAAAGTTCTGGTCATTGTAGGCAAGGGCGGCACAGGAAGAACGACGGTGGCCAGGATCCTGGCCGAACTTGGAACCAGGTCCGGAAGGAAAATCTTAGTGATTGCCGGAACGTCGGGCACACACTTCTCCGACCATGAAAACCCTCTCCTAAGCTTCAGCTCCTTGGAACCAGGCGAAGTCCTGATCAGCTATTTGAACGACCACGGGCTGGGGCAGTTAGGCAAGCGACTTTCATCCACCGGGATTGCGAGCATCATATCCACCGCCATACCGGGCATCGCAGATCTGTTAGTGCTGGCAAAGATAAAACAAATGGAAAGATCCGACGCCGCAGATCTCATCATCTTCGACGCTCCGGCGTCGGGGCACTTTCTCCGGCTGATAGCCACTCCTAAAGGGCTCGCAGATATTGCTGCCGCGGGGCCATTGCAGAAACAATCCCGTGATGTACTTGATATGCTCGCTGACCCAAAACGCCTCGGTGTAGCCCTTGTGACAACTGCCGAAGAAACTCCGGTTAAAGAAAGCATCGAAACGATGGAAAAGCTCAGCGCACAATCGGGAATCAAAGCGCGGGCTTTGTTCGTCAATTCCGTCTTGCCCTCTCAAATAGACGACAGCGCCATGGCCTCGGCCGCAAACACTGACACGCCTTCACATCGGGCGGCACAATACACGAACGCCCGGGCCCAGTCGCAAAGGAAATTCGATCAGCTGGCGGCGGAAAAGCTAGGCCTGAGGCCACTCGAGATACCGCTCGTTCCGACTGTCGAACTCGGGGACAGCGACATTATCTACCTGGCGGATGTCATTAAATCAAGGATCCGGGTACGGCTGTGAGTCTCGAGCTGATAGAAGATTCCAGAGTGATCATCTGTCTGGGAACGGGAGGCGTGGGTAAGACCACCACGGCGGCTGCACTTGGCTATATGGCAGCAAAAGCCGGAAGACACGTTTGCGTTGTGACCATCGATCCAGCCAAACGACTGGCAGATGCCATGGGAATCAAAGAACTCGACAACACTCCGAAAAAACTCGAGACTTCATCTGATATCGACCTTTGGGCTGTAATGCTCGACGCCAATTCAACCTTCGACGAGTTGGTCCAAAGGTTTGCCACCTCCCCAGAACAGGTGGAAAAAATCTTCCACAACTCCATCTACCAGAATCTGACCGAGAATCTGTCTGGAACTCAGGAGTACATGGCGATGGAAAAGCTTCATGAGCTTGTTTCCGACCAGAGATTTGACCTGCTGGTGGTAGATACGCCTCCCGCCAGAAACGCGATTGAGTTTCTAAATGCCCCAAAGCGACTGATTGGTTTCCTGGAAAACAGGTTCTTCAGGCTGCTCATATCCCCTACCCAAAGCGTGTTTCGGCCGGTAACAATCGCAACACGAATGCTACTGAGAACCATCTCAAAGGTAGTGGGAGCCCAGGTGGTGACCGATGCCGTAGAGTTCTTTCAGGCTTTCGAGGGAATGGAAGCCGGCTTCAAAGAGCGCGCCAGCGAGGTTCAGGATCTGTTGGCCCAAGAGTCGACATCGTTTGTCCTCGTCACCGGGACCCACAAAGACACGGTCGAAGAGGCGTTATATTTTGCCTCGAGACTGGGAGAATTCGATCTCGAAGTGGACCTGGTGATTTCGAACAGAGTGACACCGGACTTCGGCAAATCAACCGATGAGGATCGTCAGAACCTGTCCAGGGAAATGCAGGAAAATCTGGACTATCTAATCAAGCTCCGGACAGCCGAGTTGGAGGAGCTTTCTAGACTCGCGGTGATAGTGGACAGAAGCCGGCATATTCTGGTCCCGCAGTTGGCTCACGATATAGGATCTCTAAGCGAAATCCAGGAGATTGGGGAAGTTCTGATAGATTCCAAATCAAGGTTTGTAAATTCTGTTTCACCCTGAAAGTGCAATTTTCACAAAAATAAAGTAGGTTTTTACCGTGCCATTGATATACATAGTTTCCGACTCGCAAAATTTGAAGAACTCGGTGAGCTCAGCGATAGCGGGGTCCAACAACGAGCTGGTTGAGCTGTCTTCGGGCAGTGAGCTGATAAGTCTCATGGAGAATGAGAGTCCAGATCTTGTGATACTTGATCTGCAGGTGGGCAATATGGGGGCGACCGCAATCACCCTGGACATCAGGCTGGGTGAAAAAGCAAACAGGATCAATCCAACCAAGGTTTTGGTGCTCCTGGACCGGCGCGCAGATGTGTTCATGACCCGGCGCTCGGGTGCAGACGGGTTTGTCATAAAACCACTGGATTCTCTAAAGATCAAGCGTGCAGTGAAGTCCGTGCTCGAATCCGGCCGATATGAAGACCCGGCTTTTGAACCAGCCAATTGAGTTGAATCCCAACTAGTATCTAGACGAGCCGCTGCTGTGGCTTTGTTGCATAACGGGAAGTAGCGCAGCTTGGTAGCGCGCAGCGTTCGGGACGCTGAGGCCGCGGGTTCAAGTCCCGCCTTCCCGACCAGGACAGCTGCTGGTCATCGGCCTAGGGCCTATCGGCGGCGCCAGCCGTGACTTGATGGCAGATTTATCGCAGATCCGCTTGCATTGGCACCCGCCAAAGGCGGCAGACTATACCCAGACGAGCGGCGCTCCCCGGTGCGAAACGTCCCAAAAGGGGCTTTTCGGTGCTCCCGATGCCGTTGCGGACGCAACATGGCAAACGATGCCAATGGGCATCATCCAAATAAGCCGACCGCGCCCGCCGGACAAGCCGTGCTGCCGGTCGGTCAGGAATTTTTCCTGCAACTTGTCGAGAAACCCAATAGGACGGGCTTTGTCAGCGCAAGCCTTTGCCCGATTGGCCACCATGGTTTACAGACTGACATCCTGAAACGCCGAAAAGCGTCGTGCATTGGCGCACCCACCTTAATGTGCCAGGAACCGGTCTCTGCTGCAAGCGCATGCGTGATCTAAGAAAAGAGGCCTCTCACGCTCAAAGTCCGATTAGTGAGCCTTGACATATTGTCCGCAACTACCTACATTCTACTTATGCATACCAGGCGCATGGTTCGATAGAACTCGAACGAGCGGTGCCGCAGGGCGTCGTCGATCTGCCAAGCGGCGTCAAATAGTTTTGGAAATTGACTCAAGAGCCACCTTGTTAGTGGTTGTGTGCCGGTAATTGTGCAAATTGAGCCATGGCACTCTAGATGCTCTCAAGTCTAAGCCACCGTGAAGGCGAATTCACGTTCTCTGTCTTTGAGGAATGTCATGTTGAGATAGCGG
>SCQM01000120.1 GCA_004298555.1 Actinomycetota bacterium | reverse complement strand
GCGCTTTGTGTCATGAGGATGCTCGAGTGCCACGTAAAGCCACTCGGCATGACCCTAAAGGCTGCACTCGAGGAGATCAACTCCACCAAAGCAGCATATGCAAGACTTGGAAAACAACATTTCATAATTCCGCCGGATTACGGATCGGAAATGCAAAAGATAATTGCAACCCTAGAACTGAGCGACAGGGAGATGAATTGAATTTGGTCACCTATTTGCGGAAGTCAGGAATCTGTAGGGCAAACGACTCCGGTCAGGGAGGGGAGGACGTCAAGAAGGCACATCTGCTTCCTTTCCTAGTTCAATTTGGAGCCGGGGAAGAAGAGCCGCAAAATCAAGTTCGGCAAAGCCTGCGTCGCAGGTTTGAGAAATCAAATCTGCCGCAACGGTGGTGACTGGCAGTGAAAGGCCTTCACTACCAGCTAGTTCTAGCATGAGTTTCATATCCTTGTTCAGCATGGCGGATGTAAATGTTGCTTCGTAGTCTCGATTGACGAGTCCGGGAGTCTTGGCCGCGATAAACGGCGAACCAATCGATGAATTGCTCATTGCATCCAGAATGGTGGAGCGGTCAATGCCGTTGCTTTCGCACAGGACTATCATTTCTGCGACCATTTCTGAGGTAGCCGCCAACACCGAGTTGATTGCTAGTTTTACAATGCGCGATTCTTCTGCCTGACCCAGGTAGAGAACTTTCGATCCAGATGCATTTAGCAGTTCTTCTGCTTTGTTGAATGCATTTTTTGGCCCCGACACCAATAGAGTCAGGCTTCCGGCCTTTAGCGCTTGGGGATTTCCACTCACTGGGGAGCGGAGAAAGGCAATTCCAGCTTCATGTGCCTGCTTGGCGATCTGCGCTGACGCTTTTGGAGAAACTGTGCTCATGTCTATGGCTATTCCATCTGTGGATTTTCCGGCTAGTACTCCCGCGTCGCCAAGGTAGACGGAATTCAGTGCGTTGTCATCAGAGACAAAGGTGACCACAAAGTCTGCCTGTTCCCAGGCCTGCGATGGACTGTCGAGGATTTGTGCCCCTTTGTCAGTCAGCTCGGTGAATGGCCGTTTGGTCCGATTCCAGATTGAGACTTCGTTGCCACTTTGGAGAAGCCTTTGAGCAAGAGCGTTGCCCATTTTCCCCATCCCTAGCACAGCTACTTTCATTTCAGCCTCCTAATGGGATGAAACCTGCTTTGGTGTGCAGTCCGGTTGCATTGTTGACTGGCGTTGCCAGGTCATTGCTCCTTCATTTGCAGTCAGATATGACATCGGGTGGAGCGCTCAGTCAACAGATGGTGAAACAACAATCGTACCCTCGCGCCAACCGCTATGGATTATCGCCTTCCGGTTCACCGATTGTTGGGGTATGGGATTAACACGTCGATCCTCCCAGGCAATTCTGGAAGGCCGTCGGCTCCGCAGCCAGGATGCACGCCCGGGCATTGAGGGCTTGTTTTGCCCCTCGTTGTCTTGCGTTCATAGCGTCAGGCGGATGGTACAAGTCTCAGGCCCGCAAACTCCCGCTGGGGAACAATTCCCGGGCCTGCCGGATCGCTTCAACTTTCGCGAAAAGTCACATGCTCCGGCGATGGCTGCCGCTGCGATCTGCCTTTCAGTTTACCGGCACCGCCAAAGAGACTGTTACGGCGGTTCCTCCAATGTGCTCAGGAGATCAGCGAGCCCTCTATAGTTGCCGTGTCAAGGCTTGTAACCTGCACCTTAAGGGCTTTGGCCAGCGCAGCAAGCGACCCATCGAGGAGAATGAGATCACGCATCAGCAAGTCGATTTTATTCATCGCCAGGGGCGTTGCTAGCAACCCTAACTCTGTTTTGGCGGCCTCGATGAACGATGACACTCGGACATACGGCGAGCTGTGTTCGATATTGCGCCTAGTGAGACTGTTCAAGGAGAAATTCATCCTCTGGACCACGGAGACAAGTGATTCTGCTGCGCCCGTTGAAATTGACGATGGTTCCCTCAGGTCAGCCACGAAGGATCTGGAATAATTTCTAACCGCAGACACGCGGCTTATGAGCTCGTTTACTTCCCTGTTGAGACCTCCTAACAGGGACCACTGCAAAGGGCTTACCGTTGCGACGAGTGCGTGAAAATCTGCATCGACCTCTCGTGACAATCCAACCAGTTCATTTTCGAGATCCGGGTCCTTAAGATATGTCACAGCCATAGTTAACAGCTGCTGAAGATGGTCCAGGAACCTTGCCCGGGCGGTGGCAATCACGCGCCTTGGACTGAGCGGGAGAATGAACAAGGCAGTAATAGAGGCCAAGAGTGCTCCCACGGCAGTTTCAAGAATCCGTTCCAGCAGCAGGGAATTCGAGAGCTCAGAAAGTTGCAGGAATACCATGGATATTGCAACGGTGACACCCATGGCCAGAAACGAATAGTTCACTTTTGACAGGTAAACACCAAAAAACATAGCCACCAGAACTGTGATGGCATCAAGAGTTGAATTCAAGCCGAATGCTTTGGCGAGCGCCGATCCGATGGCGACACCAAGTACGGTTCCCAGGAATCTGTAAAGCCCCTTTCTTACCTGCTCGCCGGCATTGTTTACGCCAATGAAGCACAGAAAGGCAGACAATGAGGCCCAGTAATAGCGTTGGGGATCGACGAAGTAGCCTATCCAGGTCGCCGCGGCAGTAGCGATAGTAATTTGGATTGCTGATCGCACTTCGGGAGTAAGGCCGATATAGGAGCCAGTCTCATGGTCCCAGGGTTCATTTGATGCGCTTGCGCTGACGACGGCCGATCCAGGAAGGTGGCCGGTTCGCAGGCTGGATGTATGTCTGACCTTTGCGGGCAGGTCTTTTTTGGACACATTTAGTGTTTCGCGAACCTCGCGCCATCGCAACGCAGCCGAATTGAGATTTATTATTGAGGTGGATAAGCGTCTCAGCAGGATTGGGGTGACGCTGTCGGAAGAAGGTGAGAAGGACTGCCATCTTGTCAGCGATTGGATCAGATCTGACGCCAGCTGCCCGGGATCTGCGTCTGGAATCAGCTGGATATAGTCGACGATGTCTCGGGAAATCAATGAGGATAGTCTCAATCTGGAAAGCGAATCTGAGAACCGGGCCAGGTTCGACAAAGACAATTCCAGGTCGAATAGCGTCTGGCGCATTTCTTCTATTGCTGGGACGCTTTTGAATCTGGACATGTAGGCTTCAATGATTAAGGCCATTTCATTTAGCCGAATCAGGGCAACACGAAGGTTGTCTGACGATTTCTCATTGGCGTCCTGAAGGACTTTCACCGCGAGTTGAGTCAACAGTCGTGCACGGATTGTATAAGACTGCATGGCTCGTTCAAGATTTGACCTTGCTTGAAAGATGATCAATGGAATCCGGACGATGAAGATCACTACTACGGCTACGAGTACTTCGGCAGCCAGCCATCCGAGGGCCCTTATGCCGAACTGGCTGCTAAGAAAATATCCAAGAAACCCGCCCAGATACATCATGGTGCCTACATTGTTCCCCCTGGTTCCATACCGCCGGAAAAGAGTGCCGGCGCCTAGCAGCAATGGATTTATCGAAAGGATTATCCATTTATTGGAACCCAGAAGCAGGGCAATAAGAGTTGCAGTCAAGAGTGGAATTGTCGGCAGGACTGTTGCAATCGCAGCACCCCTGAAGTCAGTCTCGTCGAAGGTGAGACCGAGCATCAGGGCCAGCAGTCCCCCAATAAGCATCGCGACTATTGTTACTTCATGGTGCAGCGCCAATGCTGCGGCGCTATCTCTGGCGCTCAGATAGCTCGATGATCCTAACGGATCAAAGAGGTCGACGAACTGCCATTCGGCCAAAAAGGCCAGGCCCATCGAAACCGTTGTGGCCACAGCCGAAACAAGCCGCGTGAGTGCAGGATCAGAAGCTAAGGCCTGATCCAGCCAAACCGGCCGGGTCACTGAGCTGTGGCGGGATTCTGGCAAACGGATGCAGAGAGACCCGATATTGGAAACAGCTTTGATATTTCAGTTTTCGCCGGGTCTGTGGTCAGGTGCAGGTCAGAACATTTCATAGCCCAATCATATCGAAACCAGGATTGAAAAGATTGAGATGCGAGCCCAATAGAAGCCGGAAACTACAATATGGTAATTTTCTTCGGTATAGGCTTTTCCCATGGGCTGGGATGTAGAAGAGTACATTTGGTCGGCGATACGTCTTAGCGATGGCACCAAAGAGATGTACTCGGTCGATCTTGAGGCATTTCGCTTGTATTGCCTGGAGAACGGTATCAATGATCCGGCCGCAATCGACCGGAAGATTTTACAAGGCTATGTTTCCCATCTTATTTCTGATGGCAATTCCCGACGCACCGTGGCACGGAAACTTTCTGCAATAAGGGGCTACTTGAAATTTCTTACGCGCCAGCGCCGACTGTTGGAAAATCCGTCCCATGGACTGTCCATTGGGAGGATTGAAACGAAACTTCCAAAGGTCCTATCTCGATACGATGCTGATCATCTGATGACCGCTGCCTCTAAACCAGGCACTCCGGAATATCTTGTGCTGAGGGACGATTCCATCTGCGAACTGCTTTACGGCAGTGGGCTGCGGGTATCTGAAGTGGCAAATCTCGATCTCGATGACCTAGACCTGGAAGGCGCATCTGTAACCGTAATGGGAAAGGGCTCCAAGCAGCGTACCGTTCCCATGAACAGGTCATGTGTCAGGGCAATGAAGAGGTATTTGGAGTCGGGAAGAGATTCAATGATTGCGGCACTGGGTTCAAAGTTGGGAGGTTCCAGCTCTGCCCTTTTTTACAATCGGGTAGGTCTCAGGATTGGCACCAGAGACATTCGCCGGATACTTGATTCGAGGAGTGCAAATCCGGTAAATCCCCATGCCCTGAGGCACTCTTTCGCGACGCACTTGCTGGACGGCGGTGCGGATCTAAGGGTAATTCAGGAACTCCTCGGGCACTCTCGGATCACCTCAACTCAGGTATATACAAAGGTGAGCAAGGATCAATTGATTAAAGTGCATGAAGAGACTCATCCCAGGGGCAGATAGCAAATACCGTCGCGAGCAGACCCGCGTCGCAACTTTGGGCCGCATTAAAACTTAAGGCTGACAGGTGAGAATTCGGCGGCCTGATTCGGTCTGTTTCCGCATGCAGATGGCGGGCGCCATTGATTTGGCCACCTTGTTAGGCGTGACTAGAATTCTCGGTGAATTCCATTAGCCAGGGGCTTAATTTTCGACCTTTCGGCGGG
>SCQM01000119.1 GCA_004298555.1 Actinomycetota bacterium | reverse complement strand
CCCCAGCACCCGCCGGAACTGCTCTGATCGCCGTTGGCAGCTACGCCGATTTCGAAATGACACCCAACAGCGATCTCGATGTTGTGCTGCTCCATAATCCAAAGGTCGTTGTGGACAACCTTGCACAATCCATCTGGTATCCTCTGTGGGATTCGGGGCTCAAGATCGACAATTCGGTTCGCACCACAAAAGAAGCGGTCAAAATGGCAGTCAGCGATCCTAGAGTCCTGAATGGTTTGTGCCGGCCGCGGCTAATTGTGGGTGATGCGGAACTCGTCCAGGATTTGGACAAATCACTTCGGCAAACCTGGATGAAGAAGCGCAAATCAATGCTGGGAACCGTAATCGATTACGCCAAACAACGCCATGAAGATTCCGGGGAGCTTGCCTACCTGCTGGAACCGGATTTGAAAGATGCAAAAGGCGGGCTGAGAGACTTCGCCATAATCAAATCACTGGAGTATCTCGAGGATAGCGACCTGCTCGGTCCAGGGCTTATGGGAGTCTACTCTGCTCAAAAGACTCTGCAAGACACCCGCATAATGCTTCACATGAAAAACCCAAGATCTTCAAGCCGACTCTCTCTGCAAGACCAAGACAGCGTTGCTGAAGCGATGGGATTTCAGGATGCTGACAGGCTGATGGAAGAGATAGCGCAAGCCGGCAAGACCATTTCCTTTGCCTTTGACACGATCTCACGTAAACTGATGGCTTCAATTACCAGGCAAATCACGCCAAAGCTGGATCTTCCAAACCAGCTGACTGTTCACGGCAATGAAATCTCGTTGGCCCTTCCCGATGGGCTTAGACCAACATTTAATATGCTCTTGAGGCTGGCCGTCATCGCGGGCTCCAACAACCTCCACATCTCAGAACGTGCGCTGGAAGAATTTGCCGACGCAAATCTCGAGACTCCCAAGGTTTTCACGGAAGAGGAACTCCAGAGTTTCGTCAGTTTTCTTTCGCTTGGTCCTGCAATGATACAGGTAGCCGAAGCGTTGGATCATTTTCGGCTGTTTGAGATAATTCTCCCGGAATGGAACTACGTCAGATCCAAGCCGCAAAGAAATGCCTATCACGTTTACACCGTCGACCGCCACCTTCTGGAAACCGTAGCAAACGCGTCCAAGCTTCGCAGACGGGTAAGACGGCCGGACTTGTTGCTGATAGCCGCGCTTTTGCATGATATTGGAAAAGGACTTCCTGGAGATCACACCGAAGCCGGGGTTAAAATCGTTCCAGAAATCTGTGCCAGGTTCGGATTGAGTGACCGAGATGCGGACATCGTTGTCCGTCTTGTCAGCAATCATTTGACCCTCGCGGATACTGCTACCAGAAGAGACACCTCAGATCCCACCACTATCAGCAAAGTCGCCGAATTGCTAAAGGAGCCTTTGGTTGTCGAGCTGCTTGAAGTTCTGACGGAAGCGGACTCAGTTGCCACCGGAACGAGCGCATGGAGTGATTGGAAAGCAAAGCTGGTCTCTTCGCTTGCTTACAGAACAATACGAAGCATGGAGGGCCTTCAGCCGGAAGACGATTCGTTTCCCGGCGATGACTTCGACTACTTGATCGTCGAGGCCGGAGATGGTTGGGCCATGGATGCGGCGTCAGACACCTTGAAAATCGTGGCGCCGGACAAGCCTGGCCTTTTCTCTCTGGTAACCGGCACGTTAGCCCTTGTCGGCGTGGACATCATTGCAGCACGCGTCGGATCTATTGGAAATACGGCAATTGAAGACTTTCTCATCCAACCTCCCGAGACCAGACCAACAGATTGGAACAGATTCAAAAAGGAACTGCAAAAGAGTCTGGATGAACCCGAAAGCTTGCCACAGAGACTGCATGACAAGGCTAAGAACTATGCCAAGGCACGAAGGCGCTCAGGGATCCAGCTGGTGCCGCCCAGAGTGGTGGTGGCCCCAGACGCATCGTCCAGAGCGACGGTCGTCGAGGTCTGGGCACCGAACAGAATCGGTCTTTTGCACGACATTACGGCAATAATCGCCCAGATGTCCCTGTCAGTTGCCCATGCAAAGGTACTGACTCTAGGTGACGATGTAGTGGACAGCTTTTATCTGACCGACAGCGAAGGTGCGCCTATCTCAAAGCCGGAAATCCTCACCAATCTGAGTGGAGCTTTGATGCGCGTGCTGGACAACCATAGAAGCTGAATTCATTGGATTGGCAGCCATACAGGCCTTGACGCCGGCTCTATGCAGTCCTGGTCAAATACTGGAGTTCCAAGGGGGCCCAACGGCCAAACCTATCGTGTAAATTACCAGATACAGCAAGCCCCTCGGGAATGCCACAAAGAACGCTCGCGGGAGGGGATACCAATCGGAGTCCCTATAAAAGATATTGCAAGAATGCTGAACGTATCGCACACCACAGTCTCCAGGGCGCTCAACAACAGTCCACTTGTCAACTCTGATACCAAGCGCCTCATTCTGGATATGGCCAGTCAACTCAACTACGTTCCGAATTACAGCGCAAAGGACCTGGTCAGCGTTGCCCTGTAATTTCAATAGCCCGCACTAAAGTCGACTGGATCCAAGAGTGGTTGCCCGGATAGCCACAAAGTGAGCTCAGACCTAAACCTCTCGATACTGTTAGTTGTGATCTTTGGCGAAGACCAACTGTGATGAGGCAAGACAGTCACATTGCGTCGACGCCAAAGGGGGCTGTCGGGCGGTAGGGGCTCGACCGAATGAGCATCAAGGAGTGCGTAATGGATCCGGCCTGAATCGAGAGCTTGGACGAGTGCTGCCTCGTCGATGAGTGCACCTCTTGCAAGATTTATTATCGTGACCTCAGATTTTACGGTTTCAAGGACTTCTCTATTGATCAGCCCTCTCGTTTGTGCAGTCAGCGGAAGGCCGACGACTAAATAGTCGGCACTTGCAATCTCTGACAACCACTGATCTCCGGTTACCTGCCGGGAAACTCCATCCGCCAGCGATTGATGTTTCGTACGAGTCCACGCGACCACTTCCAAGCCAAACCCTTTGCACATCTGAGCTACGAGGGAATTCACTGAACCCAACCCAAGAAGCAGTACCTTAGAACCATCCAGCTCGGCAAGTTCGCGAGACGTATCCCATTTAGCAGAATCAGAATTTCGTACAAAGAATGGAAATTGTTTCGCCGAAGCAAGAATTCCGAGCATCACCCACTCTGCCATGGGACGCGCAAAATTCTCACCACCGTTCGTGATAATGATCCCTCTTTTTAAATAAGAGTCGAGTGGCAGGCCGTCAACGCCCACAAAGTCCGAATGGACCCAGTCCAGCGAAGGTAGGGAGTTTATTGCCGACATCACCCACGAACCCAGAAATCTGCCATGACACCAGAGCAGTTCCACCTCGGCTGCCTTTGCGGCGTCACCAGGGATTTTAACTTTTCCTGATTCGTCCAGCTCAACAAATTCGAATCGTAAACCCATTTGATCGGCAAGATCAAACAGGTGCGCCTTGGCCAACGAACTGCCTGCAGCAATCAGCGGAGAACCCGCGGGTCTGCGGCGGACCGGCGAACTGGTCTTTGCTTCGGTCACAAGCCACCTCCAGAATGCAAACTTAGTCGCCCGGACTGGCTATCGGCAAGCCAGCGTCGTTCTCCAATCTGGCTTGAACTGTTTGGCACTATTTGTATATTCAATTACCTGAATCTTACAGTATTCAAATAACTTAATATTATGATGTTTGATGTTATAAAATGGAGGAAATATTCATGGTGACCGCACTGCATGAATTCAAGGCGGAACTCTTCAAAGCCTTGGGGCATCCGATACGCCTGCGTATACTTGAGCTCCTGGTATCTGGAGAGAAAACCGTGTCAGAGCTCCAGGCAGACCTCGAAATAGAAGCTTCGTCAGTGTCGCAGCAGTTATCACTCATGCGTGCGCGTCAACTCGTGGATGCACGCAAAAATGGTACAAGCGTGTTCTACTCGGTGCGTGACCCACTGATCTTTGACCTTTTGGCAATCGCCCGCCAAATCTTCGAGCACCAGCTGGCGCAAATGTCATCTCTATTAAATAGCGACTGATAACCAGATCGCTTCGGCTTAAATCTCGGATAAACGAAAGACAATAATGGTGACTTGGGGATTGATATCGGCCGTGGTATTAGTGGCTTTGCTGGGCATTGCCGTCAACCGGTGGTCGAAGATTTCGGTACTGGTGCTGGGTCTGGGTGCACTCGTTTTTGGCCTCGGCGGACTAATTCACCACGGAACCATAGTGCTAATCCACGGAGATCTCTATCTATCCACCCTGGGTGCCTGGTTTTCTTTGGTCCTTGGAACAGTCGCCACGATGTCCGCCTGGTACCGCTGGGGATATCCTGATCATTCCCGTACCGAATTAATATGGATTCCGATTTTCATTCTTAGCATGATGGCCGTCATCTTGGCGGGCAACGTGTGGATATTCATGACCGCATGGGAAAGCATGGCCATGAGCTCATTTTTTTTGGTAGTCACCGATCACCGGAAATACGGAGTTCTCCAGTCTGGCTACATCTACCTGGTCATGTCGCAGGCAAGCGCCATGCTCATTTTGGCTGGATTCATGGCAATGAGTTCATATATGCATTCATTTGATTTCTCGGTCTGGAACGCACACGGTGCCGCTCTCGCCGGGGGGCCAAAGAATCTAATCTTTGCGTTGCTCGGTCTTGGTTTTGGAATCAAGAGCGGGATCGTCCCCTTCCACATTTGGCTGCCGAGAGCACATCCAATCGCGCCGGCACCTGTCTCCGGGCTGATGTCGGGAGCAATGATAAAGCTCGGAATATTTGGCATTTTACAATTCCTCTTGATAGACCTTGGCCAGACAGACCGCTTTTGGCCAGTAGTGATCTTGACGGCAGGCGCTGTTTCGGCTTTGCTGGGGGTCCTATACGCCTTGATGGAGCACGACCTCAAACGCCTGCTGGCGTATCACAGCATCGAGAATATTGGAATCATCCTTTTGGGCGTGGGCGTCATGGGGATTGGGATTGATTGGCACAGGCCCGCACTAGTGTCGCTTGGCCTTGCCGCTGCCCTTTTCCATTCACTGAACCATGCAATTTTCAAGACCCAGCTGTTCCTTGCGGCCGGTGCTGTGGAAAAACATACCGGCACCCTGGATGCCGATCAGCTGGGCGGGTTGATTAGGACCATGCCGGGCATAGCAGTCGGCTTTCTAATTGGTTCCATGGCTATAACTGCACTTCCACCGTTCAACGGCTTCATCAGCG
>SCQM01000118.1 GCA_004298555.1 Actinomycetota bacterium | reverse complement strand
AGCACTTCAGTTCCCGGTGACAACCCCTCGTCGATCGCCCGTGCCAGACCAGCGCGATTATTGAATGACGCCGGTGACGCAAAAGTCGCGAAGGTACTGGATGCCAGATGATTTATGTAAACCTTGGTTGAGGTCTTGCCGTAAGATCCGGTAATTGCCACAACTCTGGGAGAAATCTTTTTCAGCTTTTTTGCTGCCATTTCCACAAACCTGGTCAGATTTCTACGCTCCATCGGGAGTGTTGCGAGAAGAACAAGGTCCACAGTGGCGGGAAGCAATATCATTGCGATAACGCCAAAAGCCATGCCAAGGCTGAACCATGCCCCGACCGCGATGAAAATAAGGTTGATCAGCCACGTCAAAACTGCAATCGTGGTTAATCTGCGGGTGTAATTCAACCGTGAAGTGGAACCCCGATATCCAAGTCCGCGCGGAGCAATAAGCGTTGCCAGAACTACCGCAATAAAACAGGTACCCGCCGGCACAAGATCTGCCGGCTTTGCCACTGCGATAATTCCGGCTATGAGGGCCACCGCTCCCAGCAGCGGATTCAGTATCCGATAGCGGTCCAGATACCAGCGAAGCGCGAATCTAGAGGTATATCCAGGAATATAATGCTCCCGCTGGGCGACACGAAGCCACCTGACGCTTGAAATAAGCACAGCCACCATCGAAACTATGGCTGCCAAATAGGAATAAGTTACGTTCATCTTTCTTCCAAAGACCAAATGAATGCCAAGCCCCGAGATCGACATCTAGTCTCTCGTCCTTTGCACTAGATCCTCAACTGCATCTAAAAGCATTTTCGGGAATGTTACCGCAAGAAAATGATCGCCTGGCATTGACTGCAGCGTTATATGCGAGGGACACTTGCCAACCGCTTTCTCGGCAACAACTAACGGTGCAGTGGTATCCTCGGTTCCCCAGAAAAGCAAAACCGGCACGCTGAGATTCTCTAATAGTTTGCTGTAATCTTCGTTCACCACTTTGACCAGGACATCCCTCATGACCCCTGTAGCGGCGGCATAATCGCGGGACCCATACCTGACTCTCAAAGCTTCCATTCTGGTCTTGGAAATCAGGCCATTGCCGGCCAACAATTTCGCGATTCGAAAGCTCATCTTCGGCCTTCGCACTGAGGCCGAATTCCGAAGAAGCGGCACTCCGCTCAGCAGAATTGCCGAAAGGGTGAACGCGGTCAGGCTAAGCGAAGTGAGCGAAAGCGCGATTCGTCCGCCAAAGGAATGACCTATGACAAATACCTTTACCTCCGACGGAGAGGGCATCGAGGCGACTACCTGGCCAATTGCATCTCCTACGATCTCGGCGTACTCGTGAGATCCAATCGGTTTCCGAGGCGCAGGAGAAGTACCGAATCCTGGAAGATCGAACCGCACGAGCCACGAAGAGTCGGTGCTGTCCGCAACCAGGGCAGCGAATGATTGAAAGTCTGCCATAGTCCTGCCCCATCCATGGAGCAGGACCCATAGTTCATTATCACGGGTTCCAGGTTGGACTTCTCCGAAGAGCGCACCCCCGACAAAAGACTTGAGCAGAATTCTCCCCTTTGGTAATCGCAGAGCTACAGGCAAACACCTAGAGGCTAATACCGCAAACACCAAAAACAGGTATTCTTTGGATCAGTCCGGGGCATGGCCTGGACTTTCCGGAGCGTGTCTGCATTATCAGACCATAGACAGCGGGCTATAAGAGCCCATTAAAAATGGCTTGGGGTCGACACCCAAAAGCCTCTCAAACACCGTTGCATAAACGCTGCGGAAGTCGGTGGTAAAGACAAGGTTGCCCAGCTGCAGGTGGGTCAGATCCGGCGGCTCACCATAGAATCCGCCCTTTACCATCGGGCCAAGAACAAAGACGTCATTGGCCCAACCATGATCCGTTCCTTGATTCGAGTTGACGGAGACGCGCCTTCCAAATTCGGTATAAATCAGCACGACCACGCCCTTCCCTTGTGCACTGCTCGCCATTGCGTCGACGAATGCGGAAACGGCTGCATCGAGTTCTCCGAGTAATTTCTCCTGCGTCGCCAGCTGATTGACATGCGTGTCAAACCCGCCCAGTTCAACGCTGTATACCTGTGGGGTTGCACCGGCGAGGATTAAGTTGGCGACGATGCTGAGCTGTGTGGCGAGGACATTTGCGCTGGAAAGTCCTCCTCCTCCGTTTGCAATAGCCAAGGCGGCTCCTCCGTCTCCTGCAAGGTTGCCCGGATTGGAATTCATCAGATGCAACGGATCGCTGGACGCGGTGGTGGAAAGAGTCGGCCCCATCTGTTTGCTCAGCTGGATCAGATTATGGCTGGCCGCAGCAGCTTCAGTGAGAAGTTGCGGCTGACCGGAGTTAAGTTCGGCAAGAGCCGCAAAGAGCATCTGCTCAGTGGAGTCTCCAGGAAGAACCAGCTTTCCAGGAGGAATCGCGGCACCTTGAACTTTCTCTCCGGTGAGCAGGGTCGGCAGTGTTGGACCGATGCTGACGGCTTTAAGCGGGGATGAATTCGTTGCATCCAGCCATCTCCCCAGCCACCCTGTGCTAATCGGCGTATTGCTTGCACCGCTCTGCCAAATGTCCATCGACTCGAAATGGCTGTAATTAGGATTTGCAAAACCGACGCCCTGAACTATTGCCAGCCGATTGACATCCCAAAGCTTTTTGAACCCGATCATTGACGGATGCAGCGCGTAACCATCGCTCAACGGAAGCACCTTGGCAGGATCGATTGCCAGCTCTCCCCGGTTTGACTCATAAATTGGGGACTGGTACGGTATCACCGTATTTAAGCCGTCATTGCCGCCATAGAGAGTGAGCACGACAACGGGTCTCCTCACCGAGGCTGATACAGATGGCGATTCGACCGGAATGCCAGATTTCGCTGGCCCGTCAAAAAAGCTTTCCCAAAGCCTCGGACCGAGAACCCCAGCCAAAACCCCAGCTGCACCCAATCCGCCAGCCAGAGCCATGAATTCTCTTCGGCCGAATCTGTGACTGCTCCCGGCCTTGGATGAAAGTTCTCCTCCTGGATCGGTTCCTTCATCCGGCTCTTTCCAAATCCCGCCGGTTCCCATATCACTCATTTCGATCCTCAGTTCGCTACGTATTCGGGGGAAACAAGAGCCAAAGACACAAGCATGTGAGGATTGCCCGATGCCCGTTTGAGTGCAGCACTGGTCGACGACGACCAGTCAGTTATCGAAAGCATCTCTGCGGCAGCTTCAACCCTTGAAGAAGGCGGAGAATCGGCGACCACTGAAATGTCGCCCACAAGACTGAGCCAATGCGCGAATCTCCATCGCGCCAAAGCTGCAGAGGTGGAGAGCCAATATTCATTTTGTGGCCAGCCACCCACGCTGGGTGGATCGAATAATACCTGGCCTAAGCTGTTCAAGGAACCGCTTATCGGAGGTTTGAGCACGGGAATGCGTGCCGGCGCAATTTGGAGTGCCCTTAGAGCTCCTATTACATATTCCGTCGGCTGTTTGATAAGTCCGTTAGCTGAATCTGGAGAGATGAAGCGAGGGTGCCCAAAGACCACTCGTAGCAGATCGGCTAAGTTTCTGTTCTTGCTATAGGTTGCTGCCAAATCATCAACCAAAGGGTCAGTAGGCTTAATGGGATAGGCAAATCGGCTCCAAACTGACGCTACCACAAACTTTGCACTTGAGTCCGACTTCGTCGCTATGTCTATCACCTGCTGGCCACTTGTAACTCCACTATGGCCTAGAAAATTCTGCGGAACCTTACTATGCAGCTTCGGAGCAACTGCGAACTGGCCGGTCGCCCTGTTCAGGTACCACCCCGTGAAAGCAAAGGCTGCTGCCCTGACGTCGTACTCAGAATAGGTCCCGATCCCCATTGTGAACCTTTCCATCAACTCTCTGGCAAAATTCTCATTTGGCTCAGGAAGGCGGTCGGTGCCGGCATCTAACCATATGAGCATCGCCGGGTCAGTTGATACCGCGGTAGTGAGAGCCGTGAAGTCTCCGCTTCCCAGAGTCCTGAAAATCTGATTTTGCCGATACATGTAGATGGGATAAAGAACTTTTGAGATCGCAGTTGGAAAATGACAGTGCAGGAAGAATGTCAGCTTCTCCTTGAGGGGATTGTCTGCAGCCACCATTCGCCCTATCCACCAGTTTGTGATTGCAGTGCGCTCATCCGCAAGAGTCTGGTTGAACTTCCGCCTCGCCTCTGAGTCCAGTGCGCCAGGCACGGCAAAAGGAGGCTGCATCATTTCGGGGACTTGGATCGCATCGGCCGATGCGTCTGAAAGTTGTAAACCCCGGATGAGGTCATCTACCGCGCCATCGTAACCCACTGCCAGCGCCTTGGAAAGATCCGCCGGAGTGCCGCCAAAACCTGCCCGTCGATACAGCAAAGCTAAAGCAGATTTAGTATCCATTCGAACTTAATGTCCTTGCCTTGGCCAAGGACAAGCGATTCGCCCCATTTCAATATAATAAAGTACATTGAGCCCGAACTACCCCTGGAAAAGCTGAGATTTTTTCAGAAGCATTCGCCAATCCCAGATATATTCTCTCCGCTGTTTGTCTTAACTGGGAGAGATCGTTTTTACGGAAGGAAGCACGTTAGCACCTGAGAACCCGGGGTTCGCTGCAGCTGCAATTAGCTTGGAAGACGCTTAGAAACTTGGACTTGAATGTCTTTCCGGATCGAATTCTTCTTCTTCCTCAACATCATCCACATTGGCTAAACACCATGAGGCGTGACCACGTTGGGAATCCCCGCCGCATTCAGCACACTTTTCTACTGGAAAGTTAAATGCTCGCTTGGCTTGTCTTGCTTCTTCGTATCGCCTATGACGTCCCTTTTTCACGAGCCACTCCTAGTGGACATCCCGAAGGACCCACTCAAATATATAGAGTCACCGATTTGATTTTATGACATGACGACTTCAAACCATGGTCGGTGCGCATGACTATTCGTTGCTACTCATACATTGTAGTGCAATTGCCGACTACTTTACCCTGCACTAACAAGGTAATCGCCTTCAAGGTCGCAAATTTAGCCTCAGAAAAACTTTCAGAATCCTCCTTCCCGCGGGAGAACTCTCGGCAAGAAAACTTTTGGCCTAGTCTCCTTCTCGTGAACTTGGCTTCCGCGACCTGCGGCATATGTATCAAGTCCGCCACCAGCCCTGTTCAGTGCCGTTGCCTCCTAAAGGCTGATCCGCTCTTGCCATTTGTGCAGTGCCAGCTACATGGAAAACCGCTCAACACCTCCCGTGCTGGCTGATACCTGCCATCAAGCAAGGATCGGATCGATCGACTCGAAGCCCCAAAAGCCTTCCCGCGGCATCGGCCGAGCCAGTGTTTTTGAAAAACTTCGGCTAAACAGTACGTGTAAGCTATATACCCATGAGCAATGAATTCGATCCGGCTGCCATGATTTCACGTTTTCAGGAGCGGGCAAAAGCGGTGAAAAATCGCGGAATTCCCCCGGTTGAGGGACCCGAACGAAGGGCATTCGTGGAACGCGCCAAAGTTGATTATATGGATTATGCGATGCTGGGTGACGCCAAGGCCGAACTGGCTGACGGGATTCTTACCCTGACAATCGATCTCAGAGGCGGCAACAAAGAATAGGCCCTTAGAGATCGTAGCGGACGTAAGATCTCTTCTCCAGTTCCAATTCGCCGTTGGCATTTACCGCCAATGCGAGTTCGCCGTTGGTCAGCCTGGTGATTGGGTCGCCCAACACCTCGTTTCTCCATCCGGCAGCGAGTCTGGAATCTTTGTCCCCGTTCAAGAAACCTACAATATCGGAGCGTGTGGCCAGCAGCAGAGGATCGATTTTCAGCGATTGCGCGAGCTGCGAAACCCACGTAACCGCCATTCCGGCAATTGGTTTAAGCCTTTTATCGGATTCTTCAATCACGGGCACACAGAGCTCTTTGTCCGGCATTGATCTGCCACGACTGACGGTTTCCAAGATTTCACGGTCCACGCCCTGTGCAAGAAAACGATGCTCAACCCCCCGCAGAACCGACAACGCATCGACAGTCTTTGGGAGTTCTTGGGAGATGACAGCGATTGAAAGATCCGACAATACATAGCGAACCGGAACATCCAGCCGCGCGGCCCTCAACTCACGCCAAACGGCAAGCGCCTGGGCAACTTTTCTGGACTCGCCCTTTAGATGCCGGCATTCTTTGATCTTCCACCATGTCCTTTCGATAGGCGTGCCCCTCCTATCTTTGTTAAGCAGGACCTTCGACTCGTCCCAAGCCCATTCCAGCCGACCCATCGCAGCCAATTGATCCTCAATTTCCGATTTGAGAGACAAAAGATTTGCCACATCGGAAGCTGCATAACGCAGTTGACCCTCGCTGAGGGGTCTTTTTGTCCAGTCGGTGAGACGATCTCCTTTTGGAATCGCGATACCGAGAAGTCTCTCGCTTAGAAGTGCCAATGACGGATTGGAAAATCCGACAAACCCAGCAGCCAATTGGGTATCGAAGATGGACTGTGGCAAATTGCCAACGATTCTGGACAGGATTTCCAAATCCTGGGTGCCGGCGTGCAAAACAACAGTCACCGGACCGCTAAAAACTGAACTCAGTGCCGTGAGATCCAACGCAAAGGGATCCAGCAACGCCACCTTGTCATCCCAGCCAATTTGTACCAAGGCAAGTTTAGGATAGTAGGTCTTTTCCCTATGAAACTCGGTATCAAGGGCAATCTCCCCAGCTTTGCCAAATTCCTCGGTTAGATCCTCCAACCGGGACTGGTTATCAATCCAGGTCCACCCTTGGACTTCTTCAGAGCTATTCAGCATGCGAGTTCAACCATCCAAACTTCCCCATACTAGAATTCCCACATTTCATAATTTCAAAGGCCAATGCAGATCGTCTCTCCACCTGGAGGCAGTTTTCTGCCGGGCAAACAGCCGATTTCAGACAAGCAGACAGTTCGAAAATCAATCTCATATGGTCATGGTCTCTTATAAGCCCTGAGCTGCATCGCATAAGCTTTATTTACAGGCTACAGCGAACTTTCCAATCCTGCCTACGCCTGCACCTTTACAACTACATAGTCTTTCTTTCCGCGCCGCAGCAGCAGAACCCCGCCGGCGGTCAGATCGCTTGTGTAAACTCGGGCTTCGATTTCCGATATCCGGGAATTATTGACATAGGCACCACCTTGGGCAATCACCTTACGCGATTCTGACTTGGAATTGGCTAGCCCGGCCTCACATAACAAATCGACCAGAGCAATGCCACCGGCAAGGGAAGCCGCAGAAATGCAGTGCAGAGGAGCGTCTTCTGTGGCCAGCTCCAGCACCTCGGGCGGCAGGCTGAGGATGTCCTCAGAGAAAAGTGCCCGTGAGGCTGCTTCCACCTTTTTGGCCATGTCCGAGCCATGTACCATTTCGGTTACCGCAGCAGCGAGTGCGCTTTGCGCGAGCCGTTTGCTCGGCTGCCGTGCAGTTGCCAAATCCAGTTCGGCAAGTTCGTCATCGCCGATCCATGTAAATGATCTCAGATAGCCGCCGACCACCTCGTCTTCAGCCCGCAGAAAAAACTGGTAAAACTGGTAGGGAGATGTCTTCTCCGGATCGATCCAAATCGTGCCCGCCTCGCTCTTTCCAAACTTTGTTCCATCCGCCTTCAATATGAGCGGGGTAGTCAAGCCGTAGGCAACCTGCTGCCGCATTTTTCGAATCAGCTCAATTCCAGCGGTGATATTTCCCCACTGGTCAGACGCACCCATCTGCAACCGGCAACCGAAATTGTCGAACAGGTGCAAGAAATCGTAGGACTGAAGGAGCATATAAGCAAACTCGGTGAAAGAGATTCCCTGTTCCCTCTCATTGAGTCTGGATTTCACTGAATCTTTTGCCACCATCTGGTTCACGCTGAAATGCTTGCCTATGTCTCTTAGGAAATCGATCAGTGAAATCTTTCCCAGCCAGTCCGCATTGTTCAAGACCAATGCAGACGCAGGACCGCGGTCGAAATCTAGAAACCTGGAAAGCTGGGCCTGAATTTTGATCAAGTTTTCCGACAACACCTCAGACCCCAGCAGACTGCGTTCCTCGCTTTTGCCGGAAGGATCTCCGATCAGCCCGGTGGCACCGCCTGCCACTGCTATGGGCCTGTGGCCATGCTCCTGGAGTCTTTTCAGGTTGAATATTTGGACAAGATGACCGACATGCAGCGAATCGGCAGACGGATCAAAACCGATGTAGGCGCTGATAGATGAACTATCGAGAACCTCTCCGATATTTTCATCAGTGACCTGGGCTATCAAGCCCCTGCTCTTCATCTCCTCATAAAGACCCACAACGTCTCCTACCGCCAAGACTCTAAATTCCCTGGATACCAAGCGTATCCTCGGCCCGGCGCTTTCCTTCGTCGAATGCCGCCTTGTGAACAGCAACGTTTTCGGTACGGTCCGACCTGACAATGATCAGGCGAACGCCACCCTGTTCTCTGAAATCCCCAAGTTCCGCCCTGAAAGAGGCGACATCCTTGATCACTTGAGTGTACAGGCCAAATCCACGACTGATCGCCTCCAAATCTCCATGCTGCGGGGTAGCGAATAGCCGCTCGAACTGATCATTTTGCAGGGAAGCCGAGCGTGGAAGAAACGAAAATATCCCTCCACCGGAATTGTCAGTGACACAGACCAGAAGGTTAAGATCGCATCCGGATAGCCCCGCCAACGATCCAAGATCATGCCGAAAAGCCAAATCACCTATCAGTAGAACTGACCTGCCATGGTAATTTTGCCGTTGATGAGCTCTCGCAGCGCCATGAAAACTTGCAATCACGCCATCGATGCCGTTCACGCCTCTATTTGAATAGAGCTGGGGCTGGTTCTCGTTTAAAGGGGCAAACCATTCCAGATCCCTAATGGGCATGGAAGATGAAGAGAAGATCATATCTGATCTTCCGGCAAAGGAAAAGATCTCCGCAGATACGACAGGATCTGAAAGACTCTTTCCCAGGCTTTCCCAAATCCCTCGAAATGAGGCCTGATCGAGTTTTTTCACCAGCTCGACATATGATTTGGAATTCCGAAAATCCCCGAGCCGGGAAATGAAGGAGCTAAACGAGCCAAAATAAAAATCGCTAACAGTATTGGCTGGATCTTTCCATCGCCAGCTATTTGAAATTCTCACAATCTTTGACCCGTTTTCCGCTGCCTGGGCAACGAATCCGTTGACATTCCGAGAGGCGAGGTCACCTCCGAGCAACACAATAACCTCCGGCAGGATCGCCTCACGGATACGTTCGGATCGCAAAAACGCCTCGAAACTACCTAGTGAAGACTTCGATTGCAATCTAAAACCGGAATTTGGACCCGCAACAACGGGCCAGCCCAACCGCTCGCACTTTGAAATTATCTCCCGGCTGATTTCCTCATCCGATTCGCCCGCAACCACCATTATGCGGTCTGCCTGGAGCAACTCGTCAAACAGTTGGGTGCTAGATTCTGAATGAATCCTGTACCAAGGTTGTTGAGATGGCCTAGCCGGAGTCACCAGTGGATTTTCCTCGATCAACGGTTCCCGAAAGGCTAGATTCAGCTGCACGGGCCCTTTCATCATCGGGTTGGATACTGCTTCGTGAAATGCCCTGGAAGCGAGAGCACGCCAATGTGGCATATTTGTGTAATCGGGGACCGATGGTGAAGACCGGAAAAGGACTACGTCTGAAAAGAGCTCCTCCTGCTCCATGGTCTGCGCTGCGCCGAACTTATGCGCCTCCAGTGGCCGGTCAGCTGTCAAGATTATCATTGGCACCCCGGAATGGAATGCCTCCGTCACACTCGGTCTTAAATTTGCGGCCGCAGTGCCTGAAGTGGTTAGCACCAGGGTCGGCATACCGCTGAACCTGGACAACCCTAACGCATAAAAGCCTGCTGAACGTTCGTCCAAAACCACATGAGTCGAAATCTTGCCGCTCTGGCCCAAAGCAACTGCCATTGGACCGGACCTTGAGCCTGGGGATATAACGGCATCCGTGACACCTGCCAATTCCCATTCACTAACTAAGCTGAGTGCAAATCCAAGATTCATCGTCTCTCTTCTCACGAAGCGCCTAAAGCGAGCCTAAATGAATTTCCAATCCAGCTATCCAACCATTCCTGGCACTGGGAAATTAAAAGTGCTGAAGTCGCCTGCCACGTCTTCGCGGCTTGCCTACACAAGCTACGTCCAAATTGGCAGGTTGCCAAATACACGCGTTATTTTGATCCACGGGTTCACTCAGAACGGTGCAACCTTTGGCCCGATTGCCAGCGAACTCGCTCTCCGGCAGCCCTTTGAAGTCATTTGCGTGGATCTTCCCGGCCACGGTGAGTCGTGCAGCGTGGATGCCGGCCTGGATGAAACCGCCGATCTTCTGTTGCCCTTTGGAATGGACAGCATTTGGGCTGCCTATTCGCTCGGAGCCCGTCACCTTCTGACCTTGTGCCTGAAACATTCCGACTTTTCCTGGAAAGCGATTTTCTCTGGAGTCAATCCTGGAATCGAGGATGCCGGTGAGAGGTTGGAAAGGTATCAAGCTGACATGGCTCTGGCGAGCGAGCTGAAAAATCTTGAAGGCGATCATGATCGATTCAAGGAATTTCTTTCCCGCTGGATGTCTTTGGCTCTCTTCCAGCCTAGAAAACCAACCAGGGAGGACCTTGAAAATAGGCTGACAAACAGCCCCAGGGCTCTCGCGCGCTCTCTTGAGAATTCAAGCGTTGGCGTGCAGGCCAACCTCTGGCCGCGGATCCCGGAGCTCCGCGGATACTTTACATTGATCACCGGCGGTGCTGACACTAGATACCTAGGGATAGCGAGAAGATTCGAGTCTCTGCTCAAAAGTCACGATAAGGCCGTCGTACGCTCGGAGATAATCGATTCTCTAGGACACGGCGCAATCATTGACCGTCCCCCGGCTCTCATCCAGGCAGTAATCGACAGTTCGAAAGTTTAAAGGCTTAAACGGCGGAAATTATGGGATTCGCTCATAGACCCTGCCAAGCCCTGGACCCAAGGAAGCGAGAGCTCTGAAATTAGTGGCAAAATAGGAATTGATGCTATCTGACGAGGGAACTCTTCTGTAGCTCTGGGAGGATAGCCAGACGTATTCCGCCTCTTTCAGAGCAGAGAGCCAGGAGGAGACAACTGCAGGGTCAAGGCCGGCCCCCCCATCTATTGTCCTGCCGCCACTTAGAGCCAGAGCAGTCCCGAACGGATCCACGATCTTTGGGCATTTTTGACTCACTGGATAGAACCGGTCTGCCGCCAGCGTAAGCGACACCTGGTCGGTTAGGACGCAGCTGCCTTTTGGGAACAGCCGCTCAGAAAATTTCTTTGGCTGCGGGGCCGGACCAATCGTTGATTCGTAAGCAAAACTCAGCACCAATAGGAAAGAAACCAGAACTGCCGAAGTCAGGAAAACCGGTCGTGAAAGATGATCTCGGCGCAGGCGGAAACCTCCCAGTCTGGGAGCCGATACCGCAATCGCAATAGTCATGGCTAGATACGGCGCTATAAAATCCGCATAGTGATAGTAGAAGTCGCTGGGCCACAACAGCGTCAGGCATACCAGAACTGCTGTTGCAGAGGCAAAGATGGTGAAGCTGGAGCGTTCCATCAGTATTTTGATTACCGCGACAACAAAAAGGACCACCAAGGCGAGGGAAAGCACTGCCGTCACCGTTCCCGCATGACCAAATAACCTGATAAGAGGATCGGCACCGGTGATCTCCCTCACTCTGAACTGGAGGTCAATTCGCTGCCCCGGGACTCTGGTAATTTGAGCCGTTATCACTTGGCGGAGAAAAGCCTTGGGCGCTAGGAGAATGAAAGGCAGTGCGAAAAAGGCAAATCCCAGTACCACGCCAAATGCAAACGAGGAGAGCTTGCGGATATTTTCTCCTAAGGGATTGAAGGTTGCAACCATCAGCGCCAAAACCACCAGCACTGGCACAATCGCCCATGCCTTGATCGAGCCAGCTACGCCAAACAGGACCCCACCGAAGAAAAGCGCCGCATACGAGGATCGGAATCTCGATCCGTCAAAGCACAGGTACAACGCGAGGAGACAGAAGAAATTCAGGTAAGGTTCGAGCAGAACTGTCTGGGAAGAAGCGATTGCCGGTGAATAAAGTGCCATAACTGCGCATGCTGCCCCAACGGCAATTCTTCCACGCCATCTGAGAATCAGACCGACCAAGGCGATGCTGGCACTGTCGGTGAGAACCGTAACGATCCGGGCAATCGCAAGACCGTGGGCGGTTCCGATCGCCTTGGAAATGAAGGCAATTGGCGTTAGCAGCACAGCTATTCCCGGCGGCTGGACCAAAACAAAGTCTCGATAAGGTATCACACCCTCGATAAGACGAAATGAGGCACCAAAATATACCCCGTCGTCATACTCCGTGATGCCGAAAAGATGCCCTGGACGGGCCAGCAGATAAAATCTGAGCAAAAGCCCTATGAGCACAAATAGCGCTATCAGTCCGCTATAGCCGGGTTCCGATGCGGAATCGTATCTGGTCGATAGTCTTTGAGTCAGCGACACCATGTCCCGGGCACTCTCTTCCGTTGGCCCTCACTACGAAAAAGACTAGTTTTTGCTAAAGCGCGATTCCCACCGAAAAGAAGAGAGCCAGGGCGAGCTGCATTCTTCCGGTCAGGCCGAGTGCGGAAATCAGATCTTTGCCTTTTGCTCCTCTGAGAATGATCTTCAACGGGGGAATTGAAAACGGTATTGCCAGAAGACCAAGCGGAGCAAAGCGGAAATACGACCAAGACCCAGCTACAAAGAGGAACATGAGCACCACCAGCGCGAAATAAAGCCACCTCGTTGCAGAATCCCCTATGCGGACAGCAAGCGTTTTTTTCCCAGAGTTCAAATCAGTGGGTATGTCACGCAAATTATTCACCACGAGCAAGCAGACTGAAGAAATCCCTACGGGAATCGCCACTAAGAATTCACTAAGTGTCACTCTGCCAATCTGGACAAAGGCCGTCCCCACTACAGCCACAAGACCAAAAAAGATGAAAACAAAAAGCTCTCCGTAGCCGTAGTAGCCGTAGGGCTTAGGCCCACCGGTGTAGAGCCATCCTGCCAGCATCGCCGCTGCACCTACAACGATGAGCCAGTAGCTCGTAAGCGCGGCGAGTACGAGGCCGAGGATTCCGGCAAGAATGAAGAATCCAAAGGCAGCCATTTTAACGCTCTTGGGGCTTTTCAATCCCGAAGCCACCAGGCGCACCGGCCCTGACCGCTTTTCATCTGTGCCTCGAATTCCGTCCGAATAATCGTTCGAGTAATTTGACGCAATCTGCAATGAAAGTGATACCCCCAAAGCCAGAAGAGCTTCGATTGGCCGGAAACTTCTGGCTGAGACGGCTACGCCGGTGCCTACCGCCACCGGGACCACCGCGGCAGGCAGCGTCCTGGGACGAGCACCAGCTATCCAGAGACCTAACGACATTTATAAGCTCCCCTGACAGCCATAAGTCCGGATACGAGACGGTTACGGCCGGCGCGGAAACCGTGTGAAGTCGGGTTTGCGCTTCTCTTTGTATGCATCACGTCCCTCCTGGGCCTCCTCAGTCATATAGAAAAGCATCGTCGCATCGCCAGCCAAATGCTGAATGCCTGCGAGCCCATCATCAGCAGCATTGAAAGATGCCTTGAGCATTCTCAGAGCTATCGGTGAAAGGCTGAGCATCTGCTCGCACCAGTCAACCGTCGTACTTTCAAGTTCATCCACAGGAACAACGGTGTTCACCAGCCCCATATCCAACGCCTCCTGAGCGTCATACTGGCGGCATAGAAACCAGATCTCCTTCGCCTTTTTCAAACCGATGGTGCGAGCCAAGAGGCCGGAACCGTAGCCGCCGTCAAAGCTGCCGACCCTTGGTCCTGTCTGGCCAAACCTCGCATTATCGGCTGCAATCGTCAGATCGCATACCAGATGAAGTACATGGCCTCCACCGATTGCATACCCTGCAACCATGGCCACTACCGGCTTGGGCAGCCTTCTGATCTGCATCTGAAGATCGAGAACGTTCAACCGGCCTATGCCAGCCTTGCCTATAGAGTCGCTTCCAAGATAACCGTCATTTCCGCGAATTCTCTGATCTCCACCGGAACAGAAAGCCTCTTTCCCTTCACCAGTGAGGATGATTGCACCGACCGAGGTGTCGTCTCTAGCAATATTGAACGCATCAGATAGTTCGAAAAGCGTCTGGGGGCGGAAGGCATTACGAACTTCTGGGCGATTGATAGTAATCTTTGCGATTCCGCCACTTTTCTCGTACTTGATGTCATGATAGGTGCCTTGTGATTCCCAAACCGGCTTCGACATTGGTTTTCAACCTCGCTTTGTTCAAAACTCGCCATTCAATAAAGGACAAACTGACAACCACTTCAACAAACAGAATTATCTAAAATTTAGACTTTGACGCTAGGCATCGGGTAAATATCAAGGTTTTCTCTCGCTAGCCTAACCTTTGTGAGAGAACTAGTTGCGCTGGACATGCCCGCATCAAATCTACTGGTCGACATTATTCGTGCGATATGGGATGACGGAAATGGATTCGTGCCGATAGACCAGCGGCTGTCATTCAAGGCCAAACAGGTACTCGTCAAATCGCTCAGACCGTCTCAAATTATTGATTCAACGGGGACGTCAACAAAAATTCAAGGTGCAATGCCGCTCGAAAATGAACAGTGCCTGGCCATGGCGACTTCGGGAACAACCGGCCAACCAAAAATGGTCATGTTCACTATGGCCCAAATCATGGCGTCGGCTAGCGCCACATCAAGCCACATCGGTGTCACGTTCTCTGACAAGTGGCTTTGCTGCCTCCCGATTGCACACATCGGAGGGCTATCGGTAATACTGCGAGCGCTGCTAATCGGAAATCCGGTTGAAATCCACAATGGATTCAATGCAGACGATGTCAAAGCTGCGGCGAAGGATGGCGCCACGCTGGTCTCGCTGGTCCCGACTGCGATGGCCCGGCTGGATCCGTATATCTTTAGGAAGATAATTTTGGGAGGATCCAAACCACCCGCAAATATCCCATCCAACACCATGGTTACCTACGGTTTGACGGAGACCGGCTCGGGGGTCGTTTATGACGGTATGCCACTTACGGGCGTCGAATTCAAGGTTGCGTCTTCACAAGAAATTATGCTGAAAGGCCCTATGATTGCGACCCGGTACCGGTCTGGAGCAGCAATTCAGGATGACTTAGGCTGGTTCCATACCGGAGATGCGGGCAGGATCTCACATGGCAAACTAGATGTAGACGGTCGCATTGATGAAATCATCAACACAGGCGGGGAAAACATCTCTCCCGCACTGGTGGAGAGGGTGCTCGAGATGCATCCGAAGGTACACCAGGTCGCTGTAATTGGGCTTCCTGACCCAAAATGGGGCGAAGCAGTGACTGCCGTGGTTATACCGAATCCAAACCATGAAGCCCCCCGGCTCGAAGAACTCCGTGACTTCGTAAAATCCGAACTCCCCCCGCACTATGCACCAACGAGACTGCAGCTAGTAAGCCGAATGCCTACTACGAACCTCGGTAAGATTCAAAAAAACGTGCTTAAAAAACAGCTAGCTGAATGACAGGCCTCTGACAAGTGCACCACCGTCGACTACAAGATTGGTTCCGGTGATCCAGCCTGATAGATCACTCGCTAGGAATAGAGCTGCCCCAGATATGTCCTTCGGTTCCCCGATTCGTTTCAGCGGAAGACTCTCCGCCAATTGTTCGCCCCACTTCTCCCACAGCGCACGGGCAAACTCGGTTTTGACGAGTCCCGGTGAAATCGAATTGACCCTTACGTCTGGCGCGAGTTCGTTCGCCAATTGCCGGGTGAGATGGATCACGCCCGCCTTGGAGACATTGTAAAAGCCGATTCCCTCCCCCACTATCATCCCGCCTATTGAGGCAATGTTTATAGAGCTGGCAGGCCTCTGCCCGCGGCTCCAGAAATTCGACCAAAACTCCGAAGTCCACATCTGAACCGCCTCGAGATTGACTTCCAAGATTTTCCTCATCGCTGAAAGTTCAAGATTCACTGTTGAGCCAAAATACGGATTCGCTGCCGCACCGTTGACCAAAATGTCAACAAAACCAAATTCGCCTTTGCACTGGGCCACTACATGCTGGAGTCCAGCCGGATCTGAAACGTTTGCAGCTATCCAACTTGCCTTTTCAGCGCCCGCTTTATTATTGATTTTTTGAGCTGCTGCACGAAGCTTCTCCGATTTGCGCGATACCAGGATGACTGTGGCACCCGAAAGAGCAAAGCTTTCCGCAATCGCCTCACCAATGCCACTCGAACCTCCGGTTATGACTGCAACCTTATTACTTAGACTGATCTCCATACTGAAACTTTAGGCTCAGTTATGACAGCTTCGCTAGACATGGAAGGTTATTCATGAACCATCTCGCCAACCAGTCCAGTCCCTATCTCGTCCAGCACAAGGACAATCCGGTTGATTGGTGGCCTTGGTGCACCGAGGCTCTGGACCTGGCAAAGTCAATGGACAGGCCAATATTCCTTTCGATCGGCTATGCCTCATGCCACTGGTGCCATGTCATGGCTCACGAATCCTTTGAAGACCCCGAAACCGCCGCCTATCTAAATGACCATTTCATCTCCATTAAAGTCGACAGGGAGGAAAGGCCCGATATTGACGCTTTATACATGGAAGCGGTTCAGGCGATAACCGGCTCCGGAGGCTGGCCGATGAGCGTGTTCCTGACGCCAGATGCCAGACCGTTCTACGCAGGCACATACTTCCCTCCCCGTAAAACCGGAGGAATGTCCAGCTTTACGTCGGTACTTGGCGCACTGAACGACGCCTGGAAGAACCGGCGTGACGAAGTTGAGCAGCAGGCAGATCAAGTCCGCTCGGCGATCGCTTCACGGACATCGGTTGGAAAGCGAAGCTTCAACATTGGAACCGGCAGGGGCCAAGAGTTCTTGGAAACCGCTGCAACCATGTTGATGCAATCTTTCGACGGCAAATGGGGCGGATTCGGCCCCCCGCCAAAATTCCCACAGACGAATCTTATCGAGCTACTCTTCAACCACTATCTGATATCCCACGATTCGCAAGAACTCATGGCGGCTTCCTTAACTCTGGACGCGATGTGTTCAGGGGGCATTTTAGACCATATTGGCGGGGGCTTCGCCCGCTACTCAGTCGATGAAAAATGGATGGTTCCTCATTTCGAGAAAATGCTCTACGATCAGGCACAGATGGCGAGAATCTTTGCAATCGGCTGGGCTCTGACCAAAAATCCCGGCTGGAAACAAGTGGCCACTGAAACCGTCGAATACGTGCTGCGTGATCTGCATGCAAATGAAAGTGGACTCTTTTCAAGCCAAGATGCCGACTCCGAGGGGGTGGAGGGTAAATACTATCTTTTCACCGTTTCAGAGCTGCGCGAGATTCTGGGAGACGCTGCAGATGAATTCATCGAACACTACGGAGTCACGAGTCGGGGAAACTTCGAGGGCTCCAACATACTGTCCCTCCCGAAGAGAGGAGACCTGACTCGCACTACTGAACTGGAAGCAGCCAGGCAACGGGTGCTCGATGCCCGCTACAAGAGAATTCCACCTGCGCTTGACGATAAAGTGATCCTGGAATGGAATGCCATGTTCATTTCGACACTTGCGCAAATTGGTTTCATGATGGATCGCGCAGACTGGATAGCCAAGAGCGAATCACTCGTGCAGTTCCTGGAAAACAATATGAGACCTGGTGGAAGATGGATGAGGATATGGCATCAAGGCTCAACGTCCCAGCCAGCCTTTGCATCTGACTACGCCCATACTCTGGATGCCTATACGCGGCTTTATGAAGCGACCGGAAAGGCAAGATACCTGGCCAGCGCCCAAACCACCGCACTCCAGCTTCTGGATCTTTTCGAAGACAGGGAAAACGGGGGATTCTTTACCGTCGGAGAGGACCAGGAAATGCTGATAGTGAGAACTAAAGACCTCTTTGACGGAGCGATACCATCAACTAACTCAGTCGCCACGCGAAGTCTCGCACGCCTCGCGAAGCTGACCGACAGCCGCAGATTTAGAGAATCAGCAGGCGGCACGGTCGAACTCTTGGCTGAGGTTCTTGCCCGCCATCCAAGCGCGTTTCCGGTACTCGTTCAAGCCGTCCCTCTGCTCAGCGCCGAATCGCAAGAGATTGTGATACCCGGCAATCAATCTGATTTAATAGATCAGCTCAAGGGCAGATGGTTTCCAAATGCAGTCATTGCCTTTGGCGAGGAATACCCCTCACCGTTATGGTCGGGGCGCCAGCGGGGATTCGCGTATATTTGCCGAAGTTTCAGCTGTCTCAGGCCAATATCACAGCCGTCCGAGTTTTCTAACGCACTAGATTCACTGCTCTAGATATTTTTCTATGCATCTACGGGATTATTATCAGGACTGACATGAATGCAATAAGGCCTAGCTTCGGAGAAGACACCTCGCTGGATATTTCCGTTCTCGCAAACTATGGCAGCGAGATATTCGGAACAGATCAGAACACCAACGCCTTCGTGCGTTTTGATGTCGAACCAGAAAGATTTGCATCTCTCCCCTTCAACCCTTTTGCACTCTGGAAAATCCGTCTGAGCGATGAACCAAGCATCTGGGATCCTGCCAGACCCGAACTGATCGGGGTTACCGAGATCGTTCCGATAGGTCAAGTCCACAAGAAGAGGGTTATCTCCCAGCTTTGCAAAGAGTGCTCAAGTCCCAGTTCGATGCCAATTCTTGGTTTCAATGGACCATCTATCTCCTATGGGCAGATCACCGGTCGATCACCTTCTGTAACCGTCATTGAGCTAACGAAAAGGCAGGCTATCCGCAAGAACAGCTACGGCGAGATCACGATCAGCTTTCCGTGGAGCCAAATCATCACTTCGCTACCGCTCGGAAATGAAGCCGAACGCCTTATTTTTGAGAAGGCTGACCGGCCACTGAACTCCGACAGAGAGATCGCTTCAGTTCTGGGATTCAAACCGAAATATATGGTTGTCGCCCTCGCGAAGCCTAGGGGCGGATACTGTCGAAAGATAGCCGTCGGACTGCTACCCGAAAAAATATCCAGGAAAACTGCCAAGATCCTGAAAGCAAGACAGCTCAATTTAGCCAATTCGACCCGCAGCCAAAATGACTCAGCAACGATTATCAGCGACATCGAGGATGAATAGGACAGATTATTCAGCGATGCGGAAGATTCCAAAGATAGGCGTGGAAAAGGCTTCACGTACGGCCCAGATCAAAGACATGCTGGGAAAGTAAATACTGTCCTGCAGGCACACAATCCAATGCCTAGCGCAACATGTGCAAAATAAATCTCAGAACCCGATAAAGAATTACAAATAAAATGACATCCAGGAACATTCGGAGCGGCAGCAACACCAGCCAAGCCACCATCCCAGACAGCGCTGTCAATATCGCGAATCCCACTGCCACAACGATAACTGGCCCGAGAATCGCCAATCCGCCTCGTCTTCGATGCCGGATTCCGCCATTAACGATCTGAACCTCGCTGCGGCGTATCTTTTGCCAAGGTTTGTAAGAACTGTATTCGGGCAGCTCCCGCAGGCATTGATGCAGGTCGGCATAGGTTCTTGCCGCCATAGCCGCGCTTAGGCGATCTGAAAGCTCGGAGATGGTTAAACGGCCCTCCGCTGCCGCCTCCCTGAGAAGATTGGCAACATCCGCCCTGTCTGCGTCTGACGCCCGAGTTGTCATCCACCCTCCGTCCATAGGTACATGATGGCACCTTTGAAAGAACTATTAACGTCACAACAGGTCAATTATCCTCAATTTTTCAGCTGGACCGAAATCGGACTTGAGCAGCCAATCCATAAATTGGCCACCTGAATAAAGAAGTCAGAAATCGCAGACCTGGAAAGATCAGTCTGGCCAAACTGCAGGCACGGTGGCAGGTCCGATTAAATGCCGGTCGAATTGTCGACGCAAGAATGCGGATGATAGTCGCTTGGAGAGCAACGCCAAGGCGCGCGCTAAGTTATAGGCTCGGGTGTTTAGGTGCAACGAGGGTGACAAATCCTCGAGCGGACTCGCCGCCGAAGCAAGTTCATACCTGAACATGGTGAGAGGGTTTTGGAACCAGGGCTTCTGTAATTCCAGAAGTCACAGCCGCAAGATGATTCACGGCAAACTAAAGACTTCGGTACATTTGCCTGGCTCCGCATCGCACATGCCGAAACAGCCTCCTACAAAACACTCGCACTCAAACCCATTCGCCGTTTAGACCGCAATATGATTTTTGCGCACCACCGAAGTGCTCCCCCTGCCAAGTTCCACCTGCATCTCCATTAGATCGCCTGCTACTAGATTCCCAAAAGACTCGTTCAGTTCAAGCTCGATAGTCGAGTTGTCCGCGCGTAAGATTGCCACTCGAAATGTACCAAGGTCGATGCTGTCCCCTACATAGCAGAGTGCGTGAAGTGTTACTCCCGCATCGGTAATTTCAAACTGAAAACTCGGTTTAGCTCTTGTCGTAATAACCTTGGATTCGATCACCCGGTGGCCCGAACTCTTGAAGGCAACCGCAAATCCCTCCTCGCGCTGGTCTGCCAGATCACTCACTGCGTCAAACATTCCACGTGGGTTTGCTTCGACACCCAGAATATTCTCATAACCTAAGATTTGAGCTACTTCCACGCTTCCCGGATCTTTCAACAACTCACCAACAGTTCCTTCAGCAATCACAACCCCGTCATCAATAATTGCCAATGATTCAGACAGGAATGCCGCCTCCGTGATGTCATGGGTTACGACGATTAGGTAGAGGTTCAGACCCATAACCAGATTGCGGACAAACCTTATCTGCCTGTCTCTCTCAAACCGGTCCAGTGCGCTGAACGGCTCGTCGAGTATAAGAAGATCTGGACCTGCTGCAAGAGAGCGAGCGAGGGCCACGCGCTGTCGCTGCCCGCCCGAAAGGGTCGAGACCCTTCGATCCAAGAGCGGAACGATTCCAACCTGATTTGCCACCACTAAGATCCTTCTCTCGATCTCGGCGCTCTCCTTGACTCCGCCAGCCCATCGCACCGAAGCCGCCATTTGCGCATAAACATTGAGATGGTCGAAAAGGCCCTGACCTTGGGGAACATAGGCTATCCTCGGAGTCTCGACGCCGCCCAGATCAAGTTGCCCAGTTAAAGACGGCGCAAGTCCGGCAATGCTGCGAAGAGTCATGGACTTCCCAGCTCCCGAAGGACCTGTTATCGCAAGTGACCGGCTGTCCGTGGCGACTTCTACATCCAGTGCAAATCCCCCAATATGTCCGTTCACACCGATTTTTATATGATCACTGCCGCTGCTAGCCGGAGGCTCTACGGGCAGCGGCAATTCCTCATGTCCCACCCCCCGGGGATTTCTAATTCCCAGCACCAGCTTTGACGGAACAATGATCCTAGTTATAACGGCCACAGCCAGAAACGAAATAACCAGAACTGCGGCGACTGGAAGGATTGCCGTCCTGAGTCCGGATCCCGAGAACTGTGCAAAAATCATCACTGGTAGCGACGTCGGATGATACGCTACCAGCACCGTAGCGCCAAATTCGCCGAAAGCCCGAAGCCAGCCCATCATCACAGCTGTCCGGACTGACTTGATCGACAAAGGAAGTTCGATTCCCACAATTCGGCGCCAGTTCGGAATGCCCAGTAAATACGACACCTCAAACACTTCTGGTGAAAGTGCAGAAAACGCTGCACGCGTACCCTCGACAACGAATGGCATTTCGACGAACAATTGCGCAAGAACAATTGCTGCCATCGAACTGACAAGCCTTCCATGAAACAATTTTCCGATGGTGGAATAGGGGCCAAATGCTATGAGCAGCATTATCCCCGAGACCAGAGGCGGAATCCCGAGCGGCAGGCGAATGATCGTCCTTGCAACCCGCGAACGAACAGAGTCCGTGTGGGCCAGATAGCTTGCCAGCGGAATCCCGAAAACGACCAGAATCAAAGTCGTAATTGTGGCAGTGGCCGCCGAAATATAAGCGGCCGACGGCATCCCACTTGCACTTCCAATGCCATGGTAAGCGACATAAACAATCAGACCGGCAAATGGGATCGCAAGATAAATGACCAGCCAACCCCCAAAAATGCCGATATCTTTCCTAGGCTTCGTCATGCCATCTGGCACTTCTGCCACCTCATTTTCTAGTTGTCGCCAAACCTATCCGAATTCGATGCCATACTAAGTTTCGAAATGAATGTCACGGCTCTGTCCACAGACAGTCGCTGCCGCTCACGCAAACTCAAAGGGTTTACCCGTTTACCTCCATGATGTTAAAACTTGACACCGCTTTGCACTCCGGTGCCGTGCACGACTGGCTTTGCCGGGAGCAATCCTACGGAATTCAGAAGCTGGCTCCCCTGCGCCGAATATAGGAAATTGACAAAAGCGATTGCCCCATTAAGATTCTTTGCGTCATTGAGTATTGATATCGTGAAGCTCGCGCCAATGGAAATACCGGTTTCGATATATGGGATCTTCGCCATTTTTGCCTCATTTTGGTAAAAAAACCCCGCATCGAGTTGTCCTGACTCAAGCCGGCCGACCAGCGTCTCTTCCGGAAATATCTGCGCCGAATTCTCCGGCGATCCAAGGAGTTGAGTAGGCAGAGACGGGTCCCCTATTTTGGTTCCTTCATCTTTGACGAGCGTCTCGGTGAGAGTGCCTTTTGGATCCAGCTTTGGATCAGTTCTTCCAAGCCGAAAGCCGCTTTGACGCATAACTTCAAACCAGTCACCGCTATTGAGCTGGGAGGCATATTTTGAATTCGGATTATATCCAATCACCAATGGAGATGAAGCGAGGTCCGAATACCAGGTCAGGAGATTCCCATTCGCGGAACCCGACAAGGTGTTATTCACCGATGGGGATGCGGATAGAAAAACATCGGCCAGCCGGAGCTTTTCTTTGATCTGATTGGCAAGGGCCACCGAACCTCCCGGGTATCCGTTGAGTTTGTAACCTGAAGCCTTGGAAAAGGCTGGACCAATTACATTGTTCATCGCAGCCTCGAGCGATCCCGCATACGAAAGATTAACTGTGCTCTGGGGCGGCTTGCTGGTTCCCGTGCCAACGGCCGATGAGCCTCCCCCTGAGTTCCCGCAACTGGAGGCCACTACCGAAACCACGACTAACGCCGAAAACAGGCTGCCAAGACGCTTTAAACCAAACATGAATAGCTCCCAAATGATTTGATTCTGATCAGCCGACGAGCTGATACCCGCCCATGATTGCTACTTCTTTTGCAAATGAAGCGGAATTCAGCAAATCCAGAATTCCCCTGTCGGATGCAAGACCGTATCCATCTTTTGAAAAAACTAACGATGACTGGTGCTCTCCTACTGGAACGAATCCCAAACCCTGACTTTCTGCGATCGAGGCCGGCACGATCCCCGCATCGCATAATCCCAGTTCAACCGCCGCCGCAACTTGGTAATGGTCGCCAAAAGTAGATAAACCCCGGACCAGAGCGGTCTCGGTCCCGACATCGGCAAGATGCTGATCGACAAAATGCCGGACACCGGATCCCTCTTCCCTGGACGCAAACCGGATATCCGGCCTGAGCAGGTCCGCGAGAGACCTTATTTGCTTGGGGTTATCTGGCAAAAAACACAAGGCGAGCTCCCAGCGCCCAAATGGCACTGCCAAATATCCCTTGGAGGTTCCGACTTCGTCATCCATATCAGCAACCTCGCCGTGCACCAGGGCACAGTGAGTAAGCTTGCCATGCAAGTTCGCCAAAGAAACCCTATTGGAACCATAAAACCAACGGACTTTGAAACTGCCAGAGCTCTCGGTCATGCGCGAAGATATGAGCCCCAGGACCGGGTCGCACCCATCAATGAACATTCCAGAACGACCGATTTGTGATTCCACTACGTAATTCGAGTTAACGATTCGGACCACGGCGTCGCCAGCTGCGGGTGGCGCAGCAAATCCTGCGGCAAATGACTGGCGGACGATTGCCTCTCCATCAACTTCCGCGATATACGCACTTACTGCGCCGGCCGTTCCCCTTTGGATCTGAAACCGGTATGCGCCGGGCGGGTCGCTAGGAAAAACATCCACTACATCGGTCCCGAGAGCACTTGCAATTGCCATCGCAAGATATACCTTCGGTACTTGGATGCCTGCCTCTATCGCATACAACGATTGCCGAGAGATGCCCGCAATTCGAGCCAGCCCGGAAAGAGACATTCCCCTCTGCATCCGCAATTGTTCAACTTTGTTCGATGCCATCACGTCTCTCTTCAAAGGATAATGCAGTCTACATTACAGTTGTATAGTTTACCTTACATTCTCTTAGGAAATATAACACGACTCGATGGCGAAGCATCTCGTGTGTTAGCTAGCAGATCCTGATGGCATTAGACGTGCCGACTGCTGGGCGGGCCGGATTCACGATCGGCTGATTCAGCGGCACAACTTTCGAAAGTTAAAAATGCCTGGCGGGTGGAGTGCTCCACCCGCCAGGCTCTTACAATGCAGAAGTTCAGATGCGCTTCGGCAATTTGCGAAGCTCTAAATCCACCAATGGTAGCCCAAGGCGAAATTAAGAGTGACACCGAACATCATGTAGAGAAGCCAGATGCCGGTCAGAATATGAAACAAGCCCAGTGACCGCTCTCCGAAAGCACCTAAGCCATGCATGCTGGGCTTCAGGCTTGCGAAAATGTCTGAGACATATACGAGAATAAGCCCGATGAAAATAAGGGCGACAGGAGTGTCATGCGCGCCAAGAAACACCGCAGCGCCCAGCGCAGATATCGCGAGGAATCCGATAGCCATACCAAGATTCACCCGAGGCTCCGCCCGTCCCTGCATGCGATTCCAACCCATGGCAAACCAGTGGATGCCATATGCACTGAACGCCAATGCGGCCATGTAAAGCGGCTTATCGGTAAACGTACCGAGCATCAGCCCAAGAAACAGAACCACCCCAGTTACGAACTGGCAAAAACCCGGCAGCCAGACTCCCCAAACGCCAGTTGCGGCATCGACGTCAGTGTTGCGATGAGGGTAATGGAATAATTCTTGTGGTCCATAGATGAGATAACCCGTGCCAAGACCCATGAAACCAAGAGCCAATGGTGGGAATGCCGATGATTGGAGACTCACTACCGTGCCAAGCATAATAGCTGCAACCTCCTTCATGTTGTAGACAACCCGCTATTCTATCCCAGTTGTTTGCGACTATCAAGAATCAGGGGAACGGTTGTGCTTAAGGAGCCAGCTCACTGAGCATGGTCGATGTTGATACTTATGCCTGCTGATGGAGCCTGGCATGATGTGAACTGCTGCCGATACTCACCGCGTATTGGTCCGCACCATAGGGCGTAGACCCTCATATCAGATTGGCAGTGCATGATTAACGCCCGTGTGCCAAATGCGGATCTCCGGAACCTTTGCCAATGACTGCCCAGCGCCAATTCCAGTTAAAGTTATGACGTCTCAACTATTCCAAGGACTTTGCCATTCCAGAACAGAATTCTATTTGGGTTCAGGCACGCGAACCGGTCCAATGCGCCTGGCACCTATGCATATGCAAATGCCAAGAAGAAAACTCTTTAATCCTCTTCAACCCTGCCCACAAGGGCAAGGTCCTCAGCCATAACCCAGCCAAAAGCGCAAACGCAGTCGAGTCTGCTGTAATCGAGAGGCTCGAAGAAGTTTTTGTACTCGTCGAACTTTCCATTCAGATTTGGATCAGTGAAGTCAACATAACCGTCAACGCTGCCAGTGCCCGACAGAACAAAAGTCCGGTCGTCAAGGCGATGCTCAGCCCCAAATCTCTTTGCTAAGCGGCGTCCCCAGGCACGTTCCTCGCCGGTTGGCTTGTAGCCCGGCCGCGGAACGATATCGACTAGATTCTCCAGCAGCGCATAGCCATGAGGCGAGACCAACCTGCAGCCAATAAGAACATCTTCATCAGGGAATGCAAGAACTGCCTTCCTGTATTGATCATGAAGTATCGCATTCAAAATAGCAGAACTGTCTTCACCTGATCTGATTGTGAGGATCCCCATAAGAATTGCTGGAGTGCCACCAATTCTTTCAAGCGTATAAAACGCGTAACCCACAAGTTCGTCACCCAAATGTGCATCGGTGACAAGAACCCAGTCTTCCTGCTGTTTGGACAAAAAGCCTAGATCGAAGCCGGATCCGCTCTTTTCAGCCAGATCGGCCATGGCAGCCAGCTCGGCATCTCCTAATGCGGTACAGTCTTTGGTCGAAACGTCAATCGGCATCGTAATACAGAATCTCCTGAGTATCTACCTCAGATCAGTTTAGTCGTTCTTGGGCTGACTTGGAACCATGCGACCGCAGCTATGCGCTTATACTCTTCATTCTGTTCTGATCGAAGATAGCATTTGCTCCAAACAACACCCTAAGTTCCCCAATGAGCCCTCCCCTGTCATTCACTTTGAATTCCAGTGGCAGCTGATAGATGTCATCCCCGATATGAAGGCGAACCGGTACTGCTCCGTGGTGCTCTGAAAGCAAAGCCTTCAGCCGAGTCAAATTACTTCTCGTCAATTGTGTCAATGCAATTCTAATACCGAGTGGCTGGTTCGACCCTTCGGCAAGGTTTGGCCTTGTGATCGAATGCGCCACAATCTTAGGCTGGTCATCCCTGGTATCCAGGCGTCCCTTGACGATAAATATTGCATCTTCCTCAAGCAGAGCCCCGAATTCCGCCATTTGTCTTGGAAACAGGAACACCTCTATCGATGAAGTCAGATCCTCTAAGATGAAATTGCCCATCAGATCGCCGCGCTTGGTATATCGCCGGCTCACCGACGTTGCCACCCCGCCTACAGTTATCATTTCATCAGCGCGCTGCGTTGAAGGCAGCTCGAGTACGTCTGAAATCACATAGTCGGCAAATCTCGACAGTGCTTTCTCCAATCCCATCAAAGGGTGATCAGACACATAGAGGCCAAGCATCTCTTTTTCAGATGCCAGAAGCTCAGACTTCTCAAATTCCGTCTCGGGAATCGTTATCTCAATAGTTGGAGAAGCATCAGGATCATCAGAAGGCGCGTCAAACAGTCCCATGATTCCGGCCTCAGTTTCCCGGCGCTTGACAAGTGCGCGGTCTATGGACGTTTCATAAACCTCCAGAAGCCCCTTCCTGGGATGCCCCAGAGAATCGAATGCCCCTGATCTGATCAGTGCCTCCACGCTTCTCTTGTTGAGCGCCACCGGGTCAACCCTCATGCAATAATCAGCAAACGAGGTAAACGGCCCACTCTTTTCACGTGCTGCCACAATCTGATCCACCACGGCTTCACCCACATTGCGGACTGCCGCCAGGCCAAATCGTATCGCACCATTGCCTCCGTCAGACGGAATTGCTGTGAAATCGGAGCGGGAGACATTGATATCGGGCACCATAACCTGGATCTGGTGGTCCCGTGCATCCGAAAGATAAACCGCAGTCTTGTCCTTGTCATCTTTGACCGATGTCAAGACCGCGGCCAGAAACTCTACCGGATAATTGGCTTTCAGCCAGGCGGTCTGATACGCAATCAGTCCATACCCGTAAGAGTGGCTCTTGTTGAATGCATAGTCTGCAAATGGCTCGATTATGTCGAAGAGCGCGGTTCCGATTGCCTCGCCGTATCCCGAGTTCTTGCAGCCTTCGATAAACTTTTCACGTTCTGCCTGAATTAGTGACCGTATCTTCTTTCCACAGGCTTTTCGCAGGTTGTCAGCTTCAGCAAGTGTGTAGCCGGCAAATTTTTGTGCGACCCTCATTACCGACTCCTGGTAGATCATCAGGCCATAGGTGTCTCCGAGAATTTCTTGCAAATCCGGATGAAGGTAGTCGATTGATTTCCGCGCATTTTTCCTGTCGGCGTAATCATTGTGCATATTTGCAGCCATTGGACCAGGCCGATATAGGGCCACGAGCGCCGCAACGTCGTCGAAACTTGTAGGTGCAAGCGAGCGCATCAATGCCCTCATTGGGCGACCCTCAAGCTGAAAAACTCCAATTGAGTCGCCCTCGCGCAGCATTGCCAGCGTCTTCTCGTCATCCAGAGGCACATTGTCGATATCCGGCCTCTCGCCTTTGGTTTCCTTTATGAGATCCAGTGCCCTCTCGATGATCGAAAGGGTCCGGAGACCAAGAAAATCCATCTTCAGCAGCCCTAATTCCTCAACGCCGTGCATCTCGTATTGCGTTACTATCGGCGCCTGATCGATCGGGCTTCCCGGATCTGGCTTACGCTGAATCGGAAGATACTCCGTCAGGGGCTCATGTGTAATCACGACGGCGGCGGCATGTATTCCGTCCTGGCGGCGCAACCCCTCGAGTCCCCTGGCCACCTCGATTACACGCTTGACATCGGCGTCGGTCTCATACATGTCTCTCAGATCGGAGGCCATGTTGTAGCCGTCATCGTAACCTTCAGCGTGTTCGAGACAGGCGCTCAGAGGGGTATCTCTGCCCATTATCAGCGGCGGCATCGCCTTGGCAATCTTATCGCCGATTCCATACGGATAGCCGAGGACCCTGGCGGCGTCGCGAACCGCGGCCCTCGCTTTGATCGTCGAAAATGTGACTATTTGAGCAACGTGATCCCAGCCATAGCGCTCTGCGGCGTAGCGGATCATATCCGAACGGTATCGTTCGTCAAAGTCCATATCGATGTCGGGCATCTGAATCCTGCCCGGATTGAGAAACCTCTCGAATATCAAATCATATTTGATTGGGTCGAGATCAACGATTCCAAGACAGTAGGCGACGCAACATCCGGCAGCCGATCCTCTCCCGGGGCCCACCCTAATATGGTTGTCCTTTGCGTACCTGATCAGATCCCAGACCACCAGGAAATATGCTGAAAAACCCATTTCGGAAATCACGGAGAGCTCGAAGTCCAGCCTGGAGCGCACCTCGTCGTTCAAGTTGGCGCCGTATCTTCTTGCCGCACCTGAATAGGTAAGGTGCCTCAGGTATTCGGCTGCTGAATCCTCATATGACTTCTCACTTTGAAACTCAATTGGCACCGGGAATTCGGGCAGTTTGGGCTTGCCAAATTCAATTTCCACGTGAGCGCGTTCTGCAATCCATAAACTGTTGTCACAAGCTTCCTCCACCTCGGAAAAAAGCTCTCTCATCTCTTCCGCGCTCTTGAGATAGTGCTGGTCTCCATGGAACCTGAATCGGTTCTCATCGGCAAGAGTCGCGCCGGTCTGCACACATAGCAGCGCATCATGGGAAACAGAATCGCTCCGCGAATTGTAATGTGAGTCGTTGGTCGCCAGTAGTGGAGCATTGAGTTTCCGGGCCATTTCAATCAACAGCGGATTGGTGCGCTTCTGCTCTGGAATTCCGTGGTCCTGCAACTCAACGAAGAGGCTGTCGCGCCCGAAAATTTCCTGTAAGTTGCCTGCAATCCTATATGCCTGGTCGACGTTCCCTTTGAGCAGCGACTGCAGGACCAGTCCTCCCAGGCATCCGGTAGTGGCAATGATGCCTTCGTGGTACCTTTCAAGCAGCTCAAAATCAACCCTGGGCTTGTAATAGTAGCCCTCCAAATATGCATCGGAGGAAAGCTTCATCAAATTCTTGTAACCCTGGTTATTTTCGGCCAAAAGAATTATGTGGTAGTAGAGTTTTTCTCCCCCGTCTGAATCGCCTCCGGTGTCGTCAACACGGCCCCTTCGGGTGGGACGGTCGAACCGGGAACCACCTGACATGTAGGCTTCCAAACCGACGATCGGATTTATCCCCTGGGATCGGCATTCCTTGTAGAAATCCAATACGCCATACATATTTCCGTGATCGGTGATTGCCAGAGCGGGTTGGGAATCCGCTTTGACCTGAGCGACCGCCTCTTTGATCCTGGCAGCGCCGTCAAGCATTGAAAATTCTGTATGAGTATGCAAATGAACAAAGGATTTCACTTATCTTGCCCTTGCTCAAACATAAAACTCCTCATCAAACACCACTAATCAACTCGCGAGATACTGATTCCAAACTTCTGCGCCGCATTACAAACTTACTCTGCAAATGGACATCGGGCGAACGAAATCTCAATCTCTAAAGGAAAATTACACAATTGTAAGCAAGCGGTTTTCGCTCTAAAACTCTTTCAGGTACCACTAAAACACAACGCATATTCTCCCGCCGCTCATTTTCAAGAAGCACTTGGAAGTGTAAAATCGGCAAAGCTAGAAAGGGAGTGCGCATGAACTACAGTGCAATGGCATTTGAAACTTTTGGTGCCCCCGAAGTTTTTTCCAAAATGGAACTCGACCTTCCTGAGCCAGATGCTTCCCAGGTAATGGCAAAGGTTGAGGCTTCATCCGTGAACTTTGCCGACGTTATGGCCAGACAAGGAAAATACCCCGTAGAGGGTCCGCCTTATATAACCGGACTTGACTTTGTGGGCAGAGTGGTCAAGGCCGGCTCGCCAAGCGGAGAACGGCTTGTAGGCAAGAGAGTTCTGGGTTTTAGTGATACCGGTTCTTATGCAACCAATGTCCTGGCCAACATTGACCTGGTCTTCGAGATTCCAGAGGAAATTCCCACCTCTGATGCTGCGGCCTGTCCCTTGCTTATTGGTACAACTTTTGGCCTCCTGCACAGAGGAGATGGAGTTAAGCCCGGCGACAGCCTGGTTATCCATGCCGCAGGAGGAGGAATCGGACTCACGGCTATCCAGATGGCAAAACATCTGGGAGCCGGGGCAATCATTGCTTTGGTGAGTTCGCGGGCGAAGGCAGATGCCGTCTTGGACCATGGAGCCACCCATGTGGTCGTGACAGCCGAAGCTCCCGGATACCCGGAAGCCGTCAAAAACCTCGATCCTAAGGGCGTCAACTTCGTCTTGAATTCAGTAGCCGGAATCACTATCCAGCAGGATCTGGAAATCCTTCGGCCTGGCGGCCAAATAGTCGTATTCGGCATGTCGTCAGGTGAACCGGGAATCGCCAGAACCGACCAGCTCCACCACTCCTCAAAAGCCATTTTAGGATTCTCATTTGGGCACTTGCGGCGGACCGATCCCAAATCTGCCAGGCGGATAATGGAGCAGGCACTACCCTTGTTCACCAATGGGACTATTGCCTTCGACAAAGTCACCGAATACACTCTTTACGACGTGGCCCGGGCACACAGAGATTTGGAATCGCGAAATACGGTGGGAAAACTGATATTGAAAACCTAGGTGCCACTGACATCGCCGAGGGCGGCCTCAAGACTATGGGCAAGCCCTACAAGCTCCTCTTCGGAATTGGGCCGCCCAACTAATTCGATCGACAACGGCAAAGGGTCGGTGCCGCTTTCCCCCTGTCCGGCTGGAGCGTACGACCGATCGAGCTTTAGATAGTTTTTCAACGGCTGTCCAAGAATCACCGGGACTGAAAGCGCGGGCAGCCCAGCCAGATTGAACGGTATGGTGTTGGCATTCAGCGGAGCTGCGCCAGCACCTGTCAAAGAAGGGACCGGAACCTTCAAAGTGGGCAAAACGAGAAAATCGTAATTCATGAACAGATCATCAAGACGGATTTGGAAGGTGTGTTTGAATTCTGTGGCAGATTTGAAATCCTGCTCGGTGTAGCTCGCCGCTTTAATGAACCGACTCACGACAGCAGGATCAAGACGGTGCGACTCCTTCAGCAATTCCCTATTGCTTATAAAAGCCTCCATAAACATCAAGCAGATGCCGGCGTCCCATGCTTGGGTCAGCCCCGGATCCGAAGCGCGCGCGATGGTCGAGGTGAGCAAACCCAAAATTTCCTCAATCAAAGAAAGCAGGCGAGGTGGACCGGAACCTTCGAGAACCGCAATCCTGGGATTTGAAGCCGGCTTCTCTTTGAAGTTCGGCTCCAGCAGCCGCATTGCCAGCCCCAGCATGTGAACTGTGGCAGCCATTGGGCCAACCGTGTCCAGCGAGGGCGCTAGGGGCCAAACTCCATCAAGAGGAACTCGCCCGGTTGTAGTCTTGAGCCCGTAGATGCCGCAACAGGCAGCAGGAATTCTTATAGACCCGCCGGTGTCCGAGCCGAAAGCAACATCGAGCTCGCCCAGCGCAATGCCGACAGCAGAACCTGAACTGGAGCCTCCAGGAATTAGCTCCCAGTTGAGTGGATTCTTTGGGGTTCCAAACCATGGGTTAATACCGGTTGCGCCAAATGCCAACTCGTTGAGGTTTGTCTTGGCGATAATCTGCACGTTCGAACTTCGCGCACCCGCCATCAGCACCGCATCACGCTCGGCAATGCTTGCCCTTGAAAGCACAAGGCGCGACCCGGCTGAAGTCCTGGTGCCTTCGATATCGATGAGATCTTTTACGCCAAGGCGCAGGCCGGTCCCCTTGGCGTCAAAAGAGGTTATAGCCCACTCGTGCATAAGATTCCAATCAACTCAAACTGGCCACCCCAGCAACGTTGCCGGCGATACTCATTGTCTTAAGGGCACCCGATTCACCCTTGAGATAGTAATCAAGAAACGATCCTGTTACAACGCGTAATGTATCTGAATATGGGTCATTCGCTTGATACCCGTCCATGTGGTCTGCACCGATCAGAGTTTCAAAGTATTTGGGGGGCCGTGCGGCGGCGAACACTTTTTGGGAGTCAGAAGGCTCGTTGATCTCGTCTGCAGTCCCCTGGACCACCAGCAACGGGGGGCCAGCCACAACGAAATACCTGCCCGGATATGAGCCAAGTTCGGCTCCAGACAGGCTTACTACCGCCTTAATCCTTGTATCCCTGCAGCACGTGTTGTAACCAAGCGCCAGCGCATCGTCGGCTCCATCGCTTTGGCCGATCGCGGCTATTTCGGAAGTTTTGATGAGCCCAAAGAACTTTGAGGATCTGGCCTGATTTTGATTCAGCATAAAAGTGGCAGCCGCGGACATATCCGATGGCTGGCTCAAAATATCCGCTTCCCAGGGCCCTCCGACCGAATCGCTTTGCGAAAGAGGAAACTGAGGTGCGGCGACAATATAACCCCTGGAAGCCCAGTAATCAAGAATGACAGAATAGCTGCCGACCGGTTCCAAGTAGCCATTTCCAAATATAACCAGCGGAAAGGGTCCCCCTTGATGAATCGGAGCGGCGTCATTGACCACATCTCCTGGCTTGCCGGCCACTGGATAATAAATGTAAAGGGGCATCGAACGGACGATGCATCCAGTGGATGACCCATAGGGCGCGCAGAGGTATTTTCCTGGCTCTGAAAGCGTAACGGTGGAACTGCTTACGGCATAGAGAGGGCTCGCCTCCTTCAGCTGCGCAGCGGTGGTCGTTGTGACAGCGTCAGTGGTGCTTGTACTCGCCTCAGGCGATGCCGCGGACGTCGTCGTGGCAGGCAGCGTGCTATTCGACTGCTTCGGTGACGAGCGCCCCTTCAAAACGATATAGCCGGCGAACACCAGCAACGCCAGCACAATCATTCCCATGGCTAAAGTTGATGCCAGCCCAGGAGATGACCGCCTCGCTCTGTGTCTGGGACGATTCGGTCGCAACTATGCCTTACCCGATTGGGCTTTCTCGATCTCAGCAATCTTGTTAAGCCTTGCAACGTGTCGGCCGCCTTCGAATGGAGTCGACATAAAAACCTTTAATATTTCGAGCGCATATTCCCGGGCCAGTACCCGTGCACCGAAAGAAACGACATTGGCGTCATTATGTGCTCTTGCCATCCGGGCAAGATACTCATTCACACATAGAGCTGCACGAATGCCGTGCACCTTATTCGCTGATATCTGTTCGCCCTGGCCGGATCCGCCAATCACAATCCCGAAATCCGCCTCACCCGAAACGACGGATTCGGCTGCTGCGGCACAGAAATCCGGATAATCAACAGGATCCGTGGAATTGGTACCATGATCAATGACATCATGGCCGAGCGAAATCAACTCAGCTTTCAAAAACTCCTTGAGTTCAAATCCAGCATGATCGCAACCTAAAGAGGCCCTCAAATTAATTCCTCCCGCCCGGCATTTGCAACAATGCTACAAGTAGGTGCCGGGCATATGTGCGGCAGATTCGTCCCCGGATGGCAATCCCCTTCTGCGCATGTCTTCAAGTTGGGCCCGGGCAGCGGTCTGCTGAGCAAAGAGTGTTGCTTGAATCCCATGGAACAACCCCTCCAACCAACCCACAAGCTGTGCTTGGGCAACACGGAGTTCTGCTTCCGACGGCGGCTTGTCGTCAGAAAAGGGCAGACTCATTTTTTCCAGCTCGGAACCAAGATCCGGCGATAATCCCTGCTTGAGTTCCTCGATGGAAACGTGGTAAATCTCGGCGAGCCTGTTACGGCTTGCCTCGTCAAGCTCAACGCCCCGCACCTCGTCGAGCAACGTTTTTATCATTGAGCCGATGCGGAGGACTTTCGAAGGGGACGATACGGATTCCCGATTCTGCAGCTCTGGATCCTCTTCAGCCTGTTGGCCACCTGTTTCCGGAATTAGCAAAACTTTCTCAGAATCGTCGGTATATCCAGACATGCTTCTCCTTCATGCGCAATTCAACAAACAAACATAGCCGATTCTAGATCGAGGGCTAGACAAGATAGCTTAATAAAGGCACCTCTAATTCATCCGCAGTAAGCGACCCGTGCCGACAGACAAGATTATATGGTCCAGTGTCATTCGGATCATAGAACGCGACATTGGATCTAGCAATTAGGGCAACATCCCCCAATCTTGAGTCCTCGAATACATTTCTTGCAGAGGAGCCGAAATAACCACCGTCGATCAGCTCCTCTTTGCTCACCACCCATGCTCCGCCAGAGTAAAGTTCCCGGGCTGTCTCGAGGACCCTTTTCTGGGCGCCGCCCTTTACATGAAGCCAGCGAAACCGGCCCTCGCCGCTCAGAAAACTGGTGCTGCCAAGAATTCTTTCGTCCAGTTCGATCGGTGCCTCCGGAACCTCGACTTGCCCATGATCAGAGGTCACCAACAACATCGCACCGGAAGGAAGCGACGACAGCAGCCTGCCGAGGAAATAGTCAACCGCCCGGAGTTCTTCCCTGTAGCAGGTGCTTAGCCCGTACTCATGGGCAACTGTGTCTACCCCTTCATAGTAGGCATAAACGAACGCCTCGTCCTGGCTAAGAAGATCGCATACGTGATCTACCATTGTCGATGGAAACCGGTAATCAAACATGTGGGTGCCACGCAAATGTGCCATCGTAAAGCCGGAATTCTTATATTTTGCCTTCGTGACCACATTGGGTTGGAAATTCAGGAATGGCATAGCAGGCTGCACATCTTCGGGTCTGGGCGCGACCCTGCCTGGCTCGCCCAGGTATGACCACGAAAGCATGTTCATCACTTTGTTGTTGTCGACCGGCATGCGATATCCAAGCAATCCATGCGTTGCCGGAGTAGCTCCCGTGCTAATCGAAGTCAAAGCCGTCGCCGTCGTAGTGGGAGCCACTGAAGAAATCCGGCTCACAGAAAATTCCGCCAGACTCGGCATTTCGGCGGAAAACTTTACCAACTGGTTAAATCCAAGGCCATCAAGTACCAGCAGGACTATCTGCGAAGCTTCGTTGGCTTCTTTTGGAAACCAGGATTCCAGGTCGGGAGTCAGACCGGCATTAATCGTAAAAACCTTTTCTTCGATCTCCGGCAGGCTCCGCCCCAAAAGTGAACCGCGGCTTCTAGCCAGATGCAGGAAAACCGCCGGCATAACGTTAGATATCCCGGCATCTGTATAGTTTGGAAGTGGCGGCATATCCAACGTCAAGGGGCCCTCTTCTTCGCAGTTGATCCAAATCCAACCCAGCCAAACATCACTATCAGCTAGCCAATGCTGCTGCATCGACCATCTAATTACAGATTAGGTCCATTAACCACTATAGGACCATTTCAAGTGACTACTATGGAATCGTGAAAGTCTCGACGCGGGGCGACTATGCCTCCAGAGCTCTGTTATCTTTAGCTTTGCACTCAGATGATTCTGGACCGACATCCGTCAAGGATGTCGCGGACAGGACAGGCTTGCCCCAGCCGTATCTAGAGCAAATTTTGCTTGCTCTGAAAGGTGCCGGGCTGGTCAGATCTAAGCGGGGAGTGGGCGGCGGTTATGTATTGGCGAGGAAGCCGATAGAAATCACGCTCGCGCAGATCGTCTCAGCGGTCGACGGTCCCATTGTCGCCGGAGATTTTGGATTACCGCATGAAAACGGTGCTTGCGAACATGAAGGGCAGTGCGTGCTTCTCGCAGTTTGGGAAAGCGTCGGTGAGCATATGAGAAAACACCTCAACTCCTTCACGCTTGAAGACATGGTAAAACGGGCTCGTGGCGACGATTCACTTTCTGACGATATAGACGGCATCATTGATGACGAATCCTCCCATCATTAACCATGACTCTTACGCCAAGGAAAACATCGAGCGACTAATTTCCCGTTGGGAAACCGACGTGGTCCTGTCGGACGGTGGAACGGTCAAGATAAGGCCCATAGTCCCCAACGACGCTCCGCTGATCGAACGCTTGCACGCCTCGCTTTCGGCTGAGACTATCTACTTTCGATTTTTTTCGCCCGTTAAAAAATTAAGCGACACCATGCTGCACAGGTTCGTGAACGTCGACTATTCCGACCGGATGGCCTTCGTCGCCATTTTTCGTGAGGAAATCATAGCAGTATCGAGATACGAACGTCTACCGGGCAGGTCCGAAGCTGAAGTTGCTTTCCTGGTCAGCGACGCGCACCAAGGCCGGGGTCTTGGCTCGATAATGCTCGAAATGCTGGCCGCACGGGCAAGCGAGGCTGGAATCACCAGATTCATAGCTGAAACTCTTCCGGAAAATCAGAAGATGCTGAGAGTATTTCACGGCGCCGGGTACAAAGACTCCAGGTCGTACCAAGATGGCGTTGTCAGGGTGGTTTTTGATATAGAACCAACCGCAGAGTCCGTAGAGAAAATGCAGGAGCGAGAACGGACTGCAGTCGCCAGGTCAATTGGCAAAATACTCTCGCCGAGATCGATTGCCGTGGTTGGAGCTAGCACAACCTCGGGTTCGGTCGGGAACGTCATTTTCAGAAATATTCTTGAAAGCAGCTTTTCTGGTACGGTATATCCGGTCAACCAGCATGCCGGTTCAGTTTCCAGCGTGAAAGCGTACCCGTCTCTTAAGGACATACCGGACGAGATCGACCTTGCAGTCATCGTCGTTCCAGCCAATGAGGTGCTTTCAGTTGTCGATCAAGCTGCTGACAAGGGAGTCAGCGGACTGGTAATAATTTCGTCTGGGTTTTCTGAAACTGGGGCCGAAGGCACCATCAAAGAGCGCGAGCTGGTCCGCTTCGCCCGGCAGAACGGGATGCGCATTGTGGGCCCCAACTGCATGGGGGTGGCAAACACCGACCCGAGGATCTCACTTAATGCCACTCTCGGCCCTCATGGCCTTCTCCCCGGCCGGGCCTCGCTGATTGCCCACTCTGGGGCGCTTGGGCTCGCAATCGTCGAGGAGGCGCGGAGGCGGGGAATCGGCCTGGCAAACTTTGTCTCTTCGGGTAACCGCGCTGACGTTTCAGGAAATGATCTGATGCATTACTGGGAGCAGGACGATACCACAGATGTCGTTCTTCTCTATCTTGAAAGCTTCGGAAACCCGAGGTCATTCGTCCGCATAGCTCGTAGGCTTTCTAAGAATAAGCCCATAGTCGCGGTGAAGGCTAAACGTGTTGCTACCGTACCGCCCACCATGTCAATCTTCCGCGTCGCCGAGGCTGGACAAGATCAGCCAGTTCCAGCTGCGCCAGAGGGAGTTCTGGGAATTCCCCAGCTCAAAGAGTCGAACCCTCAGATCGAATCGATCAGTGCAGATGAAGCCGTGGACGCGATGTTCGCACACACAGGCGTGCTAAGGGTGAACAGCCTTTCAGAGTTGTTTTCGCTTGGCCACGCGCTGGAAACCCAACCTCCGCCTCGCGGGCCCAACGTCGTCATTCTGTCAAATACCGGAGGGCCAGCCTCGATAGCCCAAGATTCCATCGAGCGCGCAGGGCTTAAGCTCGCGACTCTGACACCCGAAACTGTTGACTACCTCGAAAAGAACCTCCCTCAGGGAGCCAAAACAACCAATCCAGTTGAACTACCGGCAAATGCTGATGCGAAGTTTTACGAGAATGCTCTAAAGGCGATCATTTCGGATCCCAACACCGATTCAGTCCTCACACTGTATGTGCCTACCGTAACCTGGAGAAAACCCTCCACCGAGGCCATTTCGGGGCCGTTGCTGCCATTTGGGATGACGCCGTCGACCGATGCGAGTGTCGCCAATGCAACCGAAGTTGCGCTGAGAATCACAAAAGTGAGCGGTTCTCAGGATAGGGCTGAGGCTAAGACCGTATTGGCCAACTTCCTGGCGTTGCCGAGTACCATTCCAGCACTTAAAAAGGACGGCTACGAAGTGCCGTTATTTGCATTCCCCGAATTGGCGGCTCAGGCCTTGGGACGCATGTGGGAATATTACCAGTGGAAACTCAAGCCAAATGGGGAATTTCTAGTCCATGCAGGCATCGACCGCGCAGCGGCCGGCAGTGCCATAGCTGACTATTTGGGCAATGCTGAAGAAATTCCGAATGGCGCCCGGTTGAAGTATCCGATTTCACGCGAAGTTTATTTGGACACGGTTCAGAGCCTCAATCTCCTTGGTTTGTATGATATCCACGGAGTCGGTAAAATCGAAAAGACCAACGAGAACGGCGACCCGCTCACTGCAGAAATAAAGCTATCGGTGGTACACGACATGGTGTTCGGGCCATTCGTAACCATGCAGCTGGGGGGCTTGCTTGCCGATCTATTGGATTCAAAAGCAACGCGCGTACTCCCGCTGCGCGACCTCGATGCCCGGGAACTCCTAGCATCGATCCCCGGATCTAAGATCTTCAACGGCTACCGAACGGTTCCCAGGCTCGACGTCGGAGCACTGATAGATCTGTTGTCAAAACTTGGCCAATTTGTGGAGAATCACTTCGCGATCGCCAACATGTCACTCAATCCAATTATTCTTGGCGCTCACGGATACAACATCGAAACAGCGCAGATACGCCTCGTGGATTGGGCAGCCCAAGCCAATTATCTGATGCGCGGATTGAGTTAGGCACTTATTTGCGCCGCCAGGCTGCTCCTACGGAGCTGGCGGGTCCAACCGATAACGCAATTGGAATCCCGGTCGTGGCTCCAACCGTCCCTGACCCCAGCCAGAGAAGGACAACTGGCTTTCAGGAAGTAATGTCTTTGTTCAGGAACCGGGCCATTGCAAGAGTGAAAGCGAACACAATCCAAATTCCCTGATTGATAAAATCTTTCCAAATTGGCCCGAAACGAATTGGATTTCGAAAGATATCAGCGAAACTAAACCAATAATTGGTTGGCAGCAGCGGCCAAATTCCCCTCACCTGAGTGATATTGGAAAGAATTTCCGACAATATCACGATGCCAAGGGTGCCCAGCGTAGCTCCTACGGGTATATCCGTGAAAGTGGAAATAGCCAGGCCAATACCGACCACGGATATCAGCGATGCTGCCACTAGCACCGAAACGAGCAATGCCAACAAAACTCCATGCGCGAATGATTCCATTTGACCCGAAAGAAGCAGCACCTTGCCAGTTGGAAACAGAATCACACCAGCTGTCAGGGACGATATCGTCACACCCACGCTGGCAACAAGTACAAAAATAACAGAAGTCACCAACTTGCATACGAGAAGTTTCAATCTCGATACAGGTGCAATCAATAGATACCTCAAGGTGCCCAGCGATGCTTCGCCCGCTATTGAATCCGAGGCAATCAACGAAACCGCGAGGGGAAACAATAGGGGAAGCAACGATGACATGGAGGCCAGGACCAGGAACACGGCATTGTGGGTAACCAAGTTCAAAAAATTGGGCCCCTGGTCTCCCCTTCCGCCCCCAAATTGGTAAATTATGTAACCCATCAGCCAGGGGGCGAGGAACAAAAGTATCAAAAGCACCTTTGTCCTGCGTCGCCGGAAAAGAAGGGACAGCTCGCTAGCGAGCATGGCCACTCCTTCCAGTTAACGCGACAAACGCCTCCTCAAGCGAGGGCGAGCTTTTACCCACTGCCCGTATGCCTACGCCGCCATTGACCAATGCCGTCACTACGCGTTCGATCTCATCAGTTATGAGGACAGCGCTCAGCCTTCCTGATTGAATTTCAATAGAATCCGGCTCCGCGAATCCAAACTGCAAAAGTATCGACTCAGCCAAGCCCGGATTCGCCGTCTCCACCACAAATTCGTCACCTAGCGAGCTTCTGAATGCCTTTGTCGAACCTTGGAATAGGAGGCGCCCTTCTCCCATAATCCCCACGTCGCTGCAGATGATCTCGACCTCACTTAGGATGTGGGAGGAGACGAATATTGTTAGGCCATTCTGGTTGAGTGAAGTCAGCAGGTCACGGACTTCCACTATTCCCTGCGGATCCAATCCATTTGTGGGTTCATCCAACACCAGCAGCTCGCGCGGCCAAAGCATAGCTGCCGCGATCGCCAGCCGCTGTTTCATTCCCAATGAATACGCCCGGTAGTTCTTATTCCTGGCATCTAATAAACCCACCAGCTCCAGGCTGGATGATATGTCAGCATCGGTCAGCATTCGAATTCTTGGATTGGATCTCCGTTGAGCTGGATATGCAACCTGTGCAAATCTTTTCAGATTATTGAAGCCGTTCAGATATGGATAGAATCCCGGACCCTCAACAACCGCACCCACCCGCGAAAGCTTCAGCTGGCGGTCTCTCGGTTCGCTTGCACCCAGGATCTCCACTTCTCCGGCATCGGGGGCAACGAGACCAAGGATCATCCTTATCGTCGTGGTCTTACCCGATCCGTTTGGACCCAAGAATCCATATATAGAACCTGTCGGCACCTCCAGCGACACATTCTCTACGACATTCGCGCCCCCTAGAGCCTTCGTCAAACCCTTAGTGGCGATAGCTAAAGATCCGGCCTCTTCAATTCTTTGGTTTTGCGTAATCTCTTGGTCGGACTGCACTCCGCTCTAAAGTCCTGAAGCGACCTGAATAAGGCGTGAAGTGTCCACTGCACCAGCAACTATTGTGCCGTTGGGCAAAATCAATGCCTCGAAAATCGGAGTAGAGTAGAGATGCGCTGACCCGGCAGGCGTTGATATTGTCGGCAGCGACTTTACAAAGCCGCCCAGTACTGATGTCGCCTTCGGAGCAGCCGTCACAATGGCTACAGAATCGAATCCCTTGCCGACCACTTTGGTGCCGCTTCCGGAACCAGGTTGATTCCCGTTTGACGCAGAGGATTGAACACCGTTAATCACCTTTGCGCCCGAAGGAGGCGTGAAGCTAAATATGGATGACGGCTGGGGCGCGAACGTCAACGTCACAAAGCCCAAAGACGCAGCCGGCGAATTAGACCCTTTTGGAAATACCTGCACTTGGACTGGCATATGGGTCTGTCCATCCACTGCAATTTGAATCGAACCGATCAGGCTGTCGCTGGCAGTTGGAACTAAAGTCAGTGTGAATGCTGGCCGCCCGGCAACCATCGTACTCCCAGAGACGCTCAAAGCTGAGTAGGCAGAAAGCTTTGAAACTATTTCACTGGCAGTCGCCCCTGGAGTCGCCCCCCCTGGTTTTGAGCCGGACGAATACCCGTTGGAATCAGACCCCTGCCGCTGCTCGTTCGTGGCCGTAAGGTTCGCGGAATTCCACAACCATGCTGAACCAGGCGTGACATAGAGGTCTTTCTCTGCGCCTGCACTCACCTGCTGAGAGCGGAATGATCCTGAGCCGTTAGCCCAAACGTTGTATGACTCGGTAGATGACCCGCTAAGTCCACTTTCGGGGTTTGAGGAATTTAGCAACGAAGCTGACGGGACTGGGAATGAAGTCGTGCCCGTGACTGTTCCACTTAAAGGAATCGGTGAGGTGGATTTGATCCAGCTAACCAGTTGAGTAGGTGATACTGGAGCAAGATTGGAAGTTGAAGCCCTGGCAATTTGCGGGGCGATTAAAGAAACAGCTAAAGCTGAGGATGCGATGGCAAGGGGTGCGGCATACAAGACTTTACTGCGGGCTTTGGTTTTGAAACGTTTCATTGAAGCCTCCGGCAGATTCGTACTATTACCAATTTTAACCGGTAGCAGAAATTTCAAGCCAGAACGTCCACATTGAATTCTTATTATGAGAGAAATGTGAGAAAGTGGAGCTAGTAGCTATATTTGCAAAAAACTAGGTTTTCTGTTAGCATTTATTTTTTGAAAGCGGTAGACTACGCATTCACGTTTTTTGAGAAAAGACCACGAAAGAGATCTGAGAGATATGTCCCCGAAGCGAAAAGAGGAAACACAAATAGCACCTGAGCAGCGTACTAGACGTCGAAAGGGCAATGCGGAAGCCATTGTTGAGGCAGCAATTAACAGTGCTGGCCTCGGCGCGGATTCAGTACGGTTATTTTTGGACGATTTGGCCCGTCACCCGCTGCCTTCTCCGGCCGAGCAAGTAGAGCTGGCGAAGAAGGTCCGCTCTGGCGACGAGTCAGCTAAGACAGAAATGGTTGCAGCAAACCTTCGTCTTGTAGTTCACTGGGCTAGGCGTTATCAAGATCGAGGCGTAGAACTCTCCGACCTGATTCAAGAAGGTACATTTGGTCTCATCAGAGCTGTTGAGAAGTTTGACTGGAGACGCGGATTCAAATTCTCTACTTACGCTACCTGGTGGGTTCGTCAGTCTTTGCAGAGAGCTGTTCATAATCATGGCCAGGCAATCC